>NZ_JANXWD010000105.1 GCF_025351295.1 Phenylobacterium sp.
GATCTTGTTCATCACGTCAGCGGCGGCGTAGCCCAGCATCTTCTCGGCGCCGACGTTGAAGATCTGGATCACACCCTTTGCGTCGGTGGCGATGCTCGAAAAGTTGGCGCTGTTGAAGATCGCGCTCTGCAGCGCCCCGGCCTTCAGGAGCGCCGCCTCGGCCTCCTTGCGCGCGGTGTTGTCGGTGCCGATCAACAAGTAGCCGATGATCGTCTCCTGGGCGTCGCGCAACGCGGTGACCGACACCACCGCCGGGAAACGGGTGCCGTCCTTGCGGATGTAGGTAAGCTCATAGATGTCTTCGATGCCGCGTGAGGCCTTGAACACCAGCGCTTCGAATCCTGGGGTGATGGGCGTGCCGAGCTCCGCGCTCAGCGCCTCGGCGCGCGCGATCAGCTCCAGAGGATCGGAGATGTCAGCTGGGGTGATGGTGTTCGTGACTTCAGACGCCGTGTAGCCAAGCATCCGCTCGGCGCCGACGTTGAAGATCTGGATCACACCCTTGGCGTCGGTGGCGATGCTCGAGAAGTTGGCACTGTTGAAAATGGCGCTCTGCAGTGCGCCGGTCTGGACAAGCGATTCCTCGGATTGGACGCCACCGCCCACGACCCGGGTCTCTGGGGGGGGCTGCCCCGCCTTGGCGTCAGATCTGGAAATTCGTTGTCCCACCTGCCTACAAAGACCGTGGCCCGAGAAAGCGCAACCTCCAAGGACGCTGGCGACCTGGCGCGAGCGACCTTCAGTCTCGACGTTCATATGAGGATCTCGCGAAAATCGGCGCCACCGTACGCCACGAGACCGGACGCTGGTTGAACAACCGGGCGGAGAATTCACACCAACAGTTCCGACGACGAGAACGGGCGATGGGCCGGTTTCGCAGGATGAAGACGCTCCGCCACGCAGTCCGGGCAATTGGTCTCTCCGCGGAGAGACCAACTGGGGAAACTGCTAGCGACCTCTCGGACCGCTAGCGGACGGACGGTGATCCGGAACTGCACGCCACGGTCCTGCAGATCGTGGCCGCCGCTGGCGGGCGCGCTTCGAAGCGCTTCGCCGTAGGTGACGCGGACGAACAGCGCGTCAATCGGCGTCCAGGCCAGGCTTGCACCCAGGCTGGCGATCGACTGCGGCGACGGATCGGGTCCGCGGCGGTTGTCGACCCAGGCCCCGTCCAGGAAGGCGCTGACGGTGAAGGCGCGCTATCGGAAACGCGATGCGCCGGCCTGGCCTCCGAGGTTGAACGGCTGGGCCAGTTCCAGCGACCCGAAGGTGCCGTCGTCGGCGAGCAGGAGGTTCTCGCGATACCCCCGCAGGTGTTGTCAGACTAAAATTGTCCGGGTGCTAGCGGGGTCGTAGAGGGCGGGGATGGGCAAGGGGACCAGGCTGGACTGGGGCGTTGAGGTTACCCGATTCCCGTGGCGCCGACACGAGAGCATGCCGGGATGCTGCTGGGCCGCGTCGACTTCATCCGAACAAAGTTGATTCCCTTGGCGTAACGTCGCTTCTCCGGCCGTTCTTGGAGACCGGTGACAGCCCGACTGCCTCCACCTTACGGTTCACGTTCGACTGCGGCCGGGCACGGGCAACGCGCACTGGCGAGTCCAAGCGTTCTGTCCCGTCAGCTTGCCGCTTCTCGTGCTCTATGTCGATCCAGACTACCGGTATGTGATGTACGGTGAGGAGGGCCGTGACCTTGGCTGGATCTATGCGCGCAGTCATGGCGAGGTCTGGAGGTTCTGCGAGCGCGAGCAGCTGAGCTTCAAAAAAAACGATGCACGCCGAGCAGCAGGACCGGCCTGACGTGGCCGAGGCCCGGCAGCTTGAGCAGACTCTGCTCTAGGTCCAAGGGACTACGACCTCAGCCCAATATCGTCGGCACATTCTCCGAGCGACAATCCAGGCTACCCAACAAGGACGCCTGGAGATGAGTATGCGGCATTTGCGAAATATGGTGCTGGCGGGCGCACTGGCGATCTCTCTGGCGGCCATCGCGCCGTCTGCCGATGCCAACACCGTCGTCCTCACCCAGACGCCGGGCGCGGTCGTGGACGGCCTGGCGGGCTTTTCCGGCGGCTTCACCGGCCGGTTCGACCTGTCACCCTACCTCTCCGACGGCCAGGGCCGGACCTTCGCCGTCACCTCGGCGAGCCTGTCGTCCCAGGCCCATTCGGACCCGCGCTACAGTTCCACGACTACCGTCGACGATGTCATCTCGGGCTTTCCAACCGCGGATTTCCCCAATCGCCGGCTGATCGTGAACATGACCCGCACCACCACCACGACCCATACTGACAACTTCGCGGACAACCTCATTCTGGGGATCGGCGGTTTCGTCCCCAGCCAGACCGCCACGGGCCACGCGACCCAGGGGCTCGACACCACGGACACCCAGGATCTCGGCTTTACCGACGAGAACGGGCCCGCGATCGCCGGTTTCCCCACGATCAACCACGTGCACACCCTGGTGGTGAACACTTACCACGCGCTCTACGGTGACCTCGGCCTCTCGTTTGACCTCAACAGCGATAACCTGATGCTGCTCAATCGCCTGGGTTACCTGAACTTCGGTCTCTCGGCCGCATCGATCCAGCCCTACAGCGGCCCATCGCTCCCGTGGGATTTTAACCGTCCGAAGTTCGACAATCCCATCCTCGACGGCAGCAGCTTCGTGCTCGACGGCGTCAGCCTCAGCTTCGACGTCCTGCAGACCGGCGGTCCGCCGCTCGGCATGGGCGGCGGCGTGCCGGAGCCCGGAACCTGGGTGCTGATGCTGGCCGGCTTCGGCCTTGCCGGCGCAGCCCTGAGGGCGCGGCGGCGTCATTGCCACTTGATCGAAGAGGTGAACACCGTCTGGTCTAACGGCCGGCGGCCGAGGTGATGGATCGGCGACCGCGGGCTCCACAGCAGGCGCGCCACCACCGATCACCCAGCTGCGAATGTCGTCGGCGACGGCGCCGGGCGAGGACAACTACGTCGAAGGGCGTAGGCCATCAGTCCAATTCCAAACCCGAGCGCCGCGGCCTAACCTTGGCCTTTACAGCGGCCGTGTTCTTCGGGGGCTTCGACGGCGCCATGCTCCGGCTTCGGCGTAGCCATGCGTCGCAACTTCCGCGAAGATGGCCGACCGCCGCCCGAGGGCCCCATGACCGCGGCCGAGATCCACCGCCCCCCGCCCGCTCCCCTGGACGCCGTGCGCGCCGAGCAGATACGCCTGCTCTACGCCAGCGGCGGCTTCCCGGTCGTGACGACCCTGGCCGTGGGAGGCCTGCTGGCCTGCCTGCTGGTCTGGGTCGGGACGCTGCCGGCGCCCGAAGCGGGCATCTGGATGGGGGTGATGACGCTCAACACCGGGGCGCGCCAGGGCCTGCGGATCGCGTTCCAGCGCGCCCGTCCCCCAGATGCGGAATGGCGCAGGTGGGCCGACCGGTTCGTGATCGGCACCCTGATCGGCGCTCTCACCTGGGGGGTGGGCGCCCTCTGGCTGCTCGCGCCGGGACGCGTCGATTTGCAGATGTTCGTGGTCGCCGTGCTGTTGGCGGTGGCCTACGGCGGCATGATGGCGTTCGGCGGCTACCTGCCGGCCTTCCTGGCGTCGTTCCTGCCCACATTCATTCCGGTGGTGGCGTGGTTCACGCTGCAGGGCGACGTGCTGCACATCGCGTGCACGGTATGCTTCCTGGCGTGGATCCCGACCGTGCTGTTGCTGGCGAGGCACTATAATCAGGGCCAGGTTCAGGCGCTGCGCCTGCGGTTCGAGAACGCCGCGCTGGTGGAGAGCCTGACCGCGCAGAAGGCGATCGCCGAACAGGCTAGCCTTGCGAAATCCCGCTTCCTGGCGGCCGCCAGCCACGATCTGCGCCAGCCGGTCCATGCGCTGGGCCTGTTCATCGGGGCGATGCGCAGCCACCGCTTGCCGAAGCGGTCGGCCGAGCTGGTCGATCAGATGGACGCCTCGATCGGCGCCCTGGACGGCCTGTTCACCTCGCTGCTCGACATCTCGCGGCTGGATGCCGGGCTGATCGACGGCAAGCCCACGGTGCTGCCCGTGCAGCCCATGCTGGCGCGGATCTGCCATGAGCTGGAGCCGGAGGCCGAGGCCAAGGGCATCGACTTGGTGATCGTGCCGACGACGGCCTACGTGCTGTCCGACCCGATCCTGCTGGAGCGGGTGATGCCCAACCTGATCAGCAACGCCGTGCGCTACACCGAAAGCGGCTGGGTGATCGTGGGCTGCCGCAGGCGTGGGCGCAGCTACTGCCTGGAGGTGCGCGACACGGGGCCAGGCATCGCGCCCGAGCAGCGCGAGGCGGTGTTCGAGGAGTTCTACCAGATCGGCAACCCCGACCGGGACCGCGCCAAGGGCCTGGGCCTCGGCCTGCCGATCGTCCAGCGCCTGACCGCCATCCTCGGCCATCCGCTGGAGATGGACAGCGAAGCCGGCCAGGGCACGACGTTCCGCGTGCTGGTCCCGCGCGCGACGGCCAGGGCGGTCGCGCCCTCCGCGCCGCGCCGCGCACCGGTCGACCTGCGCACCGGGACCATCCTGGCCATCGACGACGAGCAGGCGATCCGCGTCGCCATGGCGGCGCTGCTGGAAAGCTGGGGACACCGCGTGATCGCGGTCGGCGGCGTGGAGGAGGCCCTGGCCGCCGTGTCCGGTGAGGGGGCTCCGGACCTGATCATCTGCGACTATCGCCTGCGCGCCGGCGAAAACGGCGTCGAGGCCGTCGCTCGCGTCCGGGCCGCGCTCGGTGTCGAGGTGCCGGCGCTGCTGGTCACCGGGGACGCTGCGGCGGAGAGCATTCGCGAGGCCGAGGCCAGCGGCTATCCGCTGCTCCACAAGCCGCTCAGTCACGCCCGCCTGCGCGCCGCGGTCAGCAACCTCATCCGCCGGCCGGCGCGGCTGGCCCCCGCGGCGGAGTAGCGCCCACGCCCAGCGCCTGGGCGGCGGTCGCGGCCTGGGTGCGGTTGGCGACCCCCAGCGCCCGCAGAATCGCGCTCACATGCACCTTCACGGTCTTCTCGGAGAGGCCGAACTTCAGCCCGATCTGCTTGTTGGACAGCCCCTGCGCGACGCAGGCCAGCACCTCGCGTTGGCGTGCGGTCAGCGCTTCCCCCGCGCCGCCGGGGCCGCCGGCCGCCGCGGGAGACTCAGCTTGCAGCATCAGCGGCGGCACATAGATCTCCCCCGCAATCACCAGCCGCACGGCCGAAAGTATCGTCTCCGGGCTTGCCGATTTGGGAACATAACCCAGCGCGCCGGCGTCCAGCGCCTCGCGCACGTCGGCGGCGTCCTCCGAGGATGACAAGACGATCACCGGCAGGGTTGGGCGCTGCGCGGCGAAGGCCCGCACGGCCGAGGCGCCCTCGGCCCCCGGCATTCGCAGGTCCAGGATCGCCGCGTCCAGGTCCGGATGCGCCCGCGCCAGGGCCAGCCCGGCCGCCGCATCGCCGGCCTCCAGCACCTGCGCCGCCGCCCCGCTATCGATCAGCAGCGCCGCCAGGCCCTGCCGCACGATCGCATGGTCGTCCACGACGAGCATCTTCATGACTGCGGATGGTGCGCGGTGTCGGGCGTCCGACGCAAGCGATCCGGCTCTTGGGCAGGGGCTCTCGCGCCGAATTCGCTCGGGGAGGCCCCCGCGCTGAACGACGGCGCCCGACAAGCCGGGACCATACGTCTAAAGTCGTAGGTCTTCAGTCCAATTTCATTAGCCTTTGCAACATCCTAGGATATTCGGAAGAGTATCCCGGCAAGTGGGCCGGTTGTTGGAAGTCTCGATATGCCTGCCAAATTCCTCGCCCTCATGGGTTTCGCCGCCGTGCTGGCCATGGCTCAGCCCGTGGCGGCGTCGGTCTACGTGTTCGATGTCAACGTGACGGACCGCTATGAGCAGAGGAACTGCAACTTCGAAGGGTGTGCGACCAGCTTCGGTGAAGCCGTGAACCTCCAGTTTCAGGTTGCCTTCACGGTGACGCCCACCTTTTCGACCCAGACCGGCGTCGACGATAGCGGCCCCTATCTCCGATATCGCGCCGACGGCGTGTTGACGGCGGACGATCCGACGAACGCCATCGGCGCGGCGTTCTTGGGCATTCCGGAGGCGCCAGTGGAGGGCGTGCTGGCGACGTACACCTACTTCGGCCAGTTCGAGGATTTTCGTTCCGACTTCCGGGCGCGCCGGTCCCTCAGGGTCCGGGGCGACGACGGCATCGACACCCGGTACACATACGGAATCCGGCTCATCACGCAGTTCTGCTGCGGACCGATCATACCCATAACAAGCGAAACGTCGCTTGAGACGTTCCTGGAGGGGCAATCGTTCCCCTATGATTTCATCGCCGCGAGATTCTACGCCAACTGCGGCAACAGCTGTCCAGGATCCGACGCGATCTCCTATCTCGGCACAGCGACTTTCAACCGCGCCTCCAGCACCATCTCGCCGGCGCCTGAACCCGCAACCTGGGTGCTTTTGATCACGGGCTTCGGCCTCATGGGCGCCGTCCTGCGCCGCCACCGTGCGGGCTTCGTCGCGCTGCACTGAGGTGGAGACCAGCGACCGTGCAACGGCAAGCACCGCCATCCGCAGCCGCCTTTGCGGTCTGGACGGTGCTCGCTTGCCGCCGCCCCGAAGCGGCCACCGGTTGCCGTCCGGTGGGGGGAGGATGTCTGAAAGAGCGTGGCCGCATCCAGTTTTCGCCTCGGCCGGCGGCCCCGCGGCCCAAGCGTCAGAGATCGTCCCGTCAGACGGACGGCACGGTTTCTAGCGTTTCCGCCAGTTTCGATACGCCTCGCCGAACACGAGAGTAGACCGCTCTCGCATAGGATTGGGCGACCCAGATGCTCGACATTCTGATCCAGGGCGGCAAGCTCATTGATGGCCTGGGCGGAGCGCCGACGCGGGGCGACATCGGGATCAAGGATGGCCGCATCGTCGAGATCGGCCCGTCGATCTCCACCGCTGCGCGCGAAACATTCGACGCCAACGGCGCTATTGTGACCCCGGGCTTCGTCGATGTGCACACCCACTACGACGGGCAGGTGTGCTGGGACGATCAGCTGGACCCGTCCGCCAGCCACGGGGTGACCACTGTCGTGATGGGGAACTGCGGCGTTGGCTTTGCGCCGGCGCTGCCAGGCGGTGAACGGGAGTTGATCGAGGTGATGGAGGGCGTCGAGGATATTCCCGGCACGGCGCTCTACGAGGGGGTTGCGTGGGGCGCGTGGGAAACCTTCCCGGAGTACATGGACTATCTGGCGACGCGCAGGTTCGCCTTGGACATCAGCGCGCAGGTTCCCCACGCGGCGCTGCGAAACTACGTCATGGGCGCGCGCGGCCGCGCCAATGAAGCTGCGACACCCGTAGACATGGCCACGATGTCGCAGCTGGTCGAAGAGGCGCTGGCGGCCGGCGCTGTCGGGTTTTCGACCTCCCGCACCATCGGTCATCGCACCATGGGCGGTGTGCCCATCCCCGGCACCTTTGCGGCCGACGACGAGATCATGATGCTCGCCGAAGCTATGGGCCGTGCAGGCCGCGGCGTCTTCGAACTCATTCCCGCCGGATCCCTGGGAGAACTTCAGCAGCTAGGTGGCGAACAGCACACTTTGGCCGACGAGGTGGCGCTGCTGGATCAGGTGTCGCAGGTCAGCAGACGCCCGGTGACCTTCACCTTGGTGCAACATGACGAAAGCCCGGAGGCCTGGCGCGAGGTTCTGGACAAGGTCACGGCCATCAACACCGGCGCGGCGAAACTCTATCCTCAGGTCGCCTCAAGGCCGATCGGCCTGGTCACCAACATCGCGACCTATCATATGTTTCAGCGCCGCGAGACGTATCTCAAGCTTGAGGCGCTGCCGCCAAGGCAGCGCGTGGCCGAAATGCGCAAGCCTGAGGTTCGCACCGCGATCCTGTCGGACCGCGATTGCCCTTCGGACAGGGGCGGAATGATCGCCAACGCTCATCTCATTTTCAAGGGCGCCGCCCGGCGCATCTTCGCCCTGGATCACCCGATCAACTACGAGCCGACCCGGGAAAGCAACTTTGCGCAGCGCGCAGCGGACGCCGGCCAGTCCGAGGAAGAGTTCATGTACGACTTCTTAACAAGAGACGACGGGAGCAGCTTCGCCATTCTTCTCGGCGCCAATTTCCACGCCGGAAACTTTGATGCCATCCGGGAGATGCTGCTGCATCCCGAAACCATTACAGGTCTCAGTGATGCCGGCGCCCATGTGAATCTGATTTTCGATGGGGTGGCGCCGACCTACCAGATGATCCACTGGGCGCGTGACCGGTCCAGGGGCGAAGGCATTCCCCTTGAGTACATCGTCGCCAAGCAGACCAAGCGCAACGCTGACCTCTATGGAATGACGGACCGTGGATCGCTTGAGGTCGGTAAGCGCGCCGACATCAATGTCATCGATTTCGATCGGCTGCGGCTTGGAGCTCTTGAGGTCAGGGATGATCTGCCGGCGGGGGGGACGCGCATTCTGCAACCCGCTTCGGGATATCTTGCGACCTACGTGAACGGCGTTATGACCCGCAAGAACGACGTGGACACGGGCGCGAGGCCGGGCCGGCTGGTCCGCAGTCACTGACAAACGCAGGCACGCCCCCAAGCGAAGCGGGCATCGCCGCGTCGCGATTGCGCCTCTCCACTCCGATAATGGTGACCGCCGGCGCTGGCCAGCTCGTGGAGAGCGTCAGCACGTCGGTGTTCAGCACCTTCCTGTTCTTCTACTACACGGCGCTGCTCGGCATGCCGGGCTCCCTGGTGGGGGCCGCCACGGCGATCAGTCTGGTGGCGGACGCGATCGCCGACCCCCTGTTGGGATCCCTCTCAGACAACGCTCGCTCTCGCTGGGGACGGCGGATTCCGTTCATGTTCTTCGGAGGGCCGCTGGTGGCGCTTGGACTGGGTTTGGCGTTCTCGCCGCCCGCCGGGCTTTCGACCGTGGGCCTGTTCGGCTGGCTGGTGACCGTATCTCTGCTTATGCGCTTCGCAATCTCGATCTTCCACGTCCCGTTTCTGGCCCTGGGGGCCGAGTTGTCGACGGACTATATCGAACGCTCGAGCGTGGTGACCTATCGCACCCTGTTCTCGATCTTCGGTCCGCTGGGTGTTCTGGTCCTCGGGTACGGTGTCTTTCTCGGCGGGGCGGAGGGCATGCGCCACGCGCAGGGATACGCGCCCCTGGCGTGGTCTGCCGCGGTTGTGATCCTGGTGGGCGGCCTTGTGTCGGTGGCGGGGGCGCGACGGTTCGCCGGAGCCCTGCCTGTGGCGGCGCGGGACAAAACGGCCCTGCACCGGCGCCTGTTCGAGGAGTTGGCCGAAATCTTCAGGAACCCGTCGTTCCGGGTAATGTTCTCCTGCGCGGTGCTGTTCGCCAGCGCCCAGGGGCTGGCCGCGACCCTCAGCGGGTACATGTTTGTCTTCGTCTGGCGGATCAGTTCGCCTCAGATTCTGCTGATCACCGTCTCGGTGTTCGTCGGCCTGATGGTTGGCGTTCCCTTGGCCCCGATCCTGGGCCGACGGTTGGAAAAGAAGGTCCTGGTGATATCGGGCCTGGCAATGTTCTGCGTAGCGCAAGGCGGGCTCTCCACCCTGCGCGCGCTGGGTCTGTTCACACCGACCGGCGCGGCCGCCGTGCTGCCGCTTTGCATCAACAGCTTCGTGGCCGGGGTCGGTCTGACCTTCACGGGCATCGCCATCGGCTCGATGATGGCCGACGCTACCGACGAGCACGATTTCCTGTTTGGCGCCCGTCGGGAGGGGCTGTTCTTCGCCGGCATCGGCTTCGCGCAGAAGGCGGCGACAGGGCTTGGCGCCTTGCTCGCCGGGATCGCGCTGGACATCATCCATTTTCCGAAGATGGCGGCCGCGCAGGGCGTCACGGCCCACCTCACGCCGACGATGCTGAACAAACTCGTCTGGGCCACCGGTCCGAGCGCGGCCGCCGTCTCGCTGGCGGCGACAGCCCTGATGTTTCTCTATCGCATCGATCGGCGCCGACATGCGGAAATCGCCGCGACTCTGCAGGCCCGCAAGCTCGCCGCGGGCTGACGGACCCGGCGCTCAGGCTGCCAGCGCTCAACAGGTTGTCCAGTCGAACCCCGATCGGTGCAGCTGCATTTGCGACGCTACAAATACTCGGGAGAGAGTCGGGCGAACGCCCACAAGAAGGGATTGTGACGGCCTACCTAGCTTCATAGCGCGCGGCCGCAATCGCCCGTCAGACCAAGACCCCCGATCCGTTCCGCGAGTTCGATTCATCGCCAGAAGTGATCCGGCTGGTCGTCATGATTTAAGTCCGCTACCCGGCCTGGCTGTGCAACGTAGAGGACCTGCTGTTCGAGCGGGGCTCGATATCCGCCACGAGACGGTGCGGCTGCCTGACAGAACCCGCTTGAGCGTGGAACTGGACATCTAGTGGTTTCGCCCTAACGGAAGACTCCCAGTTTGGGATTCCCGTGGCGTGGCGGTCGTGCGAGTCTGCGGCATGCGCACAGGGATTTCCATCACCGTCACGTCCAAGGATCGGCTCCGCCTGGAGACGATAGCCCGAGATCGCAACAGCCCCCAGAAGCACGTCTGGCGGGCGCGGATCGTCATGCTGACGGCCGATGGGGTCGGCACGAACGCCATCATGGCGGCGACCGGCAAGGACAAGACCTGCGTCTGGCGCTGGCAGGAGCGGTTCATGCTGGAAGGCGTCGAAGGCCTGGTGCGCGACAAGACCCGCCCCTCACGCATCCCATCCGTACCGATCGAGACCATCGATCGGGTGGTGGCCCTGACCAACACCGAGCCGGCGCATGAGGCCACCCACTGGACGGCGGTGGCGATGGCCAGGGCGACGGGCGTCAGCATCTCCTCGGTGCAGCGCATCTGGAAGGCCCATGGCCTGCGGCCCCATCGCATGCGCGCCTTCAAGCTCTCCAACGACCCGAAGTTCGCCGAGAAGCTGAGGGATGTCGTCGGTCTCTACATCGACCCGCCGGCCCACGCCGTGGTGCTGTCCCTCGACGAGAAGAGCCAGATCCAGGCCCTGGACCGCACTCAGCCTGGACTGCCGATGAAGAAGGGCCGCGCCGGGACCATGACCCACGATTACAAGCGCCACGGCACGACCACCCTGTTCGCCGCCCTCGACGTGCTGGAGGGCAAGGTCGTGGGCCGCTGCATGCAGCGCCACCGGCATCAGGAATTTATCCGCTTCCTCAATGCCGTCGAGGCCGCCGTCCCGGCCGGAAAATCGATCCACGCCATCCTGGACAACTACGCCACCCACAAACATCCCAAGGTGCGTGAGTGGCTGGGCCGCCATCCGCGCTGGACCTTCCACTTCACCCCGACATCATGCTCGTGGCTGAACGCTGTCGAAGGCTACTTCGCCAAGCTCACTCGCCGACGCCTCAAGCGCGGCGTCTTCAAGGGCGTCGTCGATCTCCAGGCCGCCATCCACCGCTTCATCGCCGAGACCAACGACGACCCCAAACCCTTCATCTGGACCGCCAAACCAGACGCCATTCTCGCCGCCGTCAAACGCGGGAGGGAAACGTTAGAGTCGATCCACTAGGTCAGGGCCACATCGAGCTAGTCGTGAAAATGCTGCACTCGTGATTCATCATCGTTGAGAAACGCCTGGCGGAACCCCCGTGAATGCATGCCTGCCTGCATGTATCGCAGCAGGTGCACATCCTGGTCGATGGTGATGTTCATTGAGTATTTTCCGGCGTCCACGTCTTCTTGGGTGAACACCTCGCGTTCCGGGCGAGCGCAGACGCCGCTCGCGTGGGCCTCAACGCTAAGTCCGATCCCCGACCCGGTCGCAGCCATATGGCTCGCGGTCCGGAGCGTCCATTTGTCAAAGAAACACTTGTCAGGGTCGGAGGGGTGCGGTCTTGGCCGCATCACCCAAAGCTCTTCGGCCTGTACGGTCATGATGACATTTGGAAACAGGTCGTATTGCCAGACGTCGGTGAGCTGGTCGTCGCTGAAGGCGGAATAGTCGTAGCCGAGACTGGCCCCCACCTCACGTTTTTGCCGTTGCACGGCTTTGCGAAGGTCCGGAACCCGGCCGGCGAATTCCCCGGGATCCATGCCCAGCGGCGCGATCGCAGCCCTAAGCGGAGCGGGCACCTCGTCGGGGACTGGGTAGCGCGGATTGACCACAAAGCCTTCAACTTGGACGCTGCGGTGGCCATGTGGCCAGAGCTGGTTGGCGGCGTTGCAGCAATCGACGAAGCTGGCGTGCTGCGGATGCAGGAAGTCGACATGGTATTGTTCGTTGAAATTATCGATCACGGTCTTCCAATTGGCGTCGAGACTCACGGTCTGATCGGCCACCAGCGTCATGCGCTCGAAGCAATAGGGCGCCAGACGTTGGGGGATCGGCCCTAGAAAATGGCCGAGCGGCTCGGCGTTGGGGTTCATGTTGATCCAGACTAGGCCCGCCCAGAGCTCCACCTTAACCGGCTTGAGCGACAGGGCGTCGCGGTCGATGCCCTGGCTGAAACGGTCCGCATCGGGCGTCGCCCGAAGCCGTCCCTCCAGGTCATACGACCATCCGTGGTAGGGACATGTGATGGCCTTGTGACAGCCCCGCTCCTTGACCAGCAGCCGGTTTCCCCGGTGCTGACAGACGTTGTAGACAGCGGAGACGCCACCCTCCTTGGTCCGCGTAACGATGATCGACTCCCGGCCGATCGAGAACACAAAGAAGTCGCCGGGCGCCTGCAGGTCACATTCCATTCCCGCCAGAAGCCAGGTGCATGTCCACATCTGGTCCCATTCGCGGGTCATGAACGCGCGCGACGTGTAGCGGCTGGACTCGAGGCGGGCCGCGGCGGCCGGTTTCGCCGCCGGCGCACTCGGAACCTCAACGTAGGTGGTGGTCTGCGCCATATCGGTCTCCAGCGGCGGTTCGGATCGGCGGCGCCATCAGAGCGCATTGCCCACGGGTACGCCACCTCCGCCACGACATCGCGTGGCTGAAACCCAAACGCCGCGGTGCGTCCGCCGGAGTCTGCCGGCGCCTGGGGGCCAAGGTTCGCAACATCAACGCCCGACGAACACCGCCGGCCGCCGTTCCAGGAACGCCGCTACGCCTTCCTTATGGTCGGCAGACTTGAAGCAGGCGCTCAAGGCCTGGACGTGGGCTTCCATGTGCTGGGCGATATCGCGCTCCATTCCGCGCCACACCAGCTGCTTCATATGTCTGAGCGAGAACGGCGAAGAGGCCAGATAGCGGCGGGCCTCCGCCAGGGCGGTTTCCATCACCGCCGCGGGCGCGACAACTTCCGCGGCGTAGCCGATCTCCTTGGCCTCGGCGGCCTCGAGAACGGCGCCCGAATACAATAGCCTGAGCGCGCGATGCGGCCCGATGAGGCGCGGCAACAGCCAGCTGCCCGCGCCGGTATCCGGCACCAGTCCGCGATGCGCGAAGTTCCAAGAAAATCGGCTCCGATCCGAAATGATCCGAACGTCGCACTGGCTGGAGAATTCCGCGCCCATGCCGACGGCGACGCCATCGATGGCCGCGATGACCGGTTTCGGACATTGCACGATCGGCCACCACTTCTCGCCCTCGTCGGCGCGCCCGCGCACGCCGCGCGTCTCGCCGGGAATGGTCGCCAGGTCCGCCAGATCGGTCCCCGCGCAAAATGCGCCGCCGCTTCCCGTGATGATCAGGACTCGCACCCGATCATCCGCGCCGGCCTCGCCGACACAGCGGATGAACTTGCCAAGCATGGCATAGGTCATCGCATTTCGCTTTTCCGGCCGATCGATGGTGATAACGCCGATACCGTCAGCGTCTATGTCATAACGAATGTGGTGTTCGGTCATGGATGCCGCCTATCCCCTTGAAATTTGTTCGTAAACTCGCCCAGATGCCCTTGCATTTCCTGGATGGCCCCGTCCGGAAAATCAGCTGGGCGTCGCGAGATCACAAGAGTCCGCCGCCCGGCAGCGCGGCCACGCTGCCGATGTTGCATGGAGCTGACAATATCCGACAAGGAACTGTCAGGTAAACTTCAGGGATGCCCGTCGCCTGTCCGTTCGCGTTGCGGTCTCTAAACCGGATATTGGGCCGCGGCAGCGTCGGCGGAGCGACTCGTGCCTGCGGCGACATCGCCGGGCCTCGAACCGGCGCCATAGCCAGCGTGGGCGTGTCAACCAACCCTCCCGCCACGAGCGCCCGGTCGCGCGCCTGCGGCGATCCGTTCGCCAGCGCGGCGATCCCGTAGGCCACGCTCCCGAGCGGATGGTCCGCCATGAACAACGCCCGCGCGAAAGCTGGCCGCCGGTCTTCGAGTTCGACCGGCGAAACCGGAGGATTGTCGGTACGAACAAGGACGCATCGAGAATCGATTTCTCTACCGTCGACCGTGACGTTGGGATTCTGGCGAGGCGGCTGATGGGTCGATTGCGTCTAAGCTGTGTGCGGCCGCTTCCGCTTCACTGCTGAAGTTTGCGACCTCACGCGGGTGAGCGTCGACGTCATGTTTGCTGCGCGGCGCCGCCCTCAGGTCCCCGTCGGCGTTCAGCATGGCTTCGACGCCCTGGGCGTGAGCGTACCGCCGCCAGCGCCGCCGCTCGGGCGACAAGGGGGGCGGCCTCAACGGGATGGGAAAGGCCAGGTAGCGGGAGCGGGCTCAAAGGTTTCAAGGTTTCGGCCGCGGCGAAAACCGCGCGCATCAGGGCCGTACGACGCCGCTCCACCCGGCAGACCACATAGCCGATCAGTTGGGCGCGCTCGGCCTGGGGCGTCGGGCGCAGGAAGGCCAGGCGCGCGTCCGGCGGACACTCGCTGGAGAAGAACAGGCTGACGCCCATGCCCAGGGCGATCGCCTCGCGGATCGCCTCGCGGCTGTGCAGCTCGATCAAGCAGTCTGGCGCGACATTGGCCGTGGCCAGCAGCATCTCCATGGCCGCCCGCGTCTTCGATGCCGGCTCCCGGATCAACAGCGGTTCGTGGGCCAGGGCTTCGATATTGATCAACCCGTCCTTCGCGCGAGAATGGCTCGAGGGCACGGCGACCATCAGGTAATCGGCGAACAGCGGTTCGTAGAAGAAC
This sequence comes from Phenylobacterium sp., assembly GCF_025351295.1. Classification (GTDB taxonomy): domain Bacteria; phylum Pseudomonadota; class Alphaproteobacteria; order Caulobacterales; family Caulobacteraceae; genus Phenylobacterium. The sequence goes on from NZ_JANXWD010000105.1 coordinate 15,083, forward strand.
TGGCCGTCCATCGGCGGATCGCTGGAGACGACGACGTCAACGCTCGCCTCCTGCAGCCGCCGCATGGTTTCACGCGCATTGTCGATCCGCACCTCGATGGCGGCCTCCGGATGAGACGCCATCACCGCCTTGGCCAAGCGCGCCGCGTAGATCGGCGAGTCCGACCCCAGGCGAATCGAACGCGGGCCAGCCTCCGCCTCGCCGCCTAGAAGTTCGTCGATCTCATCGGACGTGGCGAACATCCGCTTGGTCAGGGCGAACAGGTCCTGGCCCATGGAGGTCAGCCGCAGTGGCGGTCGACGGCCCTGAAACAAGGCGGCTTGGTGACGGTTCTCCAACGCTTTGATCTGCTGCGACAACGTCGGTTGCGCAACATTCAGGCGGCGCGCGGCCCGGCTGAAGCTGCCCTCCACGGCAATCGCATGAAATGCCCGCAGATGCTGGTGGTTGACGGTCACGATACAACCCGTGTTTTCAGCTTGTTATTACGACAGTAATAAATATTACTTCATTTCGATTGCACTTTGATGACGGATACATCTCCATAGGTGGAACCTATCCCCTGTTTTGTTTTTTAATATTGGCTCCGGAATTGGATGTCCGCCAGTTTCCGCGCAACGTTCCGGCCACGCCTGCAGGGGCCTCCCATCCCCCTCCGTCGCGGTCGCCGCGTGCGTTTCGGGGGATATCCTATGAAGACCAGCTATCTGATTTCGTGCGCCATTATGGCGCTGCTGAGCAGCGGAGCGGCCTCAGCCTATGCGGCCGAGGCGGCCGACGCCTCGCCCGGGACCATCGAGGAACTGGTGGTGACCGCCCAGCGCCGCGAGCAGTCGATCCAGGACGTGCCGATGACGATCCAGGCCTTCTCGACGAAGACCCTGAGCGACAAGGCCATCTTCACCGTCGACGAGCTGTTCCGCTTCACCCCGAACATCTCGTTCGCCAAGAACGGCCCCGGCCAGGGCAACATCTTCATGCGCGGCCTGAGCGCCGGCTTCGCGGGCAGTCAGTCCAGCGCCACGGTCGGCAACTTCCCCAACGTGGCCCTCTATCTGGACGAGCAGTCCATGCAGTTCCCGGCCCGCAACGTCGACCTGTTCCTGGCCGACCTGGAGCGGGTGGAAATCCTCGAGGGTCCGCAGGGCACGCTGTTTGGCGGCGGCGCCCAGGCCGGCGCGGTGCGCTACATCACCAACAAGCCCAAGCTGAACACCTTCGAGGGCCGGCTCGACGCGTCCTATGGCCTGCAGACCTCCGGCGATCCCAGCACCAGCCTGACCGGGGTGCTGAACGTCGGGGTGATTCCCGACAAGCTGGCCGTCCGGGTGGTAATCTACAACGACCGTCAGGGCGGCTACATCGACAACGTGCCCAGCAACTTCACGCGCTCGAACCAGGACAACAACGTCTACTTCGGCATCAAGCCCACCAACGGCGTCTGTCCGAACGGCAAGCCGGCCGGGAGCCAAACGGGCTTCTGCACCATTCCCAACCTGCAACCGGCCAACAACTCCACCGTCGCCAAGAAGGACTGGAACCCGGTAACACACGACGGCGCGCGCCTGTCGGCCCTCTACAAGGTCAACGACGACTGGGATGTGCTGATCACCGAGAGCCTGCAATACCTCAATGCCGAAGGCCTGGCGAATTCCTACCCGGTGGGCTCGGACTTCCAGCCGCTCAAGCCGCTGCAGATCACCGCCTTCTCACCGACCTACGACAAGGACCGGTTCTCCAACACCGCCTGGACGGTGAACGGCAAGCTCGGGCCCCTGAAGGCGATCTACACCGGGGGCTACATGACCCGGAACATCAAGCAACAGCAGGACTACACCAACTATTCGCGCACGCTGTACGGACAGTATTACGAGTGCACCGGCGGGGGAGCGGGGCTGCTGGGGAAGGGGCCGCTGACCTGCTACTCGCCGGTCACTAGCTGGTACGACCGGGTCCGCAACACCCATTGGAGCCACGAAGCCCGCCTGAGCACACCCGATACCTGGCGGCTGCGCGGGATCGCCGGCGCCTACTACGAGAAGTTCCGCATCTACGACACCATGGATTTCAACTACAAGACCGTGCCGGCCTGCCGCGTCGGCAACAACCTCGCCGTCGCGCTGGCCGGTGGGCCGACATGCTTCGGCAACGACGAGCCGTTCCCGGGATCGACGACCAACGAGCCGGGGCCGCGGCCCGACAACACCGGCTTCGGCGAGCAAGTCCAGCGAGGCTACAACCAGTACGCCTTCTTTGGATCGCTTGACTTCGACGTCATCCCGGACGTGCTCACCGTGACGGCCGGCACGCGATACTATCACTACAAGGAAAACGAGACCGGGTCGGTCTACAGCACGAACGGCGCGTGCGTGAACGTGCTGCTCTGCGGGCACAACACCAACATCGACGCCGAGCACCTTCACGCCACCTACGATGGCTTCAAGAGCCACCTCGGCGTGCAGTGGAAGCCGGAACCGGGCACGTTGCTGTACTACACCTTCTCGCAAGGCTTCCGTCCGGGGGGCTTCAGCCGCTCGGCCCGGGACAAGGCGCCCGACGCCAACGGCGTGCCGCAGTACAAGACCCCCCTGGCCTACTCCCCAGACACGCTGACCAACCACGAGGTCGGCGCCAAGAAGGACTTCTTCGACCACCGGCTGCAGGTGAACGCCTCGGCCTACTATATGAAATGGAACAACGTTCAGATCGCCCTCTACCAGCCGTGCTGCCTCGGCAACACGACCTTCCTGGTCAACGGTCCCAGCTACGAGATCAAGGGCGTCGAACTGCAGTTCACGGCGCTGCCCATGGAGGGCCTCACCCTTTCCGGCTCGGGCGCCTACAACGACAACAGCCAGTCGAACTCGCCCTGTCTCACCGCCAACGAGGGGCCGAACTCCGGCAACTGCATCACCGCGATCAAGGGCAAGCCGTTCGTGAACCCGTTCGGCGTGCAAGGCGGCGTCTCGGCGTTCTCGCCCAAGTGGTCGGGCAATCTGACGGCCCGTTACGACTGGTCGGTCGACGCGTTCAAGGCGTTCGTCCAGGGCGACGTGAACTATGTGGGCGCGATGTACACCCAGCCGTCGAACTACACGCCCGGTGACGCGCCCAGCGAAATTCCGATCCCCGACACCACCTATCTGCGTTTCCGGCTGCCAGCCTACGCCCTCTACGGCGCCCAGATCGGGGTTTCGCGCGACAACTGGACCGTCCGGCTCATCGGCACGAACCTGGGCAACTCGCACCACTCCACCTTCACCAGCACCGCCCAGTTCATCCGGTCCGAAGTCCCCGTCCGGCCGCGGCAGGTGAGCCTGGCGGTCAGCGCGACCTTCTGAAGCTGACACACACAGCTATGTGGGAGAGGGTGGCGGCGTCCGGCCGCCGCCCATCTCTGTTGGAGACCCATGTCCGTAACCGCTGATCCGGCGCCCGCCCTGTCCGTAGAGGACGAGGTCGCCCTGCTGCCGCGGCTGCAGCAGGAGGGGCGGCATGCCGAGGCCCTGGACCGCGCCGCGCGGCGTCTCGTCGACCTGCCGGAAAACCGCGACCTGCTGCTGATCGCCGCCGTCAGCCTGCGCCACCTGCGCCGGATTCCCGAGGCGCTGGCCCGGCTCGAAAGCCTCGAACGCCTGCAACCCGCCTTCAGTCGCCTGCACGAGGAGCGCGGCTTCTGCCACGTGCAGCTGAAGGACGCTCCGCGGGCGATCGAGTCGCTGCTTGTCGCCGTCAATATCAATCCGGCTCTGCCGGCCAGCTGGAAGATGCTCCAGAGCCTCTACGGCCTGACCGGAGACCGCGCCAACGCCGCCACCGCCGGCGAGCATGTGGCGACTCTCGCGAGCCTGCCGCCGGAGGTGGTGATCGCTACCAGTCTGTTCTCCGATGGCGACCTGGCGCCCGCCGAACAGATCGTCCGCACCTACCTGCTGGCCCATGGCGACCACCCCGAGGCCATGCGGCTGCTGGCCCGGATCGCCCTGGCGCACGATGTGCTGGACGAGGCGGACATCCTCTTGGAGGCGGTCCTGACGCTGACGCCCGACTACACGGCGGCGCGCCACGACTATGCCCAGACGCTGGTCAAGCGGCAGAAGTTCGCCGAGGCGGCGCTACAGGTGGATCAACTCCTGGCGCTTGAGCCAGCGAACCTGGACTACCGGACCCTGGCCGCGACCGCCGCCGTCGGGCTGGGCCACCACGATCAGGCGATCGACATCTATCGCGGCCTGATGGCCGACGCACCGCACTCCTGGGACGTGCCGCTGTGGACGGGACATGCGCTCAAGACCGTCGGGCGCGTGCCGGAGGCGATCGAGTCCTATCGCGCCGCCGCCACGGCCCGGCCGAACTTCGGCGACGCCTACTGGAGTCTCGCGAATCTCAAGACGTACCGGTTCACCGACGACGAGATCGGCCGCATGCGCGAGCAGGAGGCGGCGGCGACGACCGGGCTGCAGGACCGCTACCATCTGTGCTTCGCGCTGGGCAAAGCTCTGGAGGACCGGGGCGAGATCACGGAGTCGTGGCTCTACTACGACCGCGGCAACGCCCTGAGGCGATCGGAGAGCCGCTACGCGCCCGAGGACATCGAGGCCAACACGCGCCGGCAGATCCAGGTCTGCAGCTGGGATTTCTTCCGGGCCCGCGCGGGCTGGGGCGCGCCGGATCCCGACCCGATCTTCATCCTGGGCCTGCCGCGCTCGGGCTCCACCCTGCTGGAACAGATCCTGGCCTCGCATTCGCAGGTCGAGGGCACCCAGGAGCTGTCGAACGTCCAGCACCGGGTGCTGGAGATCCAAGGCCATGACCCCGACGCCGACCCGCCACGCTATCCCGCCGGCCTGGCCGACCTGACACGCGAGGACCTGCGCCAGCTTGGCGAGCGCTATCTGAGCGAGACCCGGGCCTACCGCACGGACCGGCCGTTCTTCATCGACAAGATGCCGAACAACTTCCGGCACATCGGCCTGATCCACCTGATGCTGCCGAACGCGCGCATCATCGACGCGCGCCGCGAGCCGATGTCGTGCTGCTTCAGCAACCTGAAGCAGCTCTTCGCCCAGGGCCAGGAGTTCACCTATTCCATGGACGACATCGCCCGCTATTACCGGACCTATCTGGAGCTGATGCGGCACTGGGACCAAGCGTTGCCGGGCAAGGTGCTCTGCGTGCGGCACGAGGACGTGATCGCCGACCTGGAGGGCAGCGTGCGCCGTATGCTGGACTTCTGCGGCCTACCTTTCGAGCCGGCCTGCCTCGAATTCCACAAGACCCGCCGCAGCGTGCGCACGCCCAGCTCCGAGCAGGTGCGGCAGCCGATCTTCCGGGACGGCCTGGACCAATGGACCCGCTACGAGCGCTGGCTCGAACCGCTGCGGACCGCGCTGGGCGACGCAGCGGCATGATGGGGTCGCGGGCGTTCGACCTGGCGGTGATCGGCGGCGGGGTGCTGGGCCTGGCGCACGCCTATCTGGCCGCCCGCGCGGGCCTGCGCGTCGCGGTGATCGAGCGTGACGCCCGCGCCAACGGCGCCTCGATCCGCAACTTCGGCTTCATTACCGTCACCGGTCAGGCGCGGGGCGACAGCTGGCGGCTGGCGCGCCGCACGCGCGACGTCTGGGCGCGGGTCGCGGCCGAGGCGGCGCTGCCGATCGAGCACCACGGCCTCTACCTGACCGCCCGCTCGCCGGAAGCCATGGCGGTGATCGAGGCGTTCCTGGCCACCGAGATGGGCGAAGGCTGCGCGCTGCTGTCGGCCGGCGGATTTCGCGGCCTCACCGACGGGCTTGGCGGTTCGGACCTGCAGGGCGCGCTCTACAGCCCGCACGAACTGCGGCTGGAATCGCGGACGGTGATCCCGGCGCTGGCCGCCTGGCTGGCGGCGGCCGGTGTGGCCTTCTTCAATGAGACCGTGGCCTTCGAGACGACGCCGCCCAGGCTTCGCACGTCGCGCGGCCCGATCGAGGCCGCGGCGGTCGTCGTCTGCCCGGGCGAGGACTTCGTCACGCTCTACCCGGACCTCATCGCCCGCCATGGCCTGCGCAAGTGCCGGCTCTCGATGCTGAAACTCACCGACCCCGGGTTCAGGCTGCCCGGCGCGCTGATGTCGGACCTCGGCCTGACCCGCTATCGCGGATACGCCGACCTGCCGGAGGCGCGGCGGCTCGAGGCGAAGCTGCGCGCCGAACAGCCCAGCCATTTCGAGAACGGCGTGCATCTCATCGTCGCACAAGGGGCCGATGGTGGCCTCATCGTGGGCGACAGCCATCATTATGACCGCCTCCCCGCGCCCTTCGCGCCGGCCGCGGCCGAGCGTGACATCCTGGACGAGTTCGCCCGCGCGACGGGACGCGACGCGCCGCCCGTGCTGGAGCGCTGGGCCGGCGTCTACACGGTGGCCGACGACCGCACCTATCTGATCGAGGCGCCGGAGCCCGGGGTGCGCCTGGTCATGGTCACCAGCGGCACGGGGGCGTCCACCAGCTTCGGCCTCGCCGAGCGGGTGCTGGGCGAGCTTCTGGGTCTCAAGGCGGAGGCGCTCGCATGAGTTTTCCCATCCGAGCGGTGATCTTCGACTGGGCGGGGACCATGATCGACTTCGGCTGCATGGCCCCGGTCGAGGCGATGGTCGGCGTTTTCGCCGAGGAGGGCCTGGCGCTGTCCGCCGCCGAAGCCCGCCGCGACATGGGCAAGGCCAAGCTCGACCACCTGCGCGCGCTGCTGGCGGAGCCGGGGGTGTCGACCCGCTGGGCCGCGAAGATGGGCGGCCCGGCCTCCGAGGCCGATGTCGAGCGGCTGTATCAGCGGCTTGTCCCGGCCATGACCGCCGCCGCCGCAAGAACGTCGCGGCTGATCCCGGGCGCAGCCGAGGCGGCGGCCGAGTTGCGCGCGCTGGGTGTGCGGATCGGCTCCGGAACCGGCTACACCCGCGAGATGATGGCCGACATCCTGCCCGCCGCCGCCGCCCAGGGCTACGCGCCGGAGATCGTGGTCTGCGCCGGCGAAACGCCCAGCGGACGCCCCGCCCCGCTGATGACCTGGAAGGCGCTGATCGCGCTCGACGCCTGGCCGGCGCGAGCGTGCATCAAGGTGGACGACGCCCCGGTCGGGATCGAGGAGGGCCGTGCGGCGGGCTGCTGGACCGTCGGCCTCTCGGCGTCGGGCAACGAGGTTGGGCTGGACGCCGCGGCCTTCTACGCCCTGGCGCCGGACGAGCGGCGAGCGCGGCTGGCCCGCGCCGAAACCAGCCTCAAGGACGCCGGCGCAGACTACGTCATAGAGGACGTCTCGCAACTCCTGCCGGTGGTGCATGAGATCGCCGCCCGCGTCGGCGCCGCATGAGCCTCGCAGCCGAGGCCATCGTGTCCCCGATGGCTCGCCTTCGCGACTGGCTCTCGAGGGCGCCGGCGCCGGTCTTCACACTCTACGGCGGCCTCATGGCTTTCGGGGCCTATTTCGCCATGTACGCCTTCCGCAAGCCGTTCACGGTGGCCGGCTTCGCCGGCGTCGTGCCGGTGTTCGTGAAGTACAAGATCGCCCTCGTGATCGCCCAGCTGCTGGGCTATGCGATCTCCAAGATCGCCGGCGTGAAGGTGATCTCCGAAATGCCGCCGCAGTGGCGCGCCATCGCCATCCTGGCGCTGATCGCCGCCGCGGAACTGTCGCTGGTCCTATTCGCCCTGATCCCGGCGCCCTGGAACATCGCCTGCCTGTTCGCCAACGGCCTGGCGCTGGGCATGATCTGGGGCCTGGTGTTCGGGTTCCTGGAGGGCCGCCGTCTCTCGGAACCGCTGGGCGCGATGCTGTGCGTCAGCTTCATCGTGTCGTCAGGCGTTGTGAAGTCGGTCGGCGCCGGGGTGATGCTGCGGGGATGGGCGAACGAATACTGGATGCCGGCGGTGACCGGCCTGCTGTTCGCGCCGCTGCTGCTGATCTGTGTGTTCGGCCTCGCCGCCCTGCCGCCGCCGAACGCCGAGGACCAGCGCCTGCGGGTCGTGCGCGCGCCAATGAACGGCGCGGCCCGGGTCCGGATGTTCGCGGCCTTCGCGCCAGGTCTGATCGCCCTGGTGGCAATCTACGTCGGCCTGACCGCCCTGCGTGATTTTCGCGATAATTTCGCCGTCGAGATATGGAACGGCCTTGGGTTCAAGGACGATGCCGAGATCTTCACGCTTTCGGAGCTGCCGGTCGCCGGGATCGTGCTGGCCAGCCTGAGCGTCGTCATGTTCGTTCGCGACAACCGGCGGGCGTTCCTGGCCAACCTGGCCCTGGTGGCGGTGGGGCTGGCGACCGCCGGGCTTTGCTCGCTGGCCTTCCAGCAGCACCTGATTGGCCCCGTCGCCTGGATGATCAGCCTGGGCGCGGGCCTCTACCTCGCCTACACGCCGTTCAACGCGCTGCTGTTCGACCGCTTCATCGCCGCGGGCGGCCAGGCGGGCACGGCCGGCTTCCTGATCTATGTCGCAGACGCGAGCGGGTATGTGAGCTCGGTGGCCCTGCTGGTCTTTCGCGACGTGATCGGCGTGAAGCTCTCGTGGGTCCAGTTCCTGCTCAACATCTCCTACGGCGCGGCGGTCACGGGGCTGATCCTGATCGTCGGCGCCGCACTCTATTTCGACCGCCGCCTCGGTCGCGCAAACTCCGGCGCCCAGCCCTCCCGGCCTTGAAGCGGGCCAACGCGACGGCACAGGCGCCGCGCCAGGCGGTTCCGCTTGGGGGGACCGGGGTTTAGGGCCACCATGCCGGCAGCGGCGGCTGGGAGCGGCCATGCGATATCGCAAGACCCTGGGCGCGACGACCTGGACGTTCGACAGCCTGGCGCAGGTGATGGCCAAGGCCTCACCCCTGCGGTCCGGCGACATGCTGGCGGGGATCGCCGCGGGGTCGGCACAGGAGAATGTCGCCGCCAGGATGGTGCTGGCCGACACGCCGCTGACGGCCTTCCTCGCCGAACCGCTGATCCCCTACGAGTTGGACGACGTCACCCGGCTGATCTGTGACACCCACGATGAGGCGGCGTTCCGGCCCGTCGCGGCCCTGACGGTGGGCGGCTTCCGCGACTGGCTGCTGTCGGAAGCGGCCACGTCCGAAGCGCTGGCCGCCCTGGCCCGGGGCCTGACACCGGAGATGGCGGCGGCGGTCAGCAAGCTGATGCGCAACCAGGACCTGATCCTGGCGGCGTCCAGATGCCGGGTGACGACGCGGTTCCGGGACACCATCGGCCTGCCGGGGACGCTGGCGGTGCGGCTGCAGCCCAACCACCCCACCGACGACCTGGCCGGCATCACCGCCTCGATCCTCGACGGCCTGATGTACGGCTGTGGCGACGCCGTGATCGGCATCAATCCGGCCAGCGACAGCCTGGGCGTGATCGGCGACCTGCTGCGCCTGACGGACGACCTGATCCGGCGGTTCGAGATCCCCACCCAGTCATGCGTCCTCACCCACGTCACCTCGGCCCTGCAACTGATCGAGCGCGGCGCGCCGGTCGACCTGATCTTCCAGTCGATCGCGGGCACCGAGGCCGCCAACGCCAGCTTCGGGGTGACGCTGGCGCTGCTGCAGGAGGGGCTGGAGGCCGGCCGGTCGCTGAAGCGCGGCACGCTGGGCGACAACGTCATGTACTTCGAGACCGGCCAGGGCTCAGCGCTCTCGGCCGGCGCTCACCACGGGATCGACCAGCAGACCCTGGAGGCCCGCGCCTACGGCGTCGCCCGCGCGTTTGAGCCGCTGCTGGTCAACAGCGTCGTGGGCTTCATCGGGCCGGAGTATCTCTACGACGGCAAACAGATCATCCGCGCCGGGCTGGAGGACCATTTCTGCGGCAAGCTGCTGGGCGCGCCGCTGGGGGTCGACGTCTGCTACACCAATCACGCCGAGGCCGACCAGGACGACATGGACACCCTGCTGACCCTGCTGGCGACGGCCGGGGTCACCTTCGTGATGGGCGTGCCGGGCGCCGACGACGTGATGCTGAACTACCAGTCCACCTCGTTCCACGACGCGCTCTATGTGCGCGAACTGCTGGGCCTGAAGCGCGCGCCGGAGTTCGAGGCCTGGCTGGCGCGCTGGCAGATCACCCGCAGCGATGGGCGCCTCGCCCCCGCCCGGGCGGGCCACGCCCTGCTGGAAGGGTTTTCGTGAGCCCGCCGCCGGATCCCTGGAGCCGGCTCGCGCGCCTGACCCCGGCCCGCATCGCCCTGGGCCGCACGGGCGCCAGCCTGCCCACCCGCGAAGTCCTGGCCTTCGCGCTCGCCCATGCCCAGGCCCGCGACGCCGTCACCACGCCGTTCGACAGCGCGCGTACGGCGCACGACATCGAAGCGCTGGGGTTCCGGACGCTCGAGGCGACCAGCCAGGCCGTCGACCGGGCCACCTACCTGCGCCGCCCCGACCTCGGCCGCCGGCTGTCGGAGACGAGCCGCCAGCGGCTGGCCCAGGCGGCAAAGGCGCCATGCGACCTGGCGGTAGTGGTCGCCGACGGCCTCTCCAGCACCGCCGTCCATGCCCACGCGGCCGCCCTGCTCGGCGCCCTGCAGCCAGTGATCGACGCTGCGAACTGGCGGGTCGGCCCGATCGTCGTCGCCAGCCAGGCGCGCGTCGCGCTCGGGGACGAGGTGGGCGAGATCCTCCAGGCCCGGCTGGTGATCCTGCTGGTGGGCGAACGGCCCGGCCTGTCATCGCCCGACAGCCTGGGCGCCTACATCACCTTCGCGCCGCGTGTCGGCCGCACCGACGCCGAGCGCAACTGCGTCTCGAACATCCGGGGGGCCGGCCTGAGCTACGCGGCTGCGGCCTTCAAGATCGGCTGGCTGGCGCGCGAGGCGCTTCGCCTGGAGCTGACCGGCGTCGCCCTGAAGGATGAGAGCGACGTCGAGACCCTGGGCGCGCCCACCGCCCCGCCCCTGCCCGGCGCCGCGGCGCGGAATTCGTCCTGACGACGCAGAGGCTCCAGCCGCCGATGGCTTGAGCCGGACCGTGCAGCGTGCTGATTGGTCCGGCGCATCTGGAAAGGACCGCCGATGAAACGACTGCTTCTGCTGCTGGCCGCGGCCCTGGCCTTCCTGGGCGCCCCGGCCGCCCCGGCAGCGTCCGCAGGCCCGCCGCTGAAGATCATCGGCTTCATGACCGACTTCGACCAGAAGGACGACGCGGTGGCGATCTGCAAGGCGGTGATGGACGGCGTCGCCCCCGGTGTCCGCATCCTCGACATCACGCACACGGTGGAGCCGTACGACATCGCCGAGGCCGCGCGTTTCCTGGCCGGCACGGCGCCCTATCTGCCGGCCGACGCGATCCTGCTGGTGGTGGTCGACCCCGGGGTCGGATCGACCCGCAAGGCGATCATCGCCAAGTCGCGGCGCGGCCAGTTCTTCGTGCTGCCCGACAACGGGCTGCTGACCCTGATTCAGGATCGCGACGGCCTGGTCGGTGCGCGCGAGATCACCAACACCGCCTGGATGATCGGCGAGAAGCGCTCGTCGACCTTCCATGGCCGCGACATCTTCTCCCCCGTCGCGGCCCACCTGGCGCGCGGCGACGACTGGACGCAGGCGGGTCCCGCCCTGGATGTCGCCAAGCTGGTGCGGCTGGACCTGAAATCCGCAAAGCTCGACGCCGCCGGCGCCTCGGCCGAGGCGATCGGCACGGACGGCCCCTATGGCAACCTGATCCTCAACCTCACGGGCGATGCATTTGCCCAGCTCGGCTATGTGCGCGGCGACGTGGTGCCGGTGGAGATCGACGGCAAGCGCTACGCGTTCCCGCTGGTCAATACCTTCAGTGACGTCCCGGTCGGCAAGGAGCTGTTCTATATCGACTCCCGCGGGCGTCTGAGCCTCGGGATCAACCAGGCGAACTTTGCCGAAGCCTACAAGACCGGCAAGGGCGCCAAGCTGTTCATTCCGCGCAAGGCGCCGGCGAAGTCCTAGGCCGGAGCAGCGCCGCCCCCGGCGGGGCGGCGCGTCTCAGGAGGCGCTCAGGTCACGGCGCCGGCTCGGGCGCGCGCGCGGCGAAGCTGGACGCCGGCGGCGCCCAGACCGATCAGCATCATCGCCCACACGCCCGGCTCTGGCACGCCGGCCACGCCGTCCAGCGAAAAGGCCATGTTGAAGGGGGCCTGATGGGTGATGTCGGTGCCGATCCGGAGCCAGTCTGGGACGAGATTGTCGTTGCGCATCCACGCCTGGAAGTCCGGGGCCAAGGGCGTCCCAGGCGCAAGGATCGGCTTCGGCGCTGACAGCCACAGGAACTGGCCATCCGCCAGCTCGACCTCGGGGCGGAAGAAGAAGTGATCGGCGCCGAGCAAGACGGGGGTCGTGAACTGGATGTCGAAGAGCACCTCTTGCCCGGTGGCCGGACCCTCGCCGCCGGTGAATTGGCCAGGGCTGCGGTTGATGCCGTCGACCACGGTGTTGGCGACTGTGAACGACGGATCGAGCTGGGTCGTGGCGAAGGTCAGGGACCCGTCATGGCCGTCGCGCGTCGCCGACGCGATCTCGAAGTCGGCCGGCGAATTGGCGCGCGTGGGCACGTTGCCGGAGGGCGGATCCGCCGAGGCTCCCGGAAAGACGTTGTAGAACTCGATCTCGACATTCCGGACGCTGCTGAGCGCAGTTCCGGTCGGCAGCAGACCGATGAAGGTCGCGTGGGTGATCCGCGAGACCTGGCCCAGGGCGAAGTCGTCGGCCGTCTCGGTTTGGACAGCGCCCGGGCCGGCCGGCCGGGACAGGGTCCCGATTCGGCCGTCGGGGTTCCCGGTGCTGAAGGCGAAGGTCGCCGCGCCGGCCGGTGTGGCGGCGACGGCCGACGCCACGCCCAGGGCCGCAATGGCGAGCGGCGCCAACCGGCGGAGGCCCCTGGCTGTTGTCAATGATGGCTTCATATCTGTCTCCGGCGGGTTTGTGAGTGGCGACACACACCGCAGTCCGGCGCGCAATTGCATCGGAACCCAAGTCGGTCGAGATCGGCGCTTCGCCCACGACAGGGAGGCTTGGCGCTCGGCCTTCCGCCATCTCCGGTCGCGAAACATCAGTCACGAGTGCGCCCGTCCGCGTGCGCCGGCGGCGGAAAACGTCGGCCCGAAGCTCTCTGCCTAGAGTTCGCGCCGCCTCCCCCCGCGGGCCTCGCGCCGGAGCAAGACCCCCGATGAATCGACTGTTCGCCACCCTTGTCGTCGCAGCCATGGTGTTGGGCGTCGGCGTCGGCTGGCTTGTGAACCACCTCCTGCCGGCGGCGGAAGCCAAGACCGTGGCCGACAACCTGTCGATCGTCACCGACGTGTTCCTGCGGCTGATCAAGATGGTCATCGCGCCCCTGGTGTTCTCGACCCTGGTGGCCGGCATCGCCCACATGGAAGGCGCCGCGGCGGTGGGCCGGGTGGGCGCCAAGACCATGCTCTGGTTCGTCGGCGCGTCCATCGTGTCGCTGACCATCGGCCTGATCATGGTCCACTGGCTCCATCCGGGGACCGGCCTGGGCCTGATCGACCCGGGCGCCGCCGGCGCCGCCGGTGTCGACACGACCAAGTTCACGCTGCGGGAGTTCGTCACCCACCTGGTTCCGAGATCCATCGTCGAGGCGATGGCCAACAACGAGATCCTGCAGATCGTGGTGTTCTCGGTCTTCGTGGGCACGGCGGTCTCGGCCCTTGAGGACCGCGCGCCGGCGGTGATCGTCCTGGTCGACCAGATCGCCAGGATCATGCTCAAGGTGATCGGCTATGTCATGAAGACCGCGCCCTTCGCGATCTTCGCGGCGCTGGCGTCCACGGTCGCCACGAACGGCCTGTCCATCCTGCTCACCTACGCCCGCTTCGTGGGCGGTTTCTATCTCTCCATGGGGGTGCTCTGGGGCCTGCTGATGCTGGCGCTGTTGCTGATCGTCGGGCGGCGCGGGCTGGCCTTGCTGGCCGCCATCCGCAGCCCGGCGCTGCTCGCCTTCTCCACCGCCTCCTCGGAAGCCGCCTACCCGCGCACGCTGGAGGAACTGGAGCGGTGGGGCGTCTCGCGCAAGGTGGCCAGCTTCGTGCTGCCACTCGGCTACTCGTTCAATCTGGACGGGTCGATGATGTACTGCACCTTCGCAACCTTGTTCGTGGTGCAGGCCTATGGCCTCACCCTGTCCCTGGGCCAGCAGATCACCATGCTGGCGCTGCTGATGATCACCTCGAAAGGGGTCGCGGGCGTCCCTAGGGCCTCGCTGGTGGTGATCGCCGCCACCCTCTCCTACTTCCACCTTCCCGAAGCCGGCCTGCTGCTCATCCTCGCCGTGGACCATCTGCTCGACATGGGCCGCTCGGCGACCAACGTGCTGGGTAACTCGGTGGCCGCGGCGGTGGTCGGGAAGTGGGAAGACGAGCTCGTGGTTCCGGATCCCGCACCGGCGCCGGCGCCGGCCTGAGCGCCGAAGGTCGGGGCGAGGGGGTCTAGGCGGGGGCGGCGGGGCGACCGCCGCCGGTCGCCGCAGACTGTGAGACCCGGGCGGCGATCAGGCCCAGGGTGCGCTGGGCTGCGGACACCGCGCCTTCCTGCCAGCTCGGCAGCTGTGACAGATGGGCGCCCGAGAAATAGACCCGCCCATGCGGCGCGTTGAGCAGGCGGAAGCCGGCATCGACCATGGAGCCTTCGCTGGCGCGGCCCGAGCCGACCCAGGCCGGCCAGGGACCCAGGTTGAAGGGGATCTTGCTCCAGTTGACCACCGCCGGGCGGCTGAGGTCGCCGGCGTGCCCGGGATGCAGGTGGCCGACGGCGGTCTTGGCGATCGCGATCTGCTCGGCCATCGGACGGGCGGCAAGGGACTTGGCGACATCTCCTGAAGCGTAGCAGGCCAGCAGCATGCCGCGCGCCGCATGCATCCCGTTCGACGGATACCAGACCATGTTGGTCTCGCCGCCGACCCAGGAGATGCCGCCGTAGATCTGCTGCTGTTCCCAGAACCGCGGCGCGTCGAAACCGATCTTGTTCGAATAGCCGAAGGGCACATCGGCGATGGCGGCCTTCACCGCCGGGTCGAAGTTGCTGTCGATGCCGGCGAGGATGTTGAGCGGGATCGTGACGATGGCGAAGTCGGCCCGGGTGGTCCGTTCCGCGCCGCTCGCGCGATCGAGCCAGGCGACGGTCACGGCCGCCGGCGCCTGGCGGATCTTCAGCACCTCGGCGTTCCTGATCACCGGGCTCTTGATCGCGCGCTCGAAGGCGGCCGGGATGCGGTCCATCCCGCCGACCGGCTGGAACATGGTGGCCTGCTGGACGAGCTGTTCCTCGAACAGCGTCTGGCGCAGCTGTTCGTTGGCCAGGAGGTCCTTTAGCGAAAGCGGCGTCCGCTTGACGCTGAGCTGGGGCCCGGCGCCGGGAAGCTGGGTCATTCCGGATCGCTCCGAGCCCTTGAACGCCATGCTCTCGTCCAGGTCGCCGTAGAACCTGAGGAACGGCAGCAGCTTCTCCCTGTCCGCGGCGGTCAGTTCCTGGTCCAGCGCGCCCTTGCGAATGGCCTTGGCCAGCAGCTCGGAGATATGGCCGCGGGTATCGCTCACGCCCTGGCGCATCTGGATCGGCTGGCCGCCGTTGGAGCCTTCCGACCAGATGAGGGCGCTGCGGCTGGCGTTGACCTCCACCTCCAGCGGCACCCCCAGCTTGTCGCAGTAGCCGAGCAGGCCCTGGTGGTGACTGGGGATGCGCGCCGGGCCGGCGTTCATATAGAGGCCCTCGGAGAACGAGACCGTCTGGTCGGCCTCGCCCACCATCTCGACCTTGGAGCCGTTGCGCAGCGTCCAGTTGCGGCCGCCCAGCCGGTCGCGGGCCTCCAGCAGCGTCACCTTGAAGCCGGCGCGCTCCAGCTCGTAGGTCGCCACCAGCCCGGCGATGCCGCCGCCAAGCACCACGACGCGCTTGCCAGCCCCCAGGGTGGCCGGCAGCTGCAGCGGCGCGGCCTTCGCCGGCACGGCCATCAACCCCAGCGTGGTCATCACCGAATAGGCCGCGCCATAGCCGCCCACTGCCCCGATCCGATGCAGGAACTTGCGACGACTGAGACCCATGATCCGCTCCACGACTGCCGCCCCGCCCCGACCGGCGGACAGGCGTCACCGCCGTCTGCCGTCCGATCGGGTCTGGCGGACGACGACACGACGGCGCCGCCCTGCTGCTGGAGCCACGGCGCGCCTCACGCCCCCCACACGCGACACCCCGGTTCGCGCACTTTTCGCCGGCGGGGGCGGATGGGGGCAATTCTCTGGCCAGGGCTCTCTGACTCCACGCTGCACGTCAGCGCAGACCGATCGACACGCCCAGTTCCCGGCTGGCGGCGGCCCCCCCGAGCCCGCCGCCGCGACGCCGGGAGAGCCGCGCCGCGGGCCTTTCCTCCCAGGGAGCCTGCGGCGCGGCTCGCCATCGGCGATTCGAATATCTCGCAGCCCAATGAACGCCACAATTTAAGATACGAGAATATATCCAAGGGCCCACCAAGATTATCAACGCCATGACAGGGGTGATTCTGACAATTAGGCAGGGCAATTGCAGCATCCGGTTGCGACATAATAGCAAAGATGCACCATGGGGCGACAATGATACCGCCCCACGAAAGAAGTTCCTGGCTCGCCCGCCACATCCTGCCCCATGAGCCTGCCCTTCGGGCGTGGTTGTTCCGGCGCAGGGTCGACGGGTTGGAGACCGACGACGTCGTCCAGGAAACCTATGCCGTCCTGGCGGCGCTTCCGGCCGTCGAGCACATCGCCTCGCCCAAGGCCTATGCATTCCAGACGGCGAATTCGGTCATCCTGCGCCACCTGCGCCGCGCCCGGATCGTTCGTATCGACGCGATCGGCGACGTCGAATCCCTGACGACCGCACTGGACGAACCTAGCCCTGAGCGACACGCCGCGGGGCGCCGGGACCTGCACCGGGTCAGCGAACTGATCGCCGCGCTTCCCCTGAAGTGTCGTGAGGCTTTCACGCTTCGGAAGGTCGAGGGTCTTTCGCAGCGGGCCACGGCGCAGCGGATGGGTATCTCGGAGAGCACGGTGGAGAAGCACATTGGCCGCGCCTTGCGCATCTTGATGGCGGCGATGAAGACTGGTGGAATGCCGGAGCCTCAAGCATCTCATGCTTCTGAGAATCGAGATCCGCGCCAGAATGACCAGCCGCGAGTCCAGCGAGGATATTGACCACGCCGCCGCCGACTGGGCGGCGCGGATCGACGGCGCACCGCTGTCCGCCGACGAGGCTCTGGCCCTGGAAGCCTGGGCCTTGGCCGATCCCAGACGTCGAGGCGCCCTGGCGCGAGCCATGGCCGTGCTGGCCCACTTCGATATCGCCAAGGCGCCCGCCCCGGACTTCCTTCCGCGTGCGCGAGCGGCCCGCCGGACGGCCTCGAAGTCCAGCTGAACCTCAACCACCGGCTCGGCGCCCGCAACATCTAGACCCTCCGCGCCACCGTCGCGTCCCCGCGGCGCCTGGGGGCAAATCGACCGCCGCGCATCTCTGAGCCTGAACGGATCGCCGGGCGCTGAGCGCGGGCCTCCGCGCGCGTCCGGACGCACCTCCGGATCAAGCTGGGAAAACCTGCCTCATGAACTCTCGCACCGCGTTGTTTGCCGCAGCGTCCGTACTGACCCTGTGGACCGGCGCCGCCACCGCCGCCCCGCCACGATCCCCGGGCGAGGTCGACGAAATCGTCGTCACGGGCAGCCGCACCGAAGGCCGCACCCGGCTCGAGAGCCTGGCCCCCGTCGATGTGATCTCCACGGACGCCCTCGCGCGGCGCGGCAACACGGAACTGGCGGCGGCGCTAGCGGCGCTGGCGCCCTCGCTGGACTTCCCGCGGCCGGCCATCGCGGACGGCACGGACTCGATCCGGCCGGCGACGCTGCGGGGCCTCGCGCCCGATCAGACGCTGGTGCTGGTCAATGGCCAGCGCCGTCATGCCTCCGCCCTGGTCAATGTGAACGGCGCCATCGGCCGCGGCTCGGCCGCCGTCGACCTGAACGCCATCCCGTCGTCAGCCCTGGACCGGGTAGAGATCCTGCGCGACGGCGCCTCGGCGCAATATGGCTCCGACGCCATTGCCGGGGTGATCAACCTGCGCCTGCGCGAAGCCCGCCAGGGCGGATCGGCGAGCGTGACCTACGGCGGCTACGACACCGACGTCAAAACCACGCGGGACCCGGCCGGGAAGCACAAGACCGACGGCGTCACCTGGACCGCCTCCGGCTGGCAGGGTTTGCCGCTGGGCGACACCGGCTTCCTGACCCTGTCGGGGGAATACCGGCTGAGCAACCCGACCAGCCGCGGCGACCTGGATCCGCGCGTCACGCCCCCCAAGATCACCTCGCGCTACGGTGACCCGCAATCGCGCAACACCAGCCTCTACGCCAACGCCGGCCTGCCCCTGAACGACACCTGGGATGCCTATGGATTCGCCGGCTACCAGAAGCGCAAGACCGACAGCGCCGCCAACCCGCGGCTGGCCAACAACGCCAACAACGTGACAGCGATCTTCCCGGGCGGCTTCCTGCCGCGGATCACGACGGATATCGACGACTTCACCGTGGCCGGTGGCAGCAGGGGCGACATCGCCGGGTTCAAGGTCAACGCCGGCGCCGTCTACGGCTACGACAAGATCCACTATGGCGTGATCGACTCGGTCAACGCCTCGCTTGGCGCGGCGTCCCCCACCAGGTTCGACGCCGGAACGATGCGGTACGACCAGTTGGTCGCGACGTTCGACGTCACCCGTCCGCTGGACCTGCGGCTGGCCAAGCCCGCGAACCTGGCGTTCGGCGCGGAATATCGGCGCGAGCACTATCGGATCGGCCGGGGCGACGTGGCGTCGTTCGTGTTCGGCGGGATCGCCGGCAAGGCGGCCGGCGCCCAGGGTTTCCCGGGCTTCCAACCGTCCAACGAAGTTGACCGGACCCGGCACTCCGAAGCGCTGTATGTCGACCTCGATGCGCCGATCACGGACCGGTTCGACGTCGATCTGGCCGCCCGCTACGAGACCTATTCAGACTTCGGATCGACCACCAACGGCAAGGTTTCCGCCCGCTACGCCCTGACCGACAGCGTCGCCCTGCGCGGCACCGTGGCGTCCGGGTTCCGGGCGCCGGCGCTGCAGCAACAGTTCTTCACCGCCACCTCCACCAACTTCATCCTGATCGGTGGAGTGAACACCCCGGTGGAGGTCGGGACCTTCCCCTCGACCAGCGTGGTAGCCAAGGCGCTGGGCGGCAGACCGCTCGAGCCTGAAAAGTCGACCAATGTCTCGGCCGGCGCGGTCTTCCATCGCGGCGGATTCGAACTGACGCTGGACGCCTATCAGATCGAGATCCACAACCGCATCGTGCTGTCGGAGAACATCCAGGGGTCTCCGACCGGCTCGCCCACGGCGATCGCCATCTTCAACCTGATCAATCCGCCGGGCTCGGGCGCCGGGCTCGGCGCGGCGCGCTTCTTCATCAACGGCGTGGACACCCGCACGAGGGGCCTCGATGTGGTGGGCCGTTACGGCTGGGGCAGCCAGGACCTCGGCCGGTTCGATGTCACGGCGGCGGCGAACTTCAATGAGACCAAGGTGCAGAAGATCCCGACGACCGCGGTGCTTTCCGGTCTGCCGGTTCCGCCGATCCTCTTCGACCGGGGCAATCGCCTGACGTTCGAGCGCGGCACGCCCCGGCAGAAGTATGTGGCCTCGACGGACTGGTCGCGGGGCGCCTTCGGGGCCACCGCCTCGGCCACCTACTACGGCAACGTCCTGGTCCCGAACAACGCGGCGGCGCTGGACTTCGACACCGGCGCGCACGTGGTGGTCGATCTGGAGGCGCGCTGGAAGAGCCCGCTCGGTCTGGTGGCGGCGATCGGCGCGGACAACCTGTTCGACGAATATCCGAACGCCACGCCGAACAACGTCAACACCAACGGTCCGCTGGGCTTCCCCAGCTTCTCGCCCTTCGGCTTCAACGGCCGCTTCGTCTACGCGCGCCTGAGCTACGCCTGGTAGGGCAGGGCCGCTTCAGGTCCGGCGCGGGCGGTGGCCCGGCCCGGGACCTGGAGGCGCGTCGGGCGGGGTCGGGCGCAAACCTCCGGGACGGCCTTCTCCGCCGCCGAATTACCCGGCCGGTTCGGTCAGAGCGTTGCGCACGGGCTCGAGCGCGGACGGTCAAAACGCCGCTCCGGAGCTTGCAGACGAGTCGGCGTTGGCGCCTTCAGGGGTGTGAAGCGGGCGCGATACTCGGTGGGCGTCATCCGGGTCATCCGTTTGAACAGGCTGCGGAAGAACGCGACATCGTCGTAGCCGACCTCCGTGCTGATGGCCTGAATCGGCTTGGCGTCACGTTCGAGCATCACCTTGGCGGCCTGGATGCGCAGCGCCTGCAGATAGGCCGCCGGCAGCTGGCCCGTGGCCGCCTTGAAATGCCGCACGAAGGTCCGCTCGCCCAGCCCGGCGCGCTCGGCCAGGCATGGGGTCGACAGGTCGTCGCGCCGATAGTTGGCCTGCAGGAAGGCTTCGATCCGCCGCACGCGCTCGTCCCCGTGCGCCTGTGAAAGCGTCTGCCCGGCATAGCCGGACTGCGGGATCCGCGGCATCGAGAGCAGCAGAGACCTGGCGCACTGAGCGGCGATCTCGTGGCCACACAGCTTCTCGACCAGGTAGAGGCTGACGTCCACCGAGGCGAAAACCCCGCCGGAGCAGAGCACGCGGTTGTCCTCGGTGATGAACTGCTCCCGCCTCCAGCACACATCCGGATAGCGCCCGGCGAACTTGTCGGCGAGCGCCCAGTGGGTGGCGCCGGCGCGGCCATCCAGGAGGCCCGCTTCGGCCAGATAGGCCACGCCCATGCAGACGCCGACCACCAGCGCGCCCTGTTCGTGCTGACGGCGCAGCCAGGGCAGCAGCGGGCTGTCGGCCACGGACGCAAGGTCGAGATCGAGGCTCGACGTCGAGACGATGACCACGTCTGTCCGCGCCACATCCGCCAGCGCGCCGTGCGGCGTGGCCCCGAGGCCGTGGGCGCCGCGCACCGGACCGCCGTCGAGCGTCACGGTCCGCGCGCGAAAGGCGGGCTCCGAGGGGTTCTCATGCAGCACGTTCCATAGCCTTCCCGCCGAATGGAAGATCTCCAGCGGCATGACGGCGGTTGACGAAAATCCGTCCTCCAGCAGCACGATCGTCACATCCAGCATATTCGATCTCCTCCTCTGCGTTATCGCCTGGCGGTCGGCACTCGCGCCGTCGGCCGCCGGCGCTGATTCTGTTCGCGACCCTCGGCGCCGGACGGCGCGACCCGCACCGGAATGGCGGCATTACGGACTCCCGGCCGCGGCGATCGCGCGGCCTCCGGAAGCGGGGGTGGCGATTGTCCCGAGGGACCCGTCCGGGTTCGGCGCCCTGGCGGATTCAGGCCTCAGCGATCACGGCGATCGAGACCTTGAGCCTGGGGATACGGACCGGGATGCGCCTCGTCCTGCGATGATCGTCAACTCGCCCTCAACCCCCAAGGCGGCCGCCCAGGGTGCGCGGCAGGAGGGGCCGCCGGCGGCCTAGGCGCGGGATCAGCATCGGGGTCGTTTCGCGGTATTCGACATAGATCTGGCCGAAGGCGTCGACGAGATCCCGCTCCTCGAGCTGGATGGCGACCAGGATGTAGACCGTGGCGCCGGCCGCGAAGAGCAGATGCGCGCTGGTCATCACCGGGCCCGCCCAGAAGATGGTCAGCCAGCCGATGTAGAGCGGGTGGCGCACGAGCCTGTAGAGGCTGGGCGTGTGGAACTGGGGCGCCCGGTAGGCGTGGCCGGTGAGCTTGCGCCAACCCTGCTTCAGGCCGAACAGGTCGAAGTGGTCGATCAGGAAGGTGGCGTATATCAGCAGGCCCCATCCGCCGAGGTTGACGCCGATCATGGCCCTCCAGGCGCCGCCCGGAGGAACGCGCCAGATGACGCCGCCGATGGGCTGCCACAGGACGAAAAGGGCGGCCAGCGCCAGCGAACTGACCAACACATAGGTGCTGCGCTCGGCGGCGTCCGGCACGACGCGGGTCCACCAGCGCTTGAAGGCGGGACGCGCCATGCCGCTGTGCTGCAGGGAAAACACCACCAGCAATCCGACGTCGATGGCCAGCGCCTGCCCGAGCGGCCGGCCGGGCGCGCCGTCCAGCATGGTCGGCGTCAGAAAGCCGCCGATGAACCCGATCGCATAGAGAGAGACGGCGGAGAAGATGACGTAACAGACGGTGCTGTAGAACATTGCGCCCACGCGGGACATCTCCACCTCCAGTTGAGCTCGGTTTACAGAGGCGACTGGAAATGACGGGTCCGGCGCGGCGGCGCTTCGGGGAATACCCCTAGATTTGTGAGGCTGGGCCCCTAGCTTTCCTTGGGGGCCAGCAGGCCGCGTTCGCGCGCGACGTGCACCGCCCGCAGGCGACTGCCGGCATCCAGGGCGGCGAGGACGGCGCCCACGTGGTGCTCGACGGTCTTGGCCGAGGTCCTGAGACGCTCGGCGATCTCGCTGTTCGACAGCCCTTCGGCCAGGAGGGTCAGCACCTGGTTCTGCCGGGGAGTCAGGCCGGCCGGGTCATTGCGGCGGGCCGAGCGGGGACCGACGGGCAGGCCGCGCACGCCGCTCTGGCGCAGGGTCCGGCGAAGCCGGCGCGCGGCCGGGCGGGCGCCCAGGTCGTCGAACAGCGCCAGCGCCTCGCGGCGCGCCGCCTCCTCGCCAATCGACAGGGCAAGGGCCTGCTCGTACGGGCATCCCCGGTCGCGCCAGGCCGCGGCGGCCTCCAGCCAGCGGCCGGCGATGTGCAGCCGATAGGCCGGAGACATGCGGTTCATGACAGCCGCGGGAAGCGACACCGGCTCGCCCATGACTTTCAGCCACAAGGCCGTTTCCGCCAGCGCCCACAGCGCGCAGCCGCTCGACAGCGCCTGTTCGAACGCGGCGCGCAGCGCGCGGGGCGCATCCGGCCGTTTCTCTCCCAGCCAATGGGCCTCGGCGTCGGTTACGGCGATCGGACAGCGTCGCATGACGTCGCGCTGCGCTGTCGGCAGAGCGCGCGCCTGGTCGACGACCCCGCCTTCCGCCAGACCCAAGCGTACGCGGGCCCGGCTCAGGACCAGCAAGGCGGGAAACCGCAGGGTGCCTTTGGGATAGGGCCCATAGACAACCGATTCCGCCTCGGTCATCGCCTCTTTCAGGCGACCGAGGTCGAGCAGGGCCGTGGCGCGCGAGCCGCGCATGTAGGCCTGGATGGGCGCGTTGTCCCGCGCGACCGCCACATCGATCCCGTCCTCGATAACCTGGAACAGGCCGTCATGGCGGCGATCGTGCGCCATCACATACGCCAGGTTCGAATACAGGCGCGGCAGGGAATCGAGCTCGCCGCGCCGGCGGGCCTCGCCGATCGCCGCCTGCATCTGGGGTATACCGGCGTCGGTGTCCGCCGAGACCTGCGCGGCCGTGACGTTGGTGAGGGCGTGGATGTAGATGTCGGAGCGGCCGAGGCGATCGGCCATGGCCATGGCGGCCAGTCCCCGTGAGATCGCCGGGGCGGCCCGCGACGCCAGCATGTCCAGCTGGGCCTGGCCGCTCAACGCCATGGCGTATTGCCAGGTCTCGGTGTGGTCGCGAAGCACCTCCAGCGCGTCCTGCGCGTGCTGCTCCGCCAGTTCCGTCCCGCCGTGCTGAAACTGCAGGCGCGCGGAAATCCGCAGGGCGTTGCCGAGGCCGAGCACGTCGCCGGCGGCCTCACGCGCGGCGATGGCGGCGGCGATGGCGGCGGCGGCGATATCGAAGGCGCCGCACTGTTCTCCCGCCTCGGCCTGCCGCTCCAGCAGGTCTGCCCGCGCCAGGCCCGCGGGTCCGTCGCCCTGAGCCAGGGCCTTGGCTAGATGGGCGACGGCGTCGCTGTGGGCGCCGACCGCCGCCGCCTCCTGAGCGGCCTTGACCGAGAACAGCACAAGGTCCTCCGCCGCGCCGGCCTGTTCGGCGTGGTGGGCGGCCTCGGCGGCGCGGCCGTCGTCGCGCCCCTTGAGCACGGCCAGGGCCGCCGCGTGCAGGTCGCGGCGACGCAGGGGGGATATGGCCTCGTGCACCGCGCGCCGCGCCAGCTCGTGGCGGAAACCGAGCGCCCCGTTGCGGGCCTCCAGCATGCCGGCGCGCAGGCACTCCTCGACGCCGACGTGATGGCCGTCCTCGGCCAGGACGCGCAGCAGGGGTTCGTCGATCCGGCGCGGAAAGATGGAGGCGCAGTCGAGCGCGCGCCGTCCGCCGGCGGTCAGGCGCGCGGCGCGCGCCAGGGTCGCGTCCTGCACGCTGCGCGGAACCCCCTCGCCGGAGGTCGCGAGGTACTCGGTGACGTGGAACGGGTTGCCGCCGGTGGCCTCGAAAACTTCGCGGGCGGGGCGGCCGAGCGCCTGGGCCAGCGTCGAGACCGCGTCCAGCGAAAGCGCGGGCAGTTCGATCCGCTCGTGGGCGTCGCGGGGCATGTCCGCCCAGAGCGCCGCCAGTCGACCCTGGGAGCCGCCCTCGTCGTTGCGGGAGGTGACGACGACCAGGACGCGCGCGGTCCGGATGCGCCGCGCCAGATAGCGCAGCAGGTCGAGGGTCAGGTCGTCGGCCCAGTGCAGGTCCTCGATCACCAGGACGGCCGCGCCGCGCGGGTCGGTGAGCAGGCGCAGGAGGGACTCGAAGGAGGCAAGGTGGCTGGTGGCGGAAAGGGTGAAGCGGCCCTGGCTCTCGCGGGCCACATCGCGCAGGGGGCCTAGCGGCTCGGGGGTGGTCAGGTGTTCGCAGCCGCCGATGTGGACGCTCGCCTGCGCCTGGTGAGCCGCCGCGAAGGCATAGACCATCGAGGTCTTCCCGATGCCCGCCTCGCCCTCGATGGACACCACCCGCCCACGGCCGCGCGCAGCCGCCCTGAAGGCGGATTCGAGCCGTGACAGCGGCTCCTCTCGCTCCAGCAGAATGGCGTCATCTTGCATGGCGGGCAGTTTAGCCGCCGGAACGCACCGCCGAAACAGGAATGGCTTGTACAGGCCAACTCGGCCGGTCCTGGCGAGCCCTGCCCGGCGCCGCGGCGGCGCGCGCGATACACGACAAGGAGCATTCCTTAACGCGTCTGTGGTCCAGGTTGCGGGACCCTGGGGACCACCATGCGCTTTGCTTCCGCCTACAGTCTGCTCGGTGACCCCGGACGGGCCGCCACCGCTGCCATGGAGACCCTTCTGAAAAAGCTGGGCGGCGCACCCGATCTCCTGCTGATCTACGCCACGGAAAGCCACGCGACGGACGCGCTGATCTCCTGCGTCCGTGGGCTGGTCCCCGGAACGCCGATCCTCGGCAGCACCTCATGCGGCGGCGTGATGACCGAAGCCGGGTTCCACACCGGCCCGGACGGGGCCATTGGACTGCTCGGCGTCAAGGACCCCGGCGGCGCCTACGGTGTCGGCTCCGCGCCCCTCGCCGACGATCCGTTCACCGCCGGCGCGACGGCGGTCGAGCAGGCGCTAGTCGCCTCGGGCCGCGATTTCGAGAGTCCGGTGATCGTCTGGTGCTGCCAGCCGCCGGGCCGGGAGGAAGCCGTGCTGGCCGGCATACAGTCGGTGATCGGCCCGCACACGCCGATCATCGGCGGCAGCTCGGCGGACGAGCAGATCGCCGGCAAGTGGCGCGAGTTCTCGACAGATGGCGTCCTCGCCGAGCACGTGGTGGTGTCGGTGTGGTTTCCGACCCTCTCCCACGGGGCCGCCTTCCAGAGCGGCTATGCGCCCACGGACCGGACGGGCACGGTGACGCTGGCGGATGGACGTCAGGTCCTGGAGATCGACGGGCGCCCGGCGGCCGAGGTCTATTGCGGCTGGACGGACGGCGAGGTGCCGTCCGTCCAGAGCGGCATGATCCTGGCCAGGAGCACGCCGACGCCGCTCGGCCGGCTGGCCGGCGAACTGGACGGCGTGCCAATGTTCGTGCTGTCGCATCCGGCGATGATCGGCCTGGCTGGCGACCTGTCGCTGTTCACCGACATCGCCGAGGGCGACCAGATCGTCCTGATGCGCGGCTCGCCGGAGTCCCTGGTCAAGCGCGCGGCCGTGGTGGTGAATGACGCCCGCGCCGCCGGCGGCTGGGCCGGCGAGCAGACCCGGGGCGGCCTGGTCATCTACTGCGGCGGCTGCATGCTGCACGTGCGGGACCGGATGGACGAGGTCGCCGAGCAGGTGGCGCAGGCGATGGAGGGCGCTCCGTTCCTGGGGGCCTTCACCTTCGGCGAGCAGGGCGCGATCGTCGACAGCTCCAACCGCCACGGCAACCTGATGGTCTCAGGGCTGATGTTCGGCGGATGACACATGAGGTCGAACAGCTGCGCGAGGCCCTCGCCTCCACCCGGCGGCTGCAGGCCGCCGAGAGCCAACGGCTGCGTGAACATGTGCTGGTGATCAACGGGATTCGGGCGCTCTCGGTCGACGACGACCCGGACATCCTGCTCGCGCGGATGTTCGAGCTGCTGAGCGCGGCGCTGGCGTTCGACGAGGCCTACGTTCTCGAGGTCAAGGACGATCTGTTCGTCTGCGTCGCCTCCACCGCCCCCGGCGCCCTCGGCGCGACCTGGCCGGCGGGCGCCTTCTTCCGCCGCGTGGCCGGCGGTGGGGCGGCGCTGGTGCCGGACAATTCCCGCGTGCCGGAATGGGCGTCTTGCCAGGGCGTCGCCCCGCTGCCGGGCGGGGCGATCTACGCGCCGATCGCCGCGGTACACGGACCGGGCCTCCTGGTGTTGTGCGCCCACCAGCTGGGCGCCTATTCGTCCGCCGATCTGGCGCTGGTCTCGAAGCTGGGGCTGCTGGTCTCCCAGACCCTGGCCACCGGCCAGCGGCGGCGGCTGGCCGAGGCGATGCACCGCGCCCAGGTCGAGCGCCAAGCCGCCGTCGACGCCAACGAAACCAAGTCCCAGTTCTTCGCCAATATGAGCCACGAGGTCCGCACGCCCTTGAACGGGGTGATCACCGTGGCGGACCTGCTGGCCCGCACCGACCTCGGACCGCGGCAGCGCGAGATGGTCTCCCTGATCCTCGAGTCGGGTCGAACGCTGGAGCGCCTGCTGAGCGATATCCTGGACTTCACCAAGATCGAGGCCGGCAAGCTGACCCTCGAGACGCGCGCCTTCAACCTGACCGAAAACCTGGCGTGCGTCTGCGACCTCTTCGCCGCCGAGGCGGACGCCAAGGGCCTGCGCTTCGACGTCAGGCATCTCGACGCGGCGCAGGCCTGGTTGGACGGCGACAGCGTCCGGGTCCGCCAGGTGGTGACCAACCTGCTCTCCAACGCCGTCAAATTCACCGAGCAGGGCGGCGTCACCCTCGAGGTCGATGTCCAGCCGGGCGGCGACCTGTCGACGGTGGTCATTCGCGTCCGTGACACCGGCTGCGGCTTCGCGGCCGAGGCGGCCGATCGCCTGTTCGACCGTTTCGAGCAGGCCGATGGTTCCATCACCCGCCGGTTCGGCGGCTCCGGACTGGGGCTCGCCATCTCCCGCTCGCTGGCGCTGCAGATGGGCGGCGACATCACCTGCCGCTCCACGCCTGGCGAGGGTTCAGAGTTCGAATTCCGCTTCGTGGCGGCGCCGGTCCAGCCGGCGGCGAGCGCCCCGGAAGCCGAAGAGCCGGGCGCGCAGCGCGCCTGGCGCATCCTCGTCGCCGAGGACAACCCCAACAACCGCCGGATCATCGGCATGGTCCTGGAGCTGATCGGCGCGGACGTGACCTACGCCGAGGACGGCCTGGAGGCCTGCCAGGCCTTTGCGCGCGAGCCGTTCGATCTCATCCTCATGGACATGCAGATGCCGGTCCTCGACGGGCTCTCGGCGACGCGGAATATCCGCGCGCTGGAGCTGCAACGCGGCGATGCGCCGATCCCGATCATCGTGCTGTCGGCCAATGCCATGACCCACCAGGTGGCCCAGTCGCTGGAGGCCGGCGCCGACGCGCACATGCCCAAGCCGATCGACGCCGCCGCCCTGCTCGCGAAGATCTCGCAGCTCAGCACGGCATCGCTCGCACCGGCCGCGGGACCAGCCGCGTTCGGACTCGGCTGAGGCCGATCGCGCCAACAGGCGCGGGGACCTGCTGTCGCTGGACGCCCCATCGGCGCCGGCTCGTTGGATACTGAGCGGCCTATTCCGCCAAAAACACCTCCGCCGCCGCCATGAACGCATCGAGCCGGTCGTGGTGGACCCAGTGGCCGGCGCCTTCGAAGTTCACCAGGCGGGCGTTGCGGAAGTGCTGGATGCGGCCGTCGACCACCGGGTCAGAGGCCCAGGACTCCGCGCCGCGTACCAGGAGGACGGGCGCGGTGATGCTGCGCCACAGGTGCTGCTGGTCCTCATGCGATAGACCCCCCACACCGCCGCCCCACCGCGCGTGGTTGTCGAACTTCCAGGAGTAGGTGCCGTCCTCGTTCTGATGGGCGCCGTAGATCGTCAGGTGGCGCGCCTGTTCCGGGCTCAGGTGTGGGTTCTCGTGCGCCATGCGGGCGACCGCGTCGTCGAGTGTCGCGTACCGCCGCGGCGCCCGTCCGGAGTTCTCGCGTCGATCCTTCACCCAGGCGCGGATCCGCGCCTCGACGGAGCGCTTGGCCTGCTCTTCCATGACCGCCGGCGAAGGGCCGAGGCCCTCGATGGCGATGACCTTCTTCACATTCTCGGGGAAGGCGCCGCAGTAGTTCAGGGTGATGCCCGCCCCCAGGGAGTGGGCGATGATGGTCACCGGCGCCATGCCCTTCTGATGGATGATCTGGGCCAGGTCGTAGATGTAGCCCGCCATCTCGTAGCCGCCGCCGACCGCCCAGGCGCTGTCGCCGTGCCCGCGCAGATCGGGGGCGATCACGTGGTAGCGGTCACGCAGCCGCTGGGCCACCCAGTCCCAGTTGCGGCAATGGTCGCGGCCGCCATGGACGAGCAACAGCGGCGGGGCCGCCTCGTTTCCCCAATCCACGTAATGCAGGCGCAGACGCTGCGAGAAGTAGAAGTGGGACGTCGGGCCTTCCATGGCAGTCTCCGCGATGCGCCGGGGTCCCATATCATCCGCCGGCCGGACGTGCAGACCCGTTACCGTCTGACGGTCCGCACCGCCATCTCCCGCGTCGCCATCGCCCACTTCGCCAGCGCCCCACTTCGCCATCGCCCCACTTCGCCATCGCCCACGTCACGGCTTGACCGGAACCCGCCCAGACCCCCACCTCCCGTCCGATGGAAACGCCGACTCTTCAGGGACCGCTGGTCCTTCCCGCCTCAGGGCGCGCGCCGACCTCGATGGTCATTCTGCTCCACGGCTATGGTTCGAATGGCGACGACCTCATCGGGCTGGTCCCCTATTGGCGCGACGCCCTGCCCGATACCGTCTTCCTGTCGCCCAACGCCCCGCAGCCTTGCCCGGGCGCGCCCGGCGGGCGGCAGTGGTGGCCGTTGACCAGCTTCAGTCCGCAGGCCCGCGCCGCCGGCGTTCGCGAGGCCGCGCCGACCCTGAACGCCTATATCGACGGCCAGCTGGCCACCTACGGCCTGACGGAAGACCGGCTCGCCCTCGTCGGCTTCAGCCAGGGGACCATGGTCGCCCTGCACGTCGGCCCGCGACGCGAACGGCCGCTGGCGGGCGTGATCGGCTATTCCGGCATGCTGGCCGATCCGGACAGCCTGGCCGCCGAGTTGCTCTCGAAGCCCCCGGTCCTGCTCGTTCACGGGGACGCCGATCCCACCGTCCCGGTCGCCGCCCTGCAGCAGGCCCGGGCGGCGCTCGATCCGCTTGGCCTGGAGGTCAGCACCCACATGTCGCGCGGCCTGGGGCACAGCATCGACGAGGCCGGCCTGCGACTGGGCGGACAGTTCCTGAGCCGGGTGCTGGCGTAGACCCAGCTGAGCGAACCCGCGGCGATCCTCGTCTCGATTGCCCCCATCCCTGGCCCGACATAACCTTGCTTCAGCGCAGTCGCGCGCCGGAGCACGCCATGGCCGAAGGCTTCATCCTGGAGATCCCGGAACAGGTCGGGCTGGCCGTCGCCGCACAGCGGCGGCCGCAGGCGCGGAGCCGCGACTGGCCGGCGGGGACGGTGATCGTCTCGGCCGACAGCCACATGCTGGAGAGCGACCTCTGGGTCGACCGCTTTCCCGCTCACCTGAAAGACCAGGCGCCGCGGATGGTCCTCAAGGACGGCGGCTGGGACCTGAGCATCGGCGGCAAGTCGATGACCCCGCCGGCGATCGCCCAGCACCTGTGCGACGCGCTGGAGTGCTATCCGGGCCTGACCGACCTCGACGCGCGGATCGCCGACCTGGACATCGAGGGCGTCGAGAAGGAGCTGATCTTTCCGCAGCGCCTGTTCGGCCTGATGATGTTCGGCGAGATCGAGCACAAGGCGGAGGTGTTCGGCGCCTACAACGCGCACATCGGCGCGGTCTGCGCCCAGGCGCCCGGGCGGCTCTACCCGGTGATGGTCCCCAGCTACTGGGACCCGGAGGCGGCGGGCGCGTCGGTGGCCCGTTGCGCGGAGCTGGGCGCGCGCTGCCTGATGATCCCGATCAAGCCCGGCAAGTTCGCCGACGGCCGGACCATCCAGTACAATCACCCCCGGATGGATCCGCTGTGGGCGGCCGTCGAGGCGAGCGGCCTGCCGTTGGCCTTCCACATCGGCGAGGCAATCCCGACCGCCGAGCCGGGCGCGGTCGGCGTCTCGGTGCTGACCCAGATGCAGGGGTTCCGGCAGAACTGGGCGCAGCTCACCTTCGGCGGGGTGTTCGACCGGTTCCCGGGCCTGCAGGTGGTGTTCGTGGAGGCGGGGCTGAGCTGGGTCCCCGGCATGCTCCACGACGCCGACATGATCTACAATTCCTTCCCCACCTCGGTCTCGCCGAAGCTGGCGCACGCGCCCAGCTGGTACTGGGCCCACCACTGCTATGCGACCTTCATGACCGACCCGGTGGGGCTGGAGATGCTGCACAGGATCGGCGCCGACCGGGTGCTGTGGTCGTCGGACTATCCGCACCAGGAAAGCACCTTCGGCTATACCCGCAGCGCCATCGAGGCGGTGTTCCGGGCCTGCAGCGTGGACGACGCCCAGAAGATCCTGGGCAGGACCGCGCTGAAGCTGTTCCGGATGGACGCGTGAGCGAAGTCGGCGAGGCCTACGCCCGCGACGGCGTCGTCCATCTGCCGGGCGTCCTGAATGCGGAAGCCCTGGCAGGCGCGCGAGCGGCCTACGACTGGAGCCTGGCCCACCCCGGGCCACTGGCCTCGAACATCCGCCAGGCGAGCGACGCGACTTTCTACCAGGACCTCTACAATCCCGACTGCCTCACCGGCTACCGGGCCATGCTCGAGGCCTCGCCGATCCCGGCGCTGGTGGCCGATCTGTGGGGCTCGGGGCCGGTCTGGTTCATGTACGAGCAGGTGTTCCTGAAGGAAGGCGGCGAGGCGCGGCGCACGCCGTGGCATCAGGATTCCTCCTACCTTGCCGTCGCCGGCGAAGACCTGGCGGTGGCCTGGATCACCTTCGATCCCGTGCCGAAGGCCGACTCGCTGGAATTCGTTCGCGGCTCGCATCGGGGGCGGCTCTACAACGGCTCGCGCTTCGAGCTCGGCGACGACACCGCACCCACCCATCCGCGTTCGTCCCTGCCGCGTTTGCCGGACATCGAGGCCGACCGGGATCGCTGGGACATCGTCTCCTGGGCGGTCGAGCCGGGCGACCTGATCGTCTTCCACCCGGCGGTCCTGCACGGCGGCGCGCCGACCCATCCCGGCCGCCGGCGCCGGACGCTCACCCTGCGCTTCTTCGGCGACCAGGCGGTCTACGAGCCGCGTGAAGGCGGCGCAGGGCCGCGGGTGGCGGGTTTCCACGAGCGGATGGTCGCGGGCGAGCCATTCCGCGACCCTGGCTTCCTGCAGTTGCGGGTGTAGGGCTCAGAGGTTCAGCTTCACCACGGCGGCGTTGAAGGCGTCCATCTCGCTGGCCGACCCCACCGTGATCCGCGAGAGGTTGGGCCAGATCGGCCAGGAGCGGCCGATCTCGATGCCCTCGCCGGCGAACGCGGCCTTCACGTCCCGGGCCGGCTTCTTCCAGTCGACCATGAAGAAGTTGGCGGCCGGCGGGATGTAGCCGATCTTGCGCTTGTCCAGCAGGGCCAGGCTGCGGTCGCGCACCCTGACCATCTCCGCGCGGCGCTTGGCGATCAGGTCGGCCTGCACCAGGCTGACCGCGCCGCAGACCACCGACGGGTTGGGCAGGGCGAAGCTGGCCATCTGTCCGTCGTAGCGCATGGTCTTCATCATCAGCTCGGGCCGGGCGATCGTCAGGCCCATCCGCATCCCGGCCATGCCGAACAGCTTGGAGAAGGTGCGCAGGACGATGATGTCCTTGTCCTGGGCGGCCAGGTAGCTGCCGACCGGCACCCCGGCGAAGTGGGTGTAGGCCTCGTCCAGCAGGACGATCGACCCGGCCGGCTTGTTGGCCAGCAGCCACTCCACGTCGGCCAGCGGGGTGATCGTGGCGGTCGGGTTGTTGGGGGTGCAGATGTAGTAGACCCCGGCGTTCGGATCGGCCGCCAGCATGGCCTTCACGTCGTGGCGGTAGTCGGCGGTGAGGGGGACCTCGCTGACCTTGGCGCCGATGTAGCGGGCGACGCTGGGCGCCAGTTCGAAGGTCGGGTTGGCGATCACCAGGCCGCGGGTCGGCGAGCAATAGGTGACCACGATGCGGGCCATCGGGTCGCTGGAGCCCGCCCACGGCAGCACGTGGCTGGCCGGCACCTTCTCCACCGCGACGACGGCGTTCACGAAGTCGGTGCGCTGGGTGCTGGTGTAGCGGTTGCCGGTGGCGACCGCGGCGGCGGCGGCCTTGGCGCCCGGCTCCAGCGGGCCGGTCCAGCACTCGTTGGCGCCGATGTGGACCATGGCGGAGACCGCCGTGGGCGCGGCCCCGGCGTCGGCCTTGGCGTGCGGGTTGGTGGCAGTGGTCTGGGCGAAGGCCGCGCCGGCCACGCTGGCGACCCCTGGCCCCGCGGCCAGCAGGCCGAAGATGCGGCCGAACGACCGCCGGGAATAGCCGCGCCGCGTCAGGTCGGCTTCGAAGTCCTCGGAAAGCCCGGCGGAAGCTTCAGTCATCGGATCGGCCCTCGAATGGTCAGTGGTTCGCGAACCGCGACGGTAAGCTCACTCGCGAAGTTGGCAATCCGGTCGTGCTGGCCGATGGGCGGGTGGACGCCGGCCGGCGCCCCGATGCTGAATTTCTATGCGATGCGACCTCGGCCCGCCCGGCGGCGTCAGCCCTTCGCGCCCACCTTGCGGACCCCGCGCTCGATCTCGGCCAGGCGCACCAGCAGGTCGCCGGTCAGGCGGTCCATCTTCTCGTGCAACTGCATGATCTCCAGCTCGGCCTTGAGGTTGACGTCGTATTCGATCTCGCCACGCACCCGGTCCTTCTCGATCTGACGGTTCTGGCTGAGCAGGACGAACACCGACAGGATGATCGCCTCCAGCGACACCACCATGGTCAGCAGGCCGAACGGGAAGGCGTCGAACCGCAGCGTTTCGCTGAGCGCCATGTTCCAGGCGATCCAGACGAAGAAGATCACCACGTGGATCATCAGGAACGGGATGCTGCCGCTGAAGTCGGCGATCCAGTCGGCGGCCTGGTCGACCGCGCTGCGGGCGTCGGCGACCTCGTCGTTGACGTTGCGCGAGGCGGTGTGGCGCAGCAGTTCGGCGTTGACCCGCACGCGGCCCGCCATGGCCCCCAGCAGGTCGAGCGCGGCCTGGGGATAGGCGCGGACCAGCACCTCGAGGTCGTTGCGATCGACCCTGAGCGCCTCGACCGCCGCGACGCACCGCGCCGAGGCCGTGCGCGAGCCGTGGTCAAGCAGGGACAGGTCGCCGAAATAACCACCCTCGCCAACGCGTTCGAGAATGATCTCGTCGCCGGTGTTGTTCTTGAAGAAGATCTCCGCCTCGCCGGCGGTGACGATGTACATCGAATCCCCGGGGTCGCCGGCCGCGAAGATCACGTGCCCTGCCGCGAACTCGGTGGCGTCCAGGTCGGCCGCGAGCGTCTCGCGTTCAGCCTGGTCGAGGAACTGGAAGAGCGGAATCCCGTGAAGGATCTCGGCGCGCGTAGCCATGGATCACCTGTCGGACGCGACGGCCGGGCGACGGTCGCCCGGCCGTCCATTCAGAGTAAATTGGCCGGAGGCCAGGGCGGCGGCGTCATTTCCCGTCTACCGAGAACGCCAGCAGCACGTTGACGCCGTTGCTGCCCACGCGGGCGGCGCCGTTGTTGCCGCTGGTCAGGAAGACCATGCCGCCGGCCACCGTCGGGCCCATGCCGTCGATGCCGCCGCCCGGCTGGCCCTTGATGCCGTTGACGGTGTCGTAGGTCCGCGCGGTGGTGGAATATTCCCAGACGATCTTGCCGGTGGCGCTGTCGTAGGCGCGGAACCAGCCGTCCAGGGCGCCCTGGAAGACGAAGCCCGGGACGATCGCCGGCGCGGCCGACTGCGAGCGCACGCAGCGGCTGGGCTGGCCCTTGTCGGCGGCGTAGACGCAGGGCGCGTCGGGCGCGGGCGTGGTCCAGAGAATCTTGCCGGTGGCCGGGTCCAGCGCGTTTAGACCGGGCTTGGCGGCCGGCGCGCCGGGCCGTCCAGCGCCCATCAGCGCGCCCAGGTCGGAGACCGGCACATAGACCCGCTTGTCGTCCGCGCCGATCCCCCACTCGATGCCGCCGAGCGCCGAGCCGACGCCGACCTGGGTGGTCCAGAGGCGCTTGCCGGTGTCCGGATCGAAACCGTAGGCGAGGCCGGATTTCTGGCCCGCCACCAGCACCTGCTTGCCGCCGGCGAGGGTCATCAGCACCGGCGTGGCCCCGAAGTCGAAGTCGGGACCCAGCGGCGTCGGGCAGTTGCCGGAGGTGGAATTGCGGCCGCAGCCCATGACGAAGTTGTCCTTCTGCGTCACCTGGTGCTGCCAGCGGATCTTGCCGGTGGCGATCTCTAGCGCCATGACCGCATCGGCGCCGATGGTGTCGACGTCGGTGTAGCTGTCGCCGGTGACCACGTAGACGAGGCCGCGCTTGCGGTCGAAGGACGGGGCGGCCCAGATCGCCGCTCCGGCCGGACCCTTCATCTGCTGGCCGCCGTCCTTCTCGCGGATCACCTTCTGGGGCTCGGCGATGGTCGGAGTCTTCCACAGCAGCTTGCCGGTTTTCAGGTCCAGCGCCGCCAGCGAGCCGCGGAAGGTGCAGCAGGCGTAGGCCCTGCTCATCGACGAGGCTTCCTCGATCGAGGAGATCGGCACGATCAGCCGCTGGCCCACCACCACCGGCGAGCCGGTCATCACCGTCGACGGATGGGTCTCCAGCACCGGGCTCTGCCAGATCGGCTTGCCGGTCTGGGCGTCATAGGCGCGCACCGAGTGGTCGGCGACGCCGGTGAAGATGGCCCAGCCGCTGGGCGAGATCGGGCTGCGGATCACCGGCGGGGTGTTACGCGAGACCACGTCGCGCAGCGCCCAGTGGACACAGCCGGTCCGGGTATCCAGGGCGTAGAACTTGCCCGAGCGGTTGGTGACGAACAGCCAGTCGCCGACCACCGTGGGCTGGCCGCCGCCGGTCATCGAGAAGGCCCAACTCACCTTCAGCCGCGGGATGTCGGCCGCGGCCAGGCCCGGGCGGCGCTGGAAGCGGGTCGAGGCGTCGTCGACGCCCATGCTGGCCCAGTCGCCGGCCGCCGCCTCGATCGGCGGGTTGGCGGCGCACATCGGGTCGGTCCCGACCACGCCGCCGCGGATGGCCACCTGCGGCATCTCCTGACCGGTCGGCCGGTTCGCGACCGCGGCGGGTTTGCCGGTCGAGGCGATATAGGCCGTCACGGCGTCGAGGTCGGCCGGGCTCAGGCCCCCGGCCATCGGCTTCATGATCCCGGTGGTCAGCGCCTTCAGCACATCGGCTGCAGGCCGCTGAGCCAGGTCGGCGAGGCTGGGCGCACGTTCGACGGCCGGGTCGTGGCAGGCCTTGCAGCGCGCCGCGAACACCGCCTGGCCCGCGGCGGCGGGCGCCTGGGCTCTCGCCTCCGGAACCTGCCAGGCGACGGCGAGCGTTACGGCGGCGAGCGCGACGCTCGCGAAACGGGATGCCAAACTCGCCATCGATGTTCCCCCCGGAATGAGTCTTGGCGACCCGAACCCGGGCGGCGAAAAGGGCGTAGCGCCTGCGCTCGCATTTTGCGAGCCCGTCGCGGGTGGAAATCGCAGCGGAGGTCGGCGACATGCGGCCGACCCTTGCATAAGCTCGTATCCATACCGAACTGAGGTTGGTGACGGCCCGTGGCGTCCTTGAGATCAGGCCTCAGCGTTCAGGCATTGCCGTATGATTCCAGATAAAGGCCGGCTCCGCCTGTCGGGGTGGTCGCCGGGCTTGGCCCTTGTCGCCGCGCTGCTGGCCGGCTCGGCCAGGGCCCAGGCCGCACCGCCAGCGCCCGATGGCGCCGCCCTACCGGGCCCGAATGCGGAACTGGCGCAGCCGTACGATCCCTGGGAAGGCCTCAACCGGAGGGTCTTCGCGTTCAGCAACGGCCTGGATCATCACCTGATCGGGCCGGTCGTCCACGGCTACATGCGCGCGACGCCGCTGCCGATCCGCAACCGGGTCACCTCGGTGGTCTATAACCTGTGGGAGCCCGGCAACGCGCTCGACGACCTGCTCCAGGCCCACCCGCGGCGTGCGGCCAAGTCGACGGCGCGGTTCGCGATCAACTCGACGATCGGACTGCTCGGTCTGTTCGACGTGGCCACGGGCATGGGGATCGAAGGGCACGATTCCGATTTCGGGCAGACGCTGGGCCGCTACGGCGCCCAGGCCGGACCCTACCTCTACGTGCCGGTGATCGGCCCGCTGGACCTGCGGGACGGAATCGGTCGGGTGGTGGACATCGTCATCGACCCGGTTTCGTTGATACCGGGCGCCTCGCGTACCAGTTTCAAGACCTCGCGCGCCGTGCTCGGGGGCCTGGAGAGCCGGGTGGCGCAGGACACCGCACTGCGGGCGCTGGACGACGGGATCGATCCCTATGCGACCGCGCGTTCCGCCTATACCCAGCACCGGGTGTTCGTCGTGCAGCAGGCGACCGGCGCCGTCGCCGAACTTCCCGATTTCGAGCCCCCTTCGGGCGAACCCCAACCAAGCATGCCCCCGCTCGACAAACTCCCGCCCGACAAACCATGAGTTCCATGCCGCGCAACACGATCCGCCGCCATCCCCGCCGCCGCCTGTCCGCCCTGATGCTGGCGGCGATCCCGCTGGCCTGGCTCGGGAGCCCCGCCTCGGTCATGGCGGCGGGAGCCCGCGATCCGGGCGCCGAACAGTTCGTGCAGACGGGCGCCCAGCGGATCATCTCGGTCCTCGCGGACCGCGGCCAGACCGCCGCGCAGAAGAACGCCACGTTCCACCGCGCCATCGACGAGTTGGCGGACGTGCCGAAGATCACCGGCTTCGTGCTGGGGAAATATGCCCGGACGATCACCCCGCCCCAGCGCGAGCAGTTCGCGACCGCGTTCCGGGCCTATGCCGAGCACGTCTACCAGAACCGCCTGGACGACTATCACGGCGAACTCCTGAAGGTGACCGGCTCGGTCGTGCGCAAGCCGGGGGACGTGGTCGTCAACACCTTGGTCTCCGGCGGCCAGCTTGGGCAGCCGGTGGCGGTCTCGTGGCGGGTCCTGGGCGGCGGCTCCGCCTGGAAGGTGGTCGACGTGCAGTTCAAGGGCGTCTGGCTGGCGATCACCCAGCAACAGGATTTCGTCTCGACGATCGACAACGCCGGGGGGAATATCGGCGTGCTCATCACCCAGTTGCAGCGCGACGTCCAGCGCCCCGCGCCCCACGCCCGGTGAGGGCGTCCGTCATCTGCGACGCCGCCTGACTCCGCTCTCGAAAGGATTTCGCCGTGCGCGAACAATGGGCTGAAACCGGCATGGGTCTTCTGGTCCTCGTCCTGGCGGCGGGGTTCCTGGTCTATTCGCTGAGCGTCGGCGGGGTCGGTCGCAAGGCGGGCGCCTATGACCTGACGGCCCGGTTCGGCGAGGCCGGGGCGCTGGCGCCCGGAGCCACCGTCACGGTCGCCGGCGTCAAGGTGGGGACGGTCAGCCAGATCACCCTCGACCCCAAGACCTATCTGGCGGTGGCGCGCCTGAGCCTGGACCCAACGGTGAAGCTGCCATCGGATTCCACCGCCAAGATCACCAGCGACAGCCTGCTGGGCGGCGCCCACGTCGCCATCGCGCCGGGCGGCGCCAGCGACGACCTCAAGCCCGGCGGCGAGATCGAGAACACCCAGGGCGCCGTCGACCTGTTCAGCCTGATCGGCCAGGTGATCCGCCCGCAGCCGCCCGCGGCCGCAGCGCCCGCCGCCGCCGCGCCGGCCGGGCCGCAGTAGCATGACCGCCACGGGGGCGTCCTGGGGCGGGACCCTCCGTCCCGTCCGCGCCATCGGGCGCTCGGCGCTCAGCGTCGTGCGGCTGGTCGGCGCGGTGGCGATCTTCGCGGTGCGCGGCGTCGCGGCGATCTTCAGCCCGCCCTGGTTTCCCGGCCAGGCGCTGCGCCAGCTGGTGGCCATCGGCTTCTTCTCGCTGCCGGTGGTGGGGCTGACCGCGGTGTTCACCGGCGCGGCCCTGGCGCTCAACATCTTCAGCGGCGGCGGGCGGCTCAACGCCGAACAGGTGATGCCGCAGATCGTCGCCCTGGGGATCACCCGCGAGCTGGGTCCGGTGCTGGCCGCCTTGATGCTGGCCGGCCGGGTCTCGGCGGCCATCGCCGCGGAGATCGGCGCCATGCGCGCCACCGAGCAGATCGACGCCATGCGGACGCTCTCCACGGATCCCTATCGCTACCTGGTCGCGCCGCGCCTGCTGGCGGCGGTGATGGTCCTGCCGCTGCTGACTGTGGTGGCCGACATCATCGGCATCGCCGGCGGCTGGCTGGTGGCGGTCCGGGTCCTGGGGTTCAACCCAACGGTCTACATCCACAACACCGCGGCCTTCGTGCAGGGCTGGGACGTCGGCTCCGGGCTGATAAAGGCCGCGGTATTCGGCTTCATCGTCGCCCTGATGGGCTGCTACCACGGCTACCACGCCTCCGGCGGCGCGCGCGGGGTCGGCCGGGCGACAACGCATGCCGTGGTATCGGCGGCGATTCTGATCTTCGCCAGCGACTACCTGCTGACCACCCTGTTCACTCACCGATGAGCGCGCCAGCGAAACTCGCGTGGACGGGGGTCTGCAAGCGCTTTGACGGCGCGCCGGTCCTGGACGGCTTCGACCTCAGCGTCGCCGCCGGCCGGTCGCTGGTGATCATCGGCGGATCGGGGCAGGGCAAGTCGGTGGCGATCAAGGTGGCGCTGGGCCTGCTCAGCCCGGACGCCGGCGCGGTGAGCCTGGACGGCCGCGACGTCCTGGGCCTGGGCGAACAGGCGCGGCGCGAGCTGTTTTCCCGGATCGGCGTGCTGTTCCAGGGATCGGCGCTGTTCGACAGCCTGACGGTCTGGGAGAACGTCGCCTTCCGCCTGATCCACGCCGACCGCGTCCCGCGCCGGATGGCCAAGGCCCGGGCGGTCGACGCCCTGGCGCGGGTGCGGCTGTCGGCGACGGTGGCGGACCTGCGGCCGTCCGAGCTGTCGGGCGGCATGCAGAAGCGGGTCGGCCTGGCGCGCGCCATCATCGGCGATCCGGAGGTGCTGTTCTTCGACGAGCCGACGACCGGCCTCGATCCGATCTCCGCGGCGGCGATCAACGCCCTGATCGTCGACCAGGTGCGCCGCCTGGGCTGCACGGCGGTCTCGATCACCCACGACCTCGCCTCGGCCCGCACCATCGGCGACGAGATCGCCATGCTGCAGGGCGGCCAGATCGTCTGGCGCGGCCCGGCCGCCGACCTGGACCGCACCGACAACGCCTACGTCCGCCAGTTCGTCGACGGCCGCCCGGACGGCCCGATCACCAGCGCGGCGTAAGGGCGCGGCCAAGGTCGGTGACGGCGTCCGCGAAAGGCGCTAGGTGCACCCACCGTCGCAAAGGCCGGGCGCGTTCGCCCCGGAGATCCGCATGATTGCCCTGGCCTGGTTCCTGTTCGGGCTCACCGTCGCGCTCGATGTATTCGGCCAGACCATGTTCAAGCTCGGCCTGGACCGGATCGGCGACGCGCCCTCGGGCCTGGGCTTCTGGCGGGCGGTGGCCACCAATCCATGGATCTTCGCCGGCCTCGCCGGCTACGCGGTCGAGGCCGCCTCATGGATGTTCGTGCTGGGTCACGCGCCGCTGTCCGTGGTCGGGCCGATGGCGGCGCTGTCCTATGTGGGCGCGATCGTCGCCGGGCGGCTGTTCCTGGGCGAGCGGGCGGGGCGGCGCCGCTGGCTCGCCGCCGGGCTGATCACCATAGGGGCGGGTCTCGTGGGCGCCAGCCTTGGATAGGCGCGCGGGACACCTCCAGCCGACGCTGGGCCGCGCGCTCTGGGGCTGGGCGCTGTTCATCGCGGTGGAGACGCTCACCCAGGTGGTGTTCAAGTTCGCCGGCGCGAGCCTGGACGTCGGCCAGGGTTTGGTCACCACGGCGCTGCATGCCGTCACCACGCCGGTCGTGCTGCTGGGCTTCGCGCTCTACTTCTGCGGCTTCTTGATCTGGATGACGATCCTGAAGACCATCGACATGGGCCGCGCCTTTCCGATGACCGGCGCCATCTATGTCGCCACCCTGGCCGCGGCGGTCCTGGTGTTCCACGAGACCATGAACCTGACCCGGATCGTGGGCGTCGTCGCGATCATCGCCGGCGTGGTGCTGATGGCGTCGGACGAAGACTCCGAGCCCTGACAGGCCCGTTGCGACGATTATGAGGTTGAGCGCCGTCCGTGGCGTCCTACATTCGGAGCGGACGCCACGCGGTCGTCGATTGCTCCGCGCCCGCGCGGGCCCTGCGCCCGAACCGACCTCCGGCTGACCTGGGTTCAGCCGACATCCTGGGACTACTTGTCGTGCCCGATACGCAGATGGCTCGCCGCCACGCCTTCAAGGTCAGCCGCTGGGACGCGGTCCCGGCGGCCCTCGCCGTCCTGCAGCTCGCGCTGGTCCCGGTGTTCTTCGCCGTCTGGCCCCAGCTGACCTGGCCCAGCCGGATCGCCTGGCTGCTGGTCTACGCCTTCAGCGTGGGCTGGAACCTGAATTCGGTGGCCCACAACTTCATCCACAACCCGTTCTTCGCCTCGGCGCGGCTCAATCGGCTGATGAGCCTGACGATCACCCTGGCGCTGATCTCGCCGCAGACCATGTACCGCTACATCCACCTGAAGCATCACGCGGGCAACGCCGACCGTCCGAACGAGAACGGCGTCACGATCGACCCGCTGTCGATCTACCAGCACGGCCATGAGGGCAAGCCCGAGCCGATGCTGTCCTATGTGTTCCTGCAGTTCTTCCGCGACGACGACCCGTTTGAACTGGCCCGGCGGATCGGCGAGAAGCGGCCGCTGGAGGCGAAGCAGGCGCTGTTCGAGTTCTGGTCGATCATCGCCCTCTACGGCGCCCTGCTGGTCGCCGGCGTCTTCACCGGGCGCTGGGTGTTCGTGCCGCTGATCGTGGCGGGCAGCTACCTGGGCCAGTGCGTCTCCAACCTGTGCGGCTACTACGAGCACCTGGGCGGCAATCCGGACAAACCGATCGCCTGGGGGGTCTCGACCTACGAGAAGGTCTATAACTGGGTCTTCCTCTACAATGGCTACCACGCCGAGCATCACTACCGGCCCAAGGTTCACTGGACGAAGATGACGGCCCTGCATCGCGACATCGCCGAGGAGCAGCGCCGCGAAGGCGTGACCGTGATCGGGCCGGCGCACTTCCTGGGCTTCCTCGACCCCAGCACGTGGCAGGTGCCGACCGCCAAGCGGCCGAAGGCGGCGCGGCCGCGCGGGTCCGACGAGGTGACTTCATGACCCTGGCGGGATTGCGCCAGCGGCCCAAGGCCCGCGCGGGCCTGTTCCGCTACGCAGCCTGGGACGCGATCCCCGCGGCGCTGGTCTATGTCCAACTGGGACTGATCGTCGCCTTCTTCGTCGCCTGGCCGCAGCTGAGCTGGCCGGCGCGGTTCGCGGGCGCGACGCTCTATGCGCTCGGCATCGGCTGGAACCTGGATTCGGTCTCGCACAACTTCATCCACAATCCGTTCTTCGCCTGGGAGCCGCTGAACCGCCTGACCAGCTTCGCGCTGACCTTCTCGCTGGGCACGCCGCAGACGATGTACAAGTACGTCCACATGCGTCACCACGCCGGCAACTCCGACCGGGTCGGCGCGGACGGGACCACGGTCGACCCGATCTCGCTTTATCAATACGGAGGCGACGGCAAGGTGGAGCCGGCCCTCGCCTACGTGTTCCTGCAGTTCTGGCGCGACGACGGGCCGTTCACGGTGGCCCGCGCCATCGCCGCCAAGCGGCCGAAGGAGGCGCGCGAGGCCCTGGAGGAATTCTGGGCCATGTCCGCCTTCTATGCGGTGCTGGCGATCCTGAACTGGCGCTTCGTGCTGTTCATGGCCCCGTTCTATTACCTGGGGCAGTGCCTCTCATTCCTGATCGCCTGGTACGAGCACGCCGGCGCCAATCCCGACCTGCCGATCGCCACCGGCGTCTCGACCTATGGGACGCTCTACAACTGGACCTTCCTGAACAACGGCTACCACGCCGAACACCACCACCGGCCCAAGGTTCACTGGACCCAGATGCGGGCTCTGCGCGAGGAGACCCGCGCGGCGCAGGCGGCGGCGAAGGTGCGCACCCTCAGCTGGGCGCACCCCCTGGGCTTCCTCGACCGGACGGCGCCCCCGGTGGCGACGGCCCGGCGCCCGGTGCTTCGGCGCGCCGCCTCGCAGGGATAGGGGTCAGCGCGCGCCGCGCAGGACGTTGACCGGACGCGCGTCGCCCGCGGGGCGGACCTGCCGGCGGCGGATGATGCGCGGGCCAAGGTCTTCGAGCCGGCGGATCTCGTCCGGCGTGCGTTCCCGCAGGCATTGCGCCTTGGCGGCGATGAAGAAGCGGAGCAGCCGCATGTCCGCGGAGCCGTCGTAGGGGTCGCCCAGCGCGCCCTGGCTGACGGTGGCCGTGTCGCCGGCCTGCAGCAGCACGTCCTCGCCGGTGTCGCGCCGCAACCGGGCCGATCCGCCGACCATGTAGAAGATGTCGATACCACCCGCCTCGCCGGGCATGCCCACGGTGACGGCGGGACCTTCGGCGGCTTTGGCGGAGGCCGGGCGGAGGATCCAGGTGGCGACCAGGCCGGCCGAGGGCTCCCAGGTGGCGGCGTCGCGGGCCTCGAGATCGGGCCGCCCCGCGACGGGCCGGTAGGCGGCGCCCGGCGAGCGCTCGTCCTGGATCGCGAAGTGCGCGCCCGGCAGGTGGTAGGGATGCTCCCAGGCGGTCGCCTGATCCGCCGGGGTCACCTCGGCTGGCGGGACGATCTCGACATTGGCGAAGGCGAGCGGGACGAACAGTTCCAGGAAGCCGAACGACCTGGCCGCCGCAGCCGGGCTGGCCTCGATCCATTGCGGCGTCGCGCGGTTGTCGGCGTCGGAGGCGGCGGCATAGCTGAAGTCGAACTGGTCGTGCACGGTGCCGCCGTGCTGGACGATGACCGTGCCGGCCGTCGCCTCGGTCACCACCCCGTCGTAGGAGAAGACCCCGCGGCCAGAGGTCGGGATGACGATGTGGGCGTGGGCCAGGTGGGCGTGGATGCCGGTGCGGCCGGCCGCCTCGGTGTCGGCGAAGCTCAGCACATGCTGGAAGTGCGCCAGGTCGCCGGTGGCCGCGTCGGAGCCCAGGTTCTTGTACCCGGCCCAGGCGCGGAACTCGCCGACCTCGTAGTCCGACTGGACGGCGCGGCACAGGTGGAAGATCGGCCCCGCCGGCGGCGTCAGTTGTCGGCCGCTGATCGGCACGGTCGTATCCGCTAGGGGCTGGTCATCCGGCATCGCCACATCGCCTCATGGCCTGAGACGTCGCCCCGCACCCGACCGGGCGACCTGAGGCCTCGATGCCCCAGGTCGGGCGCGGCGAACAGCCCCGCGGGCGTCAATGCCGTACAAGAACCCGGTTCTGCCCGTCGGACAGGCGCTGGGCTCGCGAACCCGTGCAGATGCTGTTCAGGGCAAGAGGCCCCGGCCGAGGTGTGACGGCCTCAGACCGGGGCGGTAGGTCTCGTGCCAGCGACTGGAGAGCCGACGCGGGTTGCCGGCACGGTCCGAAAAGACCGCACTCAGCCTGCCGGCTATAGCATTTCCTGGAATTCTGGCCAAATCGCATCTCGCCCGACCCTGCAGGCAAGGGGGCGCGGCCCTGGACGCTCTCCTCGTCAGGGCCGCGCTCAGCCAGCCATAGCGCGTTTATTGGGCTCGGGAGGCGCGCTACATTTGACTTCAGCGCCGGGTCAATGGCGCCTTGCGACCCAAGCTTCACTAGAAAGGCGAAGGTCACGGCGGAGACGGCGCCGCCCGGGCCGATCCCTAGGTCGCGACGAAAAAATTATAGGCCGGCCGACAGGGTGACGCCCACGGTCAGGGGACGCTGGGGCGTGATCTGGCGGATCTGGGCCGGGTTGA
This sequence comes from Phenylobacterium sp., assembly GCF_025351295.1. Taxonomy (GTDB): domain Bacteria; phylum Pseudomonadota; class Alphaproteobacteria; order Caulobacterales; family Caulobacteraceae; genus Phenylobacterium. The sequence continues at coordinate 59,736 of NZ_JANXWD010000105.1, forward strand.
ACGGGTTTCCGAACGCGAAGGTGTCGCTGTAGGCGTTCAGCGGATTGATCACATAGACCTGCACGCCCAGGGTCTTGCCGCTGAGTTCCGCCGACAGCTTGGTGGTCGCGTAGCCGCCCATCTTGGGCAGGGTGGCGTCGAAGGTGACCCGGGAGCGTCCGACATAGGTGGCCTGCCCGGCCAGCCGGACGGTCCAGTCGCCGAACACGCGGCGATCATAGCTCAGCAGGGCGCCGCCGGAGATCGCCGGCGCGCCCGGCAAGCCGTCGGCCAGCCGCGTGGTGAGGTCCGGATTGGCGTTGGTGGTGCGGGTTCGCGAGAGCCGGCCGTTCAGCTGCACGGTCAGGCCATTGTCCGCCCGGTACGCCAGCTCGGTCTCCAGGCCCAGGATCTGGGCGTCGCCGGCGTTGGTCGTGTAGGGGATCCCCGACGGGCGGAACTGGTCGGTCTGGATGTCCTTCCAGATGTCGTAATAGACGGCGGAATTGAGCGACAGGCGCCTCTGGAGCGCCTCCAGCTTCAGCCCCAGCTCGAAGTTGCGCAGCCGGTCGGGGGCGAAGGTCTCGCGCGCCGGGGACAGCGGCCGGGCGCCGCCGGAATTGGTCCCGCCGGCGCGGTAGCCCTCCGACATGACCGCATAGACCAGGTCGCCGGAGGCGAACTCCCGCTGCAGCGAGATCTTGGGCGAGAAGCTGGTGAAGTTCACGGTGCGGTCGACGGTCCGCGGCGCGAAGCGCTCGGAGACCACGTCCGACTGGGTCCGCGAGCGGATATTGAACAGGCGCCCCCCCACCGCCAGCGTCCATCGCGGCGCCAGCTCGTAGGAGGCCTCGCCATAGGCGGCGAGTTCGCGGATGTGGTCGTTGCGGTCGTCGCCGTAGACCTCGACGTTGGGCGCAAAGGGGTTCTGCGCCAGGAACTGCGTGGGGGAGTGTTCCGAGGTCTTGGAGCCATAGAGCCCCGCCAGCCACTCGAACCGCCCGGCCCCGCGCGAGGTCAGGAACAGGTCCTGCACCAGCATCCTGGTGCGCGTGCGCTCGGAATAGGCCGAGGTCCGGGCGAACGAGGTGTAGAGGTCCTGCCGCGCCGTGGCATCGTACAGGCTGCCGTAGGCGTGGCGGATATAGCCGGTCGAGGACGTCAGGTCGCCCCAGCCCCAGGATCCCTTGACCGTCGCGGTCACGAACTCGATGTCGTTGACGTGCGGTTCCGGGATGCGGACCGAGCGGGTCAGCCCCATCCCCGGCGTCGTGTAGTGGGTGTCGTCCGAGCGCAGGTGCTGGGCGACGGCGGTGACATTGACCGACCATCTGTCGCTGGGCTGCAGCAGCAGGGTCAGCCGCCCGCCGCGCCGCTCCGTCCGGTCGACGTTGTTCTTCCGCAGGTTGATATCATCGAGATAGCCGCCCTGGATCTCCTGGTAGGCTGAGAGCCGCAGGCCCAGCACATCGCCCCAGATCGGTGCGTTGACGTCGCCTTCCAGCTCATAGCTCGGTGCGCCGTCCTTGGTGGTCGCGCCCGACGCGCGAAGCTCCGCCCCGTACCGGCGAAGGTCCGGCTTGCGGGTCACGATCCGGTAGATGCCGCTGAGCGAGCCCGAGCCGTAGAGCGCGCCCTGCGGACCCCGCGCGACCTCGATGCGCTCCACGTCCACCAGCCGCAAGTCGGGATCGGGGGCGTTGTAGTTGATCGGGATGTCGTCGAGGTAGGTGGCGACGATCGACCGCGCCCGGCCGGTGTAGGCGCCGTCGGACAGCCCCCGCAGCAGCAGCTTGTTGCGGCCGGGGCCAAGGTTCGTCGCCAGGACACCGGCCAGCTGGCCCGCCGCCTCGCCCGCGTCGGTTGCGCCGGTGGCCAGCAGCTGGCCGCGGGGAATGGCGGTGACCGCCACCGCCAGTTCATGGGCGTTGCGCACGCGCTTCGTCGCGGTGACCAGCAACTCCGACACGGTGACCGGCGGCGACAGCCGCGCCGGCTCGGACGCCGACAGCGGCGAAACCTCGACCATGCCCGGCGCGATCACCTTGGCGACGCAGGGTGCGCCGGCCAGCAGCTGGCCCAGCGCCTGATCCAGGGTCAGGGTCGCGGCCAGGCTGTTGCGCGAGGCGCCGGTGCAGGCCGCGGCGCCGATCAGGGTGATGTTGGCCTGCTGCGCCAGGTCGAGCAGCGCCTCGGCATAGGGCTTGGGCTCGATGTGGAACGCAATGCGCGCGGGCGCGGCCTCGGCCAGGTCGCCCCCGCCGATCGCCGCCACGACGCACGTGACAGCCGCCACCAGATCCCGGCGCGCGAGGATGGTCAGCTCCGCCCTACCCTTCGGCCTTACTTCGGAAGAAGCAGCAGCCCCCGGTCCGAAGGTACCGATCTTATGGGTAGCATCAAGGACAGACGCGCGATGACCGCGTGCTGATCGTCAAGCACGATCACGCCGGTGATCGGCATCTTGCCGAGCGCCGGGTCCGAGATTTCGACCTGTTCGACGAATTGCCGGTTGAGGTCGGCGACCACATCGGCGAGCGGCTGGCCGCGGTAGACGAGGCGACCGGCCCGCCAGCTGAAGGCTTCCTGCGGGTCGACGGCGCGCAGTTGCTCGACGCCCGCGCGATCGACGTCCAGCCGCTGGCCGGGGGTGAGCATGAACGTCCGACCCGACGAAGCGGCGGCGATGGGCCGCACCTGGACCTTGCCGCGGGCGACGGTGACCGTCAGCTCGCCCTGGCGATTGCGGACGTCGAACTGCGTGCCGACGACCCGCACGAGGCGATTCGACGCCTCGACCGTGAACGGCCGCCGTTCGTCATGCGCGACGTCGAAGATCGCCTCGCCGTCGCCCAGCACCGCCCGCCGTTCCGACCGGGCGAAGCTGACCTTGAGATGGGTCTCGGCATTGAGGTCGACGATCGAGCCGTCCGCCAGGGTGACCCGCTGGCGCTGACCCTTGCCGGTGACATAGGTCCGGGTGGTGGGCTGGACCAGGACCGACGGCAGCACCGCCAGCCCCAAGCCCGCGGCGACCGCGAAGCCGCCGGCGCCGAGCAGCCATCGCCGTGTCAAGAGGGGCCGCGTCAGGGCCCGCATCGGGGGAGGCCGCCGAAGCGCCGTATGCCGCGCCTGCGTCGCCAGTTGCGCCAGGACGTCGTCCGCGCAGACCTCGAATTCATGCCAGACCGCGACGGCCTGGCGATAGGCGGCCCGGTTGGCCGGGGCCTCCGCCAGCCAGGCCTCGAACTCGAGCCCGTCAGCCTCGGTGACCTCGTCGCGCTGCAGACGCGACAGCCAGGCGCTGGCTTCAGCCATCGCCCGATCCTCCTGCGCCACACTGCTAACGGTCATAGGCTCGCCTGCCCGATCTGCGCCAAGCGCGCTGGACAGCGGTGAGACGTCGCCGCCCCGCCCTGCCCCTAGGTCCCGCGCGAAATTCGCCGCCGCTCATGAGCGCAGCCGCTGCGACAGGTTCCTGATCGCCGCCTGGATGTGCTGTTCGATCATCTTCACCGAGACGCCCATGGCCTCGGCGGTCTGGGCCTGGCTCAGGCCTTCCAGCTTGTGCAGCCGAAACGCCCGGCCCATCTGCGGCGGCAGGGCGGCGACCGCCTCGGCCAGCTGGCGCAGACGTTGCTTGCCGATCACCACCTCGTCGGCGGCCGGCTCGTCGACGACGTCCTCACCCCCCACGGCGGTTCGGGTTTCCTGGCGCCACTCGGCGCCCCGCCGCGCGCCGCGCTGGGCGCTGCGCACGTGGTCGATCAGGAGGTTTGCCGCCATGCGGTAGAGCATGGCCGCCGGCGACTGCACATCCACCTCGACCGCGGCCGCCTTCAGATAGAGGTCCTGGACCAGGTCTTCGGCGGCCGCCATCGACCGCGTCCGGGCGGCCAGGAACAGCAGCAGGTTCTCGCGCTTCACCAGAAAGACGCGGACCAGCGGGCTCTCTTCCGCAGCCTCCTCGGGCGGCCCGGCAGGCGCCACGGCATTTCCCCCCATACTCACGGCGCTGGACGCGCGCTCGCGGACGCACCGCTTGACCGGCGACGATAAGGAATTCACCGCAGGTTGTCGCCGCAGGATGTGGACGCTCATGACAAAAGCCGGCGCGCCCGGAGCTAGGCGCCGGTGCGGCCGAGCACCGCCGGCGCGGGCGCGCCGCCCACCATCGGGACCGGCCGCCCCCCGTCCTGGTCGGCGAGCAGGGCCTCGAGGGCGTCGAACAGCTTGCGGATCTCGATCGGCTTGGTGACCACGGCGTCCATCCCGCCGGCCAGGTACTCGGCGACCTGGTGCGCCATGGCGTTGGCCGTCAGCCCCAGGATCGGCGTGCGCGGCCGGCCGGCCGCCGCCTCCAGCTCGCGGATCGTGCGCGTCGCCGTGGGCCCGTCCATCACCGGCATCTGGACATCCATCAGGACGACATCCCACGCCTCCGCCCGCCAGGCCTCGACCGCCTCGGCGCCGTTCCCGACGATGCACGGATCCAGGCCGGCCTGTTCCAGCAGGCTCTTCAGCACGAGCCGGTTGATCGGATTGTCCTCGGCGATGAGCAGTCGGAGCTTGCCCAGCTCGCGACGCTCCGGGGGGCCCGGGTCCATAGGGCTCGCCGGGATCGTCCGCGCCTCACCGACCCGGCGCAGGGGAAGCAGGACGGTGAAGGTCGATCCCCGGCCCTCGTCGCTGGCCGCCTCGATCGAGCCGCCCATCAGGCTGGCCAGCTCGCGGCAGATGGCCAGTCCAAGGCCGGTGCCGCCATAGCGCCGGGTGGTCGAGGAATCGGCCTGGGTAAAGCGGTGGAACAGCATGGTCAGGCCGTCGCGGGACATGCCGACGCCGGTGTCGCTGACCACGATCTTGAGCTGCCCGTCCAGCGGCTGGGCCGCGACGCGGATCTCGCCGGCCTCCGTGAACTTGAGCGCATTGGAGATCAGGTTGCTGAGAATCTGGCGCAGGCGCGCCGGATCGCCGCGATAGACGCCGGCCGCCCGGTCCGCGTCGAGCACGAACGACAGGCCCTTTTCCTGGACCAGGCTGGCGAAGCTGGCATGCACCCCGGCGGCCACCTCGCCCAGGTCGAAGTCGATCTCCTCCAGCTCGATCCGGCCGGCCTCGATCTTCGAGATGTCGAGGATGTCGTTGAGGACGCCCATCAGCGCCTCCCCCGACCGGCGCACCACATCCAGGCGCTCGCGCTGGACGGGGGCCAGATGGTCGGCGGCCATCACCTGCGCCATGCCCAGCACCCCATTCAACGGCGTACGGATCTCGTGGCTCATGGTGGCCAGGAACACGCTCTTGGCGCGGTTGGCGGCCTCGGCGTCGATCTTGGCCTGCAGGTGCGCGCGCTCGGTCAGCTTGCGGTCGGTGATGTTCTGGACGGCGCTCACCAGCCGGGCCGGGCGGCCGTCGTCGCCGGTGAACAGCTTCGCCGCGCCCATCGCCCAGACCTCCGCGCCATCGGGGCGGTCGATCCGATACTCCGGGCGATAGCGGCCGCCGGTCTCGATATGCGCGCTCCAGGCCGCGGCCACCGCGGGCCGGTCACGCGGATCCACGGTGACGAACAGGTCCTTGCGAAGGCTCTCGTAGGTTTGCGGCCGGTGGAAGAGGCTGTCCTCCGCCCCGGCCTTGATCAGTTCGCGGCGCTCGTAGTCCAGCTCCCAGACATGGACGTCGGCCAGCGACAGGGCCAGCTCGAGCCGCTCCTCGGAGCGCGCGCTGCGTTGCAGGGCCGCGTCTCTTTCCTCGATCGAGCGTGAGAGCGCGCGGGCGACCTGGGCGCGGTCCCACTCGTCCGCCGCGAAGTCGGCCAGGTCCTCCAGGCGCGCCGCCTTGCCGGCGTCATAGGCCTGGGGGACCAGCCCGGAGACGCTCAGGACCCCCGGCGTCGCGCCGTCCTTCAGGCGGATGGGGATGGCCGCGTTGAAGCGCAGAAACGGCGGCCCGGTCACCAGCGGATGATCGCGGACCCGCGGGTCCATTAGGCCGTCCTCGACCCAGAACAACTCACCGCCCGCCAGGACGGCTTCCGCCACCGGATCCTTGACCGGGAACTCGCCCGCGTAGCGGCTGCGCCAGACCTGGCCTTCGTGGACCAGGATGATGCTGGCGTCAGCGGCTTCGAACAGGCTGCGGGCGCAGCGCGTGGCGCGGTTGAACACCGCGAGCGAGAGATCGAGCCCAAACGGCGACGGGTCGGGTATCGGACGGTCCTGGCGTCCAAGGGATTCGGTCATGCATCGAGCCTGGGCTTGTCGGCGGAGAGCCTGAACGTACGATCCCACGCAATACTTAAGGTTTGGTCTTTCCGCCCGTTCATGGCCCGGGCAAACGCGCACCCGAAGGGCACGCGCGGACCGGCCGTCGCGGACCGCCTACCGCCCCTGGAACACCGGCTTGCGCTTCTCGAGGAAGGCTCGCCGGGCCTCCTGGCCGTCCTCGCTGCCGAATGCCTTGCGAATGTTGGAGACCTCGTAGCGAAGCTGCTGCTCCATGTCGGTGGTCTCGTAGGACCGGGCCATGCCGCGCTTCAGCAGCCGCAGCGTGATCGGCGACCAGGCGCAGAGCTCCTGGCAGTAGGCCGCCAGCCGCTCGGCGAACCCGGCGTCGTCCACCGCCTCGCCGGCCATGCCCCACGCCAGGGCCTCGGCGCCGGTGATCGTACGGTTTTCCATCATGAAGCGCATGGCCCGCTCATAGCCCATGACCTGCGGCAGCGTGATGGTCAGCCCCGCGTCCGGCGAGCCGCCGATCCGCGTATAGCCGGCCATCAGCCGGGCGCTGTGGGCGATCAACCGGACGTCGCAGGCCATCGCCAGGCCCAGGCCCGCGCCGACCGCGACTCCGTTGATCCCGCCGACCACCGGCTTGTCGCAGCGCTTTCGGATGGCCAGCAGGAACTGGCCCACCCAGCCGATATCGTCCAGCTGCGCGGTCTGTGGCGAGTAGGGGGTATGGGTGTCCGAGCCGGACAGGTCCAGCCCCGCGCAGAAGGCGTCGCCACGACCGGTGATCGCCACGACCCAGACGTTGTCGTCCTGGGCGGCCGCGTCGACCGCCGCCACCACGCCCCAGGCCAGGGTCTGGCTGATGGCGTTCTTCTTCTCCGGACGGTCGAGCGTGATCGTGCGGACATGTCCGACGTCGGAGATCTTCACGGGCGCTGTCATGGTCGGTCCTGGTTCCTCCGGTCGCGGCGGCGCGTTGGCCGCCCTTGGGGTCAGCATAGGAGATCGCCGCCGGTGCGAAAGCATCGTTCGGGCGCGGGCCGCGAGACACGCCGGCGAGCCTGCGCAAGGTCAAGCTGCGCGTGACTTTCACGGTAAAATCGTCCGTTATCGGGTTCCCGGGGGGAGGGTAAGGCAGTGACCAGCTTGGAGGCCGCGTCGCCGAACGCCACGCCGGCTGCCGCGCGGTCCGCTGTCCGGAGATTCATTTTCGCCGCCGTCCTGCTGATGCTGCTGGGCCTGCTCTGCGCCCCGTTCTTCATCGACCCCGTCGAACACCACCCGCCGCAGGCCCGCGCCGGGGTTGTCAGCTATGCGGGCTGGGGGCCGCTCACCCGCCCGGTCGAACTGAAGGGCGAGTGGCGGATGGTGTGGCTCACCGCGCCCGCGCCGGGCGCCGTGCTGCCGATCCGCGTGCCGGGGGAATGGGAAGGGCCCCATCCGGGCGGACCGACCCTGCCGATCGGTGGCGCGGCCCAGTACCACCTGCTGATGCGGGGCCTCCCGGCAGGTCAGTACACGCTCTATGTCCGGCAGTCCTTCAGCGCCTGCAGCGTGTTCGTGAACGGCCGCCTGATGTCGCAGCGCGGCCGCGTCGGGCTGACACCGGGCACCTCGCAGCCGCTCTATCGCTCGCAGCAGGTGACCTTCGACGCGGACGGGTCGGACGTCGACCTGCGGATCGACCTGTCGTCGTTCCATCATCACGACACCGGCATCCGCGACGTTCCCATCTTCGGCCTGTCGGCGGCGATGAACGACTGGATCACCCTGGACTGGCTGCAGAGCCTGATGCTGATCACCTCGCTGCTGTTGATCGCGTCCTACAGCGTGGTGGTCTTCCTGTTCCGGCCGCGCGAGCGGGCCTCGCTCTACTTCGGGGCGGCCTGCCTGCTGCTGCTGCCGTTCGCCGCCTTCGTGACCCACGACAACATGGTCAAGGTGGCCCTGCCCGCCCTGGGCTTCAACGCCATGCTCATGGGCCAGTACCTCGCGACCACGGCCGCCCTGAGCTGCGTGATCGCCTATGTGCGGGAGCTCTATCCACGCGAGACGCCGAGGTGGCCCTACTGGGTGCTCCAGGGGCTGAACGCCGCGCGGTTCATCCTCTACGCCGGAGTCGGCATGACCGGCGACACGGTGCTGTTGTCCACGCTGTCCGGGATGGCTTCGTCGTTCCGGACCCTCTCGTTCGTGCTCATGCTCGCGGTCATCGTCACCGCCTGCGTTCGCCGCCGAGACGGCGCGCTGCTCTTCCTGTTCGGCCTCGGCTCCTTCGTGCTGGCGCTCGTCTACACCGACACGGTCAACAACCTGCACCTCCCGGCGGTGCTCGGCGTGAACCTGGTGCCGGTCGGATCGCTGCTGATGCTGTTCTCGCAGTTGCTGATCCTGGCCGAGCGGTGGAGCACGGCGATCGACACCTCCGAGCAGACCAACATGGACCTGCGCCGGCTGCTGGACGTGAACATCTCGATCTCCAGCGAGATGCGGCTGGAGGCCCTGCTCAAGAAGATCGTCGCGGTCACTACGACCCTGATCCACGCCGACCGCAGCTCGCTGTTCCTCTACGATGAGCGGACCGACGAACTGGCGTCCGTGGTCGCCGAGGGCGTGGCGGGCGGTGAGATCCGCTTCCCCGCGACGGCCGGCCTGGCGGGGTGGTGCCTGACCAATGGCGAGGCGGTGAACCTGCCCGATGCCTATGCCGACCCGCGGTTCAACCGCGATGTCGACGCGACCACCGGATACCGGACCCGCAGCGTGCTCACCGTGCCCATCACCACCCGTGACGGCCGTCGGGTCGGCGTCATGCAGGCGCTCAACCATGAGGACATGACCAACTTCGGCGACAGCGACGTGGAGCGGATGAGCGCCTTCGCCGCCCAGGCGGCCATCGCCATCGAGAACGCCACCCTGTTCACCGAGGTGGCGGCGGAGCGGAACTACAACGAGAGCATCCTGCGCTCGATGTCGAGCGGGGTGATCACCCTGAACCGTGAGGCCAAGGTCGCCAAGCTGAACGCCGCGGCCTGCGCGATCCTGGGGGTCTCGGCCGAGCAGGCGGGCGGCGCGGACGCCCACCTCCTGCTGAGCGGGCGCAATTCCTGGCTGATGGAGGAGATCGAGGCGGTCAGCGCCAGCGGCCGGCCCAAGACGCTGCTGGACGCCGACGTGATCACGCCGGGCGGCGACACGGTATCCGCCAACCTCTCGATCGTGCCCCTGGTGGGCGAGACCGAGCAGGCCGGGCTGCTGATCATCGTCGACGACATCAGCGAGGGGAAGCGCCTGCAGGGCGCCATGCGCCGGTTCATGACCCAGAACGTGGTCGACCAGATCATGGGCCGCGAGGACGAGCTGCTGTTCGGGGCCGCCTGCCAGGCCAGCGTGCTGTTCGCCGACATCCGCGGCTTCACCAGCCTGGCGGAGCACCTGGGCCCGCGCGACACGGTCGACATGCTGAACGAGATCTTCACCGACCTGTTCGAGGCGGTGGCCGCCTGCGACGGCATGCTCGACAAGTTCATCGGCGACGCGATCATGGCGGTCTACGGCGCGCCGCTGAGCTCGGGCCGCGACGCACTCAACGCCGTCGACAGCGCGGTGACCATGGTCGCCATGGTGGTCGCCATCAACGCGCGGCGGCGGGGCCGCGGCCTGCCCGACGTCGGCCTGGGCCTGGGCATCGCCAGCGGCGAGGTGGTGGCCGGCACCATCGGCTCGCCCAAGCGGATGGACTACACGGTGATCGGCGACAGCGTGAACCTGGCCTCCCGGCTCGAGGCGATCACCAAGGTCTACAAGGTCGGCATCGTGATCTGCGAGGACACCGCCGCGGCGGTCGGGACGGCGCACCCGATGCGCGAACTGGACACCATCCGGGTCCGCGGCCGCCAGCGGCCGGAGCGGATCTTCCAGGTGCTGACCGACAGTGTCCCGATCGCCGCCGCGGCGCTGGACGCCTATGCCCGGGGACGCGAGGCCCTGGCCGAGCGGCGCTGGGCGGACGCCATCGCGGCCTTCGAGGCGGCGCTGGCCGCCGCGCCCGCCGACCATCCCTGCGCCCTGATGCTGGACCGCGCACGCATCCTGGCCCGCCGCCCGCCGGCGGCCAACTGGGATGGGGTCTGGGACGGGCTCGAACCCATGGGGGCCGTGGACGAAGCGGCCTCGGTCTGAATCCTTCTTTGCGCCCGTTTGCCGAACGGCGGCGCGCCATCTGGCCGCCTCTGCGATCGGGGGCTAGAGTGTTGCGACGCAAGGGGGCTAGAGGCGGGTGATGACAGAGCGCGCGGCCGCATGGGGCGTGGGGCGTCGGTGAACGCGCTGGCGCCGCATATCCCGGCAGACAAGACGCGCCGCCGCGCGGTCGATTCCGGGCGCGCGCTGTTCTGGCGGCTGATCTGGATCTATTCGCTCGCCACCTTCGTGGCGGTGTCGGTGACCCTGCTGCTGGGCCTGCTGGGGCTGGAGTTCAACGGCCGCCAGTGGCTGATCTTCTGGATGGCGGTGCCGTTCGGGACGGCCTTCTTCACCTCGATCGACTTCGCGGTGATCCACCTGCAGCTCAAGCCGGTCTCGCCGGTGCTGAGCGCCCTGGATCGCGGCGAGCGGCCGGACGACGCGACGCTGGCCGCGGCGCTGGTGCGGGCGTTGAACATGCCGCAGTTCTCCGCCGTGCGGGTGACCGCCCTGCATGGCCCGACCGCCACCATGGCCCTGTGCGGCGTGATCTTCACGCTCAACACCTTCTTCGACGCCGGCATCGCCACCTGGCAGCTGATCGCGCTCGCTACCATGATCTTCGTCTTCGCCTCGCCGGCCCACGCGATCTTCGAGTTCTTCGCCGTCAGTCAGGCCATGGAGCCGGTCGTCAAGCGCCTGTCGCGCGCCCTGGACGGGCCGATCCCGGCGGCGCAGCAGGCCAAGCTGATCTCGGTGCCGCTCAGCAACAAGCTGCTGTTCCTGGCGATCTTCGTGTCGTCGCTGCCGCTGATCTTCTCGGCGGTGTCGTTCATGTACAAGTTCGACCGGATGATCCGCGCGCACGCGTTCGCCGTGCCGCAGAAGGAAATCCTGTCGCTCTACGTCTGGGCGGGCGGCGTGGTGATCGTCAGCATCCTGGGCGCCGTGGCCATGGCGATCCTCACCTCCCGCGAGGTGTCCCAGGCCGCCGGGCGGCTGATCGAGGCCATGCGCCGCGTCGAAAGCGGCCAGCTGGACGAGGCCGAGCTGGACGTGCTCAGCACCGACGAATACGCCGACATCAACCGTGGCTTCGGCCTGATGCTCGACTCGCTTCGCGAGGAGCAGCAGATCCTCGAGGTCACCCAGGACCTGGCCGGCGAACTGCTGCTGGAGGTGCTGATCGCCCGGATCATGACGGCGACCACCCAGCTGCTGGACGCCGAACGCGCCTCGCTGTTCGTCTATGACGAGAAGGCCGACGAGCTGTTCTCACTCTACGCCGACGGCATGGAGACGCGGCAGATCCGCGTGCCCACCGGCCGCGGCATCGCCGGCGCGGTGTTCACCTCGGGCAAGACCGAGAACATCACCGACCCCTACGCCGACCCCCGTTTCAACAAGGAGGTCGACCTCAGGACCGGCTTCACCACCCGCAGCATTCTGTGCGTGCCAATCACCAACAAGGCCGGCGCGCGGATCGGCGTCACCCAGGCGCTGAACAAGAAGGGCGGCGTCTTCTCCGCCAAGGACGAATCGCGGCTGAAGGCGTTCGCCGCCCAGGTCGCCGTCAGCCTGGAGAACGCCAAGCTGTTCGACGACGTGCTCAACATGAAGAACTACAACGAGAGCATCCTGAAGAGCACGTCGAACGGCATCGTGACCCTGGACGCCGAGGGCCGGGTGGTCACCGCCAATGTCGCGGCCGAGGCGCTGCTGGGCCTGTCGCGCGACGCCATCATCGACCACACCGCCGGCGCGCTGTTCGACGGCGCCAACCGCTGGATCGCCGACAGCCTGGCCAAGACCCAGGCCACCGGCGAGACCGCCCTGGCCGTCGACGCCGAGCTGGCGCGGGGCGACGGCGGCGTGGCCACGGTCAACCTGACCACCATGCCGCTGATCGACGCCACCGAGGCGCGGATCGGCTCGATGCTGGTGCTGGAGGACATCACCGAGGAGAAGCGCGTCCGCTCCACCATGAGCCGCTACATGTCCAAGGAGGTGGCCGACCAGCTGCTGTCGGCCGGCGACCTGGAGCTGGGGGGCAAGGAGCAGAAGGTCACGGTGATGTTCTCCGACGTGCGCCGGTTCACCTCGATCGCCGAGGCGCTGGGGCCACGCGAGACCGTCTCGCTCCTGAATGAGTACTTCACCGAGATGGTCGACGTGATCTTCCTGCACGGCGGCATCCTCGACAAATACATGGGCGACGGGATCATGGCGCTGTACGGCGCGCCGCTGGTCGGGCCGAACGACGCCGACAACGCCCTGGCCGCCGCCGACGCCATGATGCAGCGCCTGGCCGGCCTGAACGCGCGGCGCATGGCCGCCGGGCAGGAGGCGCTGGAGATCGGCATCGGCTTCTCCACCGGCGCCACGGTGGTCGGCAACATCGGCTCGGTGCGGAGGATGGAATACACGGTGATCGGCGACACGGTGAACCTGGCCTCGCGGCTGGAGGGGGCCACCAAGCAGTACGGGGCCGGCGTCGTGCTGTCGGAGATGACGGTGCGGGACCTCAAGCGCCCGGCGACGCTGCGCGAACTCGACCTGATCCGCGCCAAGGGCAAGGACCGCCCGGTCGCGGTCTATGAGTCCCTGGGCTACCGCGCCGGCGAGCCGGGGCTGCCCGCCCTGCTGGAGCTGCATGCGGCCGGGATCAAGGCCTATCGGGCGCGGGACTGGAGCGCCGCCGCCAACGCCTTCAAGGGGGCGCTGGAGCTCTATCCGAACGACGGCCCCGCCACCGTCTACAGCCAGCGGCTGAAGCTGCTGGCCAGGACCCCGCCGGCCGACGACTGGGACGGCGTCTGGAACCTCACCGAGAAATAGGCGGCGGCCGGACGCGTCTCCAGACGAAGTAGGCCCCGGTCAGCAACGCCAGCCATGGGACCCCGACGATCCAGGAGATGTTCCAGAACTGGGTGTCCAGGCCCATGGTCACCAGGATCGCGGCCAGCAGGATCAGCCCCACGATCTGCAGGCCGGGGAAGAACGGCATGCGGACCGGCAGGTCCTGCGCCCGATGCCGGCGCCGGAAGCTGAGGTGGCTGAGCAGGATCATGATCCAGACGAAGATCGCCCCGAACAGGGCCACGCCGAACAGGTAGTTGTAGGCCAGCGGCGTGAACCGCGAGACGGCGGCGGCCAGCAGGATGCCGACCCCGGAGGTGGCGATCGCCGCGATCGGCGCACCGGCCTTCGACAGCTTTCCCAGGATCCGTGGCGCATAGTCCCCACGCGCCAGCGAGAACAGCATCCGCGCCGCCAGATAGGTGTTGGCGTTCATGCTGGAGAGCGCCGCGCTCAGCACCACGAAGTTCATGATCCCCGCCGCCTGCGGCACGCCGGTGTGGACGAACACCCGGACGAAGGGGCTTTGCGACACCACCGTCGCCCCGGTCTCGGTCCACGGCACGAAGGTCACCAGAATGGTCAGGGCCAGCACATAGAACAGCGCCAGCCGGACCGCCATCGAGCGCAGGGCCGCCGGGATCGCGGTCTTCGGATCCGGGGTCTCGCCGGAGGTGACGGCGATCAGCTCGATGCCGGTGAAGGAGAAGATCCCCATGATCACCCCCATCCAGACCCCGCCCCAGCCATGCGGCAGGAACCCGCCCGGCAGGCCGGTCAGATTGTGGAAGCCCACGGCGGGCTGGCCGACGCCGAGGATCGCCGCGCCGCCCAGGATGATGAACCCGACGATGGCGGTGACCTTGATGAACGAGAACCAGTATTCGAAGGTCCCGAAATTCCCCACCGAGCGGGCGTTGACGTAGAGCAGGATCACCGCGAACCCCAGCGACCAGATCCACACCGGCGCCCCGGGGAACCAGAAGGTCATGTAGGTCCCGGCCGCCACCGCCTCGCCGCCCACCGCGATCACCTGGGCGGCCCAGTAGGTGTAGCGGACCACGAACCCGGCCCAGGGGTTCAGATAGGTCTCGGCGTAGACCCCGAACGACCCGGCCGCCGGATGCACGACAGCCATCTCCGACAGGCTGAACACCATGATCACGGCGATGAAGGCGGCGATCGCGTAGCTGATCACCACCGCGGGCCCGGCGTAGCCGATGGCGATCCCGCTGCCCATGAACAGGCCGGTGCCGATGGCGCCGCCCAGCCCGATCATGGTGATCTGCGCCCGGGTCAGGACCTTGCTCAGCCCGGCCTCGCGCGCGACGACCGCTACCTCGTCCGCTGGGGTCATGCGGCGTCCGCCGGCAGGATCACCTCCAGCAGAGCCAGGTCGTCCGAGGCATCGCGCAGGCCCCAGGCCTGGCCCGGCGGGATCACGAAGGCGTCGCAGGCCCCCAACGCATGGTCGCCGGCGTGCTCAAGCACCGCCGACCCCTCCAGCAGGAACCCGAACGTCAGCTCGCCGTCGGGCGCCCGGTCGGCGAGGGCGCGCGCCTTGGCCGGACGCAGGACCCGCGCGTCGGCCAGGCCTGCGGTCGCAGCCGCCATGCCGGTCTGCCGGCGCTCGAAGCCGCTCGTCCCGTGCGCGATCCACGGCGTCTCGGCCGCCACATGGCGCAGGAAGCGCTGGCCCTCGAAGTCGCGCCGCGGGGCCACGGTCGGGTTCGGCAGCGCCATGGCGTGGTCCGCCAGGGTCTCATGCAGCGCCGGGCAGCCGATCTCGACGACCTCCAGCCCGGGCGAGCTCTCCAGCACCCGGTGGCGGATGCGCGGGGGCTGCAGCACGCAATCGCCGGCCACCAGGACGAACGGCGGTCCCTGGTCCTCGTAGACCAGCCGCACCCAGCCACGGCGGCAGAAGATCATCTGGAAGCGGATCCGGTGGAAATGCACCCAGTCGGCCACCGGCCCGCCCTCAGGGATCGAGATGTGCGAGGCGATGAACCGCCCGCCCAGCCGGCCAGGGATCAGGTCGCGGTAGAGCATCCCCGCACGCCCCTCGCCGGCCCCCGGTCCATCGGCCTGGCGGGTCAGGATGAATTCCGCCCGTAGCGGCGGAACCTCGACCGGCGGATCCGCGTCCACCAGTTCGATCCGCGTCCCGTTCGGCGCGACCAGCCGGCGTTCCTCGCCCAGCGGCGCACAGGCCAGCCGGATCGTCCCGGGATCGCCGCCGCCCGGCGCCAGGCGCAGCCGAAGGCCGTGGCCCGACAGGCTGGCCACCGTGGGCTCATCGGCCGGGAAGATGGTCTCGATCCGAAAACCCAGCCGCCCCACGAAGAAATCCAGCGCCGCCGGCAGGTTCGCGCACGGCAGCAGGATCTCCGCCGGTCCCGTTGGGCAGAGCGGCGCGGGCGGAATCATTCGAGGCTCCGAAGCAGAGGGTCTGACAGACCGTTCGTGATCGCCTAGGCTTCCTCCGACAAGAACCAAACGGGGAAGAGACGATGCTGAGTTGGCAGGTTGGCGCAGTGAAGGTCACGCGCGTGGTCGAGATGGAAATTCCGATTGCCTACAGCCCGGAGGGCTCGTTCCTGGCACAGGCGACGCCAGAGGCCTTGCGCCAGTCGCCCTGGCTCTATCCGCATTTCGTCAACGAGCAGGATGAGATGCTGCTGTCGATCCATGCCCTGCTGGTCGAGGCGCCCGGCCTGCGGGTGGTGGTCGACACCTGCATCGGCAACGACAAGCCCCGCAGCATGCTGGGCGGCCGGCCGCTGGCCACCGCCTTCCTGGAGTCCCTCGCCGAGGCCGGCTGGTCGCGGGAGAGCGTCGACGCCGTGGTCTGCACCCACATGCACGTCGACCACGTCGGCTGGAACACCATGCTGGTGGACGGCGCCTGGGTCCCGACCTTTCCCAACGCCCGCTACCTGCTGGGCCAGGCCGAGTTCGCCCACTGGAGCGCCACCGACGACGAAGAGCAGCAGACCATCCTGTCGGATTCCGTCCAGCCGATCCTGGACGCCGGCCTCGCCGAGTTCGTGGCCATGGACTACCGCATCTCGCCAGAGCTGCGCTTGACGCCGACCACCGGCCACACGCCGGGCCACGTCAGCGTGATGATCGAGTCCGAGGGCCAGACGGCGGTGATCACCGGCGACATGACCCACCATCCCTGCCAACTCGCCCACCCGGACTGGTCGCCGCCCTTCGACAGCGACGGCAAGGCCGCGGCCGTCACCCGCGCGCGGATGTTCGCCGAATGGGCCGACCAGCCGATCCTGGTGATCGGCACCCACTACGCCGCCCCCACCGCGGGGCATGTCAAACGCGACGGCGCAGCATTCCGATTCGAGGTTTAGGAGGGGATCCGGCGCATGCCGCATTGATCCCCACCCCACGCTCGTCATCCCAACCTACGCTCGTCATCCCCGGCCTTGTGCCGGGGACCCATGCTTCAGCTTGCGCGAGTCATTGCTGCAGGCCGCGCCGCGCGGCCTGATCCCGCGACCTGGGCGGCGGCACGATGGGTCCCCGGCACAAGGCCGGGGATGACGGCTGGAGAGCAAGGAATCGATAGAACGGGGATCGAGCATCGATACTCCTAAAGGCGCCCCACCGCTTCTTCCGCCAATTCGAGCGAACGGTTTATGCTGGCGCGCAGGGCGACGAGATCGACGCCTTCGGTGCTCTTCTGTCCGGCCATGTAGCGGGCGTAGACCCCGTGAACGATGCAAGCCGACTTCCAGCGGTTGAACCCGACGTAGAAGTCCAGCTTTGAGAGATCGCGTCCGGTCCGCTCGGCATAGCGCCGGGCCAGGGCCGTGCGGCTGGGAAAGCCCGGCGGCGACGTCGCGGCCGTTTCGGCGGGAGGCGTCGCATCGGTCGGGTCCGGCCAGACATTGAGTGCATACGCCAGGTCCGCCAGCGGGTCACCCAGGGTGGAGATCTCCCAGTCCACGACGGCTTCGACGACGCCGCTTTTGCCGATCAGCACATTGTGGACGCCGTAGTCGCCGTGCACCACGCGCGCCGGCCCCTGATCGGGCGTGTGGGCCAGGAAGAAGTCATGCAGGCCATGGGCGCGCGGATCGTCCAGCCTGGCGTGCTCCACCGAGGCCGTCCACGAGCGGTACCAGGTCTTCACCTGGCGGCCGACGTAGTCTTCCTTCTTGCCCAGGTCGCTCAGCCCGATCGCGTCGGGATCGAGGGCGTGCAGGTCGGCCAGCGCGTCGAAGAACGAGTGGGCCATGGCTTCGCGCCTGTTGTCCGGCACATAGCGTCGCGTGTCGTCGGCGTTGTAGAGCGGGTGTCCGTCGATGTGGCCCATGACGTAGAACTTGGCGCCGGTCACGGCCGGGTCCTCGCAGAAGCCCAGCGCCGCCGGCACCGGCACCGGGGTCGGGCCGAGCGCGCGGATCAGCGCCCACTCGCGGGCCATGTCGTGGGCCTTGGGCAGCAGCTCGCCCAGCGGCGGCCGGCGGATCACCGCCAGCAGGCCCCCGGCGTCCTCCAGCCTATACGTGAGGTTCGAATGGCCCCCCTCCAACTGTGTCCAGGTCAGCGGGCGGCGCAGCGACGGCACATGCTCGCCGAGCCAGGCCTCGACCGCGGGAACGTCATACCCGGGCAGCTGTCCGGCGCCGCTCATGCCGCGACCAGCCGCACGCGGGTTCCGCAAAGCGTCACTTGGCCCCCGGCGTCGACGCAGCCCCGCGCCTTCGCACGCGCCTTCACGGCCGGGGCGTCGTGGACCGCGACGTCAAAGGCGCCCAGGCCCTCGCCACGGCCGTCGGCCACCGCCACGAACCGCAGCTCACCGCCCTCCAGCGACACGCGCCAGCCGTCGCCAGCCGGGCTGGCCTCGCGTCCCAGCACGGCCGCCCACTTGGCCGCCATCGCCGCCGGGTCGTCGGCCTGAAGTTCGGCGCCGACGATCGCGGTGGAGGTCTCGGTCCGCACCTGATCGCGCCAGTTGGGCCCGCCCCACTCCCACCGCTCCGGCGGGACCATGGCGTCGATGGAGAGGATCGCCCCGCCGACGTCGCGCGGGTGCAGGTGGGTGAAGGACGCGCCCTTGTGATCGGTCTGGTCGACGATGCGGACGCCCTGAGCCTCCACCCGCGCCCGCGCTTCGGCGATGTCGCCGGTCTGCAGGATGACCATGTAGCCACCGTCGCCGCCGCGCTTGTCGATCAGCCGCCCGGCGGTGGTGCCCGGCGCCTTGGGCGAGACCACCTCCAGGAAGGTGTCACCGATCGGCCAGACCCCATTCTCCAGGCCGTACTTGCCGACGCCCGGGTCGGCGTAGTCGCCGCCAAGCCCCAGCACCGCCACGATATCGGCCCGGGCGGCCGCGAGGTCCTTGCCCACCAGGGCGATCTGTCGAAGGCGCATAGGGTCTGCTCCAGGGTGGCGCGGGCGGCGACTAGAGGACCGGGACCCTGGCCGGTCAAGGCCGCCGCGGGGTCAGCCTAACCGGCGGGCGCCAATCCCAGTTCGTACAGCGCCTTGGCGGCGGCGAGGTCCTGCACCACATGGCCCAGGGACTTGTAGACCGTGATCTGCTCGGGCGACTGGCGGCCCGCGAGGTCGCCGGCCAGCACCTGGCCGATCTCGCCCACCACATGGCTGGCGTCGACCAGGCCGGCGGCCTTGGCGTTCAGGAACTCCCCGCTCTGGGCCAGCACCCCCTCGCGGCTATCCGCGATGAAGCGGGACATGGCGACCAGGTCGTTGTCCGCCTCCGCGGGCCTCACGCCGCTGGCGCCGGCGAGGTTGACGTGGGTCCCGGGCCGCAGCCAGCGGCCGAACAGGATCGGATCGTGGGCATTGGTGACCGCGCAGATGATGTCCGCCTCGGCGACACAGGTCTGGGCGTCGGCGCAGGCGCTCGCCGGCACGCCGAGTTCGCCCGACACCGATGCCGCGAAGGCCTGCGCGCGGCCGGGGTCGCGGCCCCAGGCGGTGATGGCGGAGATCGGCCGCACATGCATCATCGCCCGGGCGTGCGTCAGGGCCTGTTCGCCATAGCCCAGGATCGCGAGGCGATGCGCCTCCGGGCGGGCGAGGGCGTCGGTCGCCACCGCGCTGGCGGCGGCGGTGCGGATCGCCGTGATCTCGCCGGCATGGGCGATGCACACCGGGGCCCCGCTCTCGCCATCGAACAGCACCACCACGCCCTGGTGCGACTGGATTCCCTTGGCGAAGTTGCCGGGGAAGACGCTGATCAGCTTGGCCCCGAACACCTCGCCCTCGCCCAGCGCCCCCGGCATGATCCCGAACACTCCCTTCTCGCCCAGCGGCAGGATCGAGCGCAGGTGCTGGCGGGTCTGGCCCTGCGAGAAGGCGATCATCGCGGCTCGCACCAGCGGGATGCACACCTCGTAGGTCAGCCGCGCGCGGACCTCGTCGCGGTCGATCATCCGCATGTGTTCCTGCTTTCCCGGGCGCCTAAAAGCTCCCAGCCCCTATCGGCGGATGACCACCGGCAGGGTCTCGTAGCCCTTTACGAAGCTGGAGCGGACGCGGCGGGGTTCGCCGACGACGTCAATATGGCTGAACCGCTTGAGGATCTCTTCCCAGACGATCTTGAGCTGGAGCTCGGCCAGGCGGTTGCCGACGCAGCGGTGGATGCCGAAGCCGAAGGACAGGTGCTGGCGGGGCCGCTCGCGGTCGATGATCAGGGCGTCGGGATTGGCGATCACCGCCTCGTCGCGGTTGCCCGAGACGTACCACATGAGCACCTTGTCGCCCTGCTTGATCGGCGTGCCGGCGATCTCGGTGTCCACCCGCGCGGTGCGCCGCATGTGGGCCAGCGGGGTCTGCCAGCGGATGATTTCCGGCACCATGCCCTCGACCAGGCTGTGGTTGGCGCGCAGCTTGTCGTATTCGCCGGGGAACTTGTTCAGGGCATAGACCCCGCCGGTCATCGAGTTGCGCGTGGTGTCGTTGCCGCCGACGATCAGCAGGGTCAGGTTCCCGAGGTATTCGTCGGGGGTCATGTTCCGGGTGTGCTCGCCGTGGGCCATCATCGACACCAGGTCGCCGGCCGGCGGCGCGTTGACCCGCTCGTTCCAGAGCCCGGTGAAATAGGCCAGGCACTCCAGCAGCTTCTCCTGACGTTCGTCTTCCGTCTCAACGATGCCGCCCTTGATCGGCAGCGCCGTGGCGCAGTCGGACCAGAAGGTCAGCAGCCGCCGGTCCTCGAACGGGAAGTCGAACAGGGTGGCCAGCATCTGGGTGGTGAGTTCGATCGAGACCCGGTCGACCCAGTCGAACGTCTCGCCGACCGGGAGTTCGTCCAGGATGCGCCCGGCCCGCTCGCGGATGATCGGCTCCATCAGTGCCAGATTGGCGGGCGCGACGGCGGGACTGACCGTCTTGCGCTGAACATCGTGGCGCGGCGGGTCCATGGCGATGAAGCTGGGGCGGCGCAGGTCCGGCCGCGCGTCGCGGATGGTGATCCCGCCCAGGGCGGCGTCCGAGGAGAACACTGCGTGGTTGGTGTCGACCGCCATGATGTCGTTGTAGCGGGTCACCGACCAGTAGGGGCCGAACTCGCTGTCCTTGCACCAGTGGACCGGGGCCTCGGCGCGCAGGCGCTCGAAATAGGGCCAGTGGCTGTCGGTGCGGAACAGCTCCGGGTCGCCGGGATTGAGATCCTCCAGTGGGGTCGAATAGGCCGCGGCCCTGGCCTGGTCTCCGATCGTGCCCGCGCCGTCCGCCATGGTCTGGTCCTCCGCCCCGGCCGAAGCATGCCCCCAAACGGGCGCGGCGCAAACCCTGGGGCCGGCGTGGATTTGTCTGCTAGGCTCGGGTCGTCTGCGCGGACAGGGGATTTATCCATGACCACCCTTTTCAGGGCCGCGCTTCTTTTCAGGGGCGGGCTCGCCGCGCTGGCCGTATTGGCCGCCGCCGGACCGGTCCACGCCGCCCAGGTCTGCGCCTGGATGACCGAGAAAGTCGGCGACGCGGACCTGCACGAGGTAACGCTGTGGCTGGAGTCCGACAGCGACGTCGACCTCTACTACATGATCAAGGGCGAGGGCCTGAAGAGCGAGGGCTCACGGTCCCATTCGCCCGGGAGCGGCACCTATTCGCTGCGGGCGAAGAAGCCCGAGAAGCCCTGGGGGTTCGGCGCGACGCTGTCGCCGCCCGGCGAGATCGACATCATCGCCGAACTGCATGCCACGCCGGCCGATATCTTCGCCGACGATGAGCCGCCGCTGATCGCCTCGTTCACCTTCCATCGGGCCTTGCCGGAGGGTGAGAAGATCCCGCCGGCCACGCTCGCGGAACGGCAGTGCGTGACGGCGGACTTCCCCAGGCCCCGACGCCCGTAGATTGGCGTCGGGCGGGGGGACGCGCTCCCGCCGGACCCGCCGGAAGGAGCGCGCCGACGTCAGACCTTCAGGTCGAACTTGGTGCCCTGGCCCGGAGCCGGGGGCGGCGAGGCCTTCGCCTTGACGTCGTCGCCGTCGCCGTCGTGGGGCCGATCCGGCGCCTTGGCCGGGGGAGCTGCCGGTGCGGCGGCGGCCGGCGTCGGGGCCGCCTGCGGGGGAGCTGAGCTGATGTTCATGGGCTGACTTCTCCTTCTGAGACGCCGCATCCATATGCGCGACGCGCTTTCGCGATTGTGAACGCCGGGGATTTTTTTCAGGCCTGAAATGTCGCAGCCCCGTGCACCTTGGCGCCTGGCGCGGCGGCGCGGCGCCCGACCCCGGGCGGCTAGAACGCCTTGCTTACCCCGGCGAACAGGCCGCGCCGCGGGCCGAACTGCGGGGCGCCGACGCCGATGCCCGAGCCGTCGCGGATGGCGTACTGCCGGTCGAACAGGTTGATCACGTCGGCGCGCAGGGTCAGCGGGCCGCCCGGCAGGCCGTCCAGGGTGTGGGCGACGCCCAGGTTCACCTGGACATAGGCCGGCAGCTTGTCGCCGTTGGGGACCGCGCCGTCCCGGCGCAGGCCCGAGCCATAGATCACGTCGGTCGACACCCGCGTCCCGCCGAACCGGTATGTGCCGCCGGCCGAGGCCGTGTAGGTCTGGTCGTGGTCCAGATAGACGTGGTGGCCGGCGATATAGGCCAGGTCGGCCGGGTGGAAGTTGAACTGGCTGGAGACGATGTCCTTCCCCTTGGCCCGCGAGACCGCCAGGTTGCCGTAGGCGCTGAACGGGCCGCTGGCGTAGTTGGCCGAAAACTCGACCCCCTTGGCGTAGCCGGAGCGATAGTTGAACGGGGTCAGGATGATCGGCGCGCCGAACTGGCCCTCGTCCACCAGGTTGCGGGCCAGCTTGTAGTAGGCGTCGATCCCCAGGCTGAGCGGGCCGAACCGCTGCGACACGCCCACGTCGTAGTAGTTGTCGCGCTCCGACAGCGGCAGGTCGTTCAGGGTCCCCGGCGCCTGGGCCGTCGTGCCGACGAAGCGGCTGACGGTGTCGCTGGCCACCAGTTCGAACGGCGGCGGGGTGAAGTAGCGCGCATAGCCGAGGTGGACGGTCGTGCCCTGCGCCGGCGTCCACACCAGGTTCGCGCGCGGGCTGAGCTGGTGTTCCTGGCGGAAGGCGTCGAGGCGGTCGAAGCGCAGGCCGTAGTTGAAGGTCAGGGTGTCGGCCAGTTTCCACTCGTCCTGCAGGAAGGCCGAGAGCGTCGTGCCGGTGTTGTGGTCGGCGTCGGCGAGGACCAGCGGCCGGTCGGTGGTCTGGACGCCGTCGGCGTCCACCGGCAGCACCTGGGAACTGGTGCGGCTGGTCGTGCGGTCGCGCTGGGCGATGACCCCGCCGCGCAGGGTGTGGCGGTCGTTCAGCGTGTAGACGCCCTCGAGCTGCAGGCCGAGCGCCAGGTCGGTCTTGCGCGCATCCTGGGCGATGCCGTTGAACAGCAGTTCGCCCAGCGGGTCGGCGCGGTAGGTGAGGGTCGAGTAGCGGGCGAACACCGAGGCCTGGCCGGTGAACCGCTCGGTCGAGCGCTGGTAGGCGCCGATGGCGAAGCTGGTCCCCTCGCGCTGGTTCTGGTCCAGGTCCTGGCTGGCGAAGGCGGTCCGGCCGTTCACGCTCAGGCCCAGGTCCGGCTGCAGGCCCGCGGTGTTGGGGATCTCGAAGCGCTGTTGCGACGTGCCCACGATGGCCGAGACGCGGCTCTGGTCATCCAGGATGTGGTCGAAATAGCCGAAGCCCTGGTACTGGTCGGAGTGGTCGTGCAGCGGGTCGGCGCGGCCGTCGGGGCTCTCGATGCCGACGTCGGTGCCGGTGTAGCTCAGCGAGCCGAAGGCGCTGGAGCGCCCGAACGAGCCGCCATATTCGAGGCTGGGCGTGATCACCCCGTGGCTGCCGCCATAGACCGAGGCCTCGCCGCCGGTCCGGAAGCCGCTCTTGGTGGTGATGTTGATGATGCCGGCCGTGCGCAGCCCGTACTGGGCCGGCAGCGCCCCGGTGATCAGCTCGATGTTCGACGCCAGCCGGGGCGACAGGGTCTGACCGAACACCGCCAGGCCCTCCGGCAGGATCACATTGTTCAGCCGGTACTGGATGTTGCCGTGGTCGCCGCGGATGTGCAGCTGGCCGAAGCTGTCCTGCGCCACCCCGGGAGCCTGGAGCACGACCTGGTTCAGCTGGGTATTGGCCCCGCCGGGCAGGTTGGTGATGAAAGCCTCAGGCAGGGAATAGCTGGTCGCCCCCAGGGCCGGCTCGATGGCCGAGCGGGCGGCGTCCAGCCGTCGGGCGGTGACGACCACCTCCTCCACCGGCCCGGCGGTCGTGGTCTGCGCCGCGGCGGACATGGCGGCGGCCAGGGCGGCCGCGCTGACAGACACGAACACAGACAACTTCAGCGCCATGGGACCGCCCTCTATGTGATGTTATAACGTAACTTGTCCGTTATAAGATAACATCAATCAGGGTCAAGCCCGACGAAGGGTCGTCTCGCGGGCTTCGTTCCGCCTCGAAGGGGCTCGGTCGCCCCGGGCGCAGCTACTTCGGCGGCCCGACGCCCCTGCGCACCGCCTCCACCGCGCGGCCCTCCAGCGGCGTCGCCACGTCGACCCGCCGGCCGGTGGACTTGCCGAACCAGGGCGCGGCGGCGACGATCATGGCTGGCAGCGCCGCGCCGATGTCGTCGGCGCCCTCGCTGGTCACGGTCACCGTCCAGAGCGGCGGCGGGGCCTGGCCGGCCGCCACCGCCTGGGCGTCGTAGGCGGCGAACGAGACATGGCGGACCGAGGTGGCGGCGCGGAGCGTCACCGTCCGGGTCCCTACCGCGCCATAGTCGACGCTCGGAGCGCGCCCGGCGGCGCCGGTCGTGGACGGCGATCCGCCGGGGGTGAAGGCCGCGACGTCCTCGGTGCGCGCGCGGAGCCGGACGCGCGGCGCGTCCACGCCATAGGCGACAATCACCACCACCTGCGCCGGCGGCCCCGCGCCCTCGGCCAGGGTGAAGCCCGCGGCGCGCAACGCATTGCGCACTTCGCCGGCCGTCTCCTGGAAGGTCGGATCAGTCGCCAGCCCGGCCTCGGCGGGCGCCACCCGATGCGCGCTCTGCGGCCGCACCTGCGACCCGGCGGCGGCGTCGACGTGGGCGAGCAGACAGGCGCTCAGCAGGCAACCCAAAGCCATGACAACCCCTCGGAACCACCGGGAGATGTCGCCTGCGCGGCCGGGCTGTCAAGGCGGGCCTCCGCACATGTTGCTATTTTGTTCTTGAAAGAGCACACAACCCGGCCTAGGCTCGGCCCAGGTCAGGACGAGGAGCTAAGCCATGCGCGATGACGGCAAGGTCGACTATGTGGAGTTCCCCGGCGGCGACCTTCCCAAGGTGAAGGCATTCTACGGGGCGGCCTTCGGCTGGACCTTCATCGACTACGGCCCGACCTACGCCGGCTTCAACGAGGGCCTGGACGGCGGCTTCCACACCGACGACCCCGACGCCATCAAGACGCCCCTGGTGATCCTCTACGCCCACGACCTGGAGGCCATGGAGGCCAAGGTGCGCGCCGCCGGCGGGACCATCACCCGGCCGATCTTCGAGTTCCCGGGCGGCCGGCGGTTCCACTTCACGGACCCGGCGGGGAATGAACTGGCGGTGTGGACGGAGTAGGCGGACGGTTGCTTATCCAAGTGTAGCTACGGGTGATTAGCGACCCAGCCAGGTTGGTCGCGGGCCGCATTCGCGAGCGCCCTCTGCTCCAACGTATCTGCAGCCCGTTGTATGTCATCGGTCGGGTTCGCAATGCAGTGATCGTTCAGAAGCCGCTGAACGTCCTTGTCCCGATAGGCGCGCAGTACAGCCGCATGACCATTGGCGGGCGACAGATAGGTTCGGACCCAGAAGGTCATGGCGTGGCGCATCGGGCTGTCGGAGCGGTTCTCATTCCAAACCGCGCATGTGGCGGGACGGGCGGCCGTCGATATCGCAGACGCAGCGTCGGCTCATTTGCACCGATCATTAAGGATGAGAGGATTGCTACCCGCCACATCAATTCTTGTCATCGCCGCCACGAACTATACTGCGCCGACTTAGCATAAGTCTGCAACGGGCGTCGATTGTGGATGCTGGCAGGCAACACCTACTTCCCGAAAACGGCCTTGGACATGCTCATGTGCACCGCCTTGTTGCGGTCCACGACCTCGGTGATGGCCAGATCGCCGGCGACGCTGGCGAGCATGTAGGCGTCGTCGGCCGACATCCCTTTTTCGCGGATCAGGAAGTCGACCATTTCGCGGACCGCCTTGCGGGCGGCGATGGCCAGGTCGTCGTCGAAGCCCATGGCGATGTAGACGGTGGGGGTTTCGGCGCGGGGGTAGGCGGTCTTGAGGTCCTTGCGGACGATGAACTGGAAGGTCCCGGTGAGCGAGGTCTCCAGGGCGGTGACGTCGACCTCGCCGTTGCCCTGGCCGGCGTGGCCGTCGCCGACCTCGAACAGGGCGCCCTTGTTGAACACCGGCAGGTAGAGGGTCGCGCCGGCGACCAGGTCCTTGTTGTCCATGTTGCCGCCGATGACGGTGGGCGGCGTGCTGTCATAGCGGCCGAACCCGACCGGCGGCGCCACGCCCATGCTGCCGAAGAACGGGTGCAGCGGGATGGTGATCCCGGGCGCGAAATTGGCGACCATCCTGGCGCGGTCCAGCGGGATGATCTTGGTGCGCGCATAGGGGAAGTCGTCGGTCAGGATGCCCGCCCCGTAGCGGAAGCCGTTGTAGGCATAGGGGATCGCCAGGTCGATCTTCAGGATGCGGATCTCCAGGGTGTCGCCGGGCTCGGCGCCCTCCACGTAGATCGGCCCGGTCAGGATGTGGCCGCCCGGCCCCTTGTCGGTGACCTGGGCGTAGACGGTGCGCAGCGCCGCCTCCACCTGGTCGGGCGGGACGCCGTTCTTCTCCAGGCCCGCGGGGCTGTTGGTCAGCAGGGTGTGGACCACCACCGTGTCGCCGGACTTCACCGTCAGCGCCGGGGCGTGGGCGGCGTCATAGTTGCCCCAGGCCACCGACCTAGGTGTGGCCTCCAGGGTGAAGGTCCGCGCCGGCTCGGCCAGGGCCGCCGAAGACTGGGCCGCAGAAGCCAGGGCCAGGGCCGCGAGCGCCGCCGCCATCCGCATCGCCATCGATCTCTCCCGATCCGTTCCGGGGCCATCTGCGCCCGCCGCCGCCAGCCACGCCAGCCCCGGCTTGCCAAACCCCGGCGGGCGCCGTCCACTCGCCCGGGGAATGGGCGCCCGTCTCCGGTCACGGCGCCGAGGGCCGCCCGCATCGGGGGATGACATGACCACCGCCACGGAGGCTCACGCCCCGACTGTGCCGCTGGCGGCTGGCCGCGCTACGTGACCGTGTCCGAGGGGCCGACGCCGATGACCACGCCGGCGCGCGATCAGCCCGCACCCCAACGCCTGCTGTTCGGCCACCCCCGGGCGCTGGCGGTGCTGGCCGGCACCGAGTTCTGGGACCGCATCTCGTTCCAGAGCATGCAGGCGCTGCTGACCCTCTACATGGTCGAGCAGCTGCTGCTGCCGGGCCATATCGAGCATGTGGTGGGGTTCGCCCCGTTCCGCGCCGCGGTCGAAACGGTCACCGGCCCGCTTTCCACCCAGGCGCTGGCCACCCAGACCTTCGGCCTCTACCTGGGCTTGGCCCTGTTCGCGCCGATCCTCGGCGGCGCACTGGGCGACCGGCTGCTGGGCCGCTCGCGCAGCGTGGCCCTGGGCGCGCTGCTGATGACCGCCGGCCACCTGTGCATGGCCTTCGACGCCTCGTTCCTGCTGGCGTTGCTGCTGCTGATTCTGGGGACCGGGGCGCTGCGGGGCAACCTCGCGCCGCAGGTTGGGGACCTGTACGACCGCGACGACCGGCGTCGCACCATCGCGTTCCAGATCTATGGCGCGGCGGTGAACCTCGCCGCCTTCGTCGCCCCGGTCATCACCGGCCTGCTCAAGCAGAGCTATGGCTATCATGTGGGCTTCGGGTTCGCCGCGGTCGGGATGATCGTGGGCCTGATCACCTACCTCGCCGGCCAGCGGATCGTGCCCGAGACCGCGCGGCGGCGGACCGCCGTGGCGCACGCCCGATTGACCGGCGCGGAATGGCGGGTGGTGCTGCTGCTGGCCGCCCTGGTGCCGGTGGCGGCCAGTTTCTGGGTCGCCCAGTCGCAGATCTGGAACACCTACAACCTGTGGGTCCGCGACCACCTGGAGCTGGCCATCGGCAGTTTCACCGTGCCGGTCCCCTGGCTGCAGGCGGTGGACGGCCTGGCCCCGTTCATCACCCTGCCGCCGGCGCTGTGGTTCTGGCGCTGGCAGGCCAGGCGCGGCCGCGAGCCGGACGAGTTCGGCAAGATGGCCGTGGGCTGCTTCATCTTCGCCGCCTCCACCCTGTGGCTGGCCGGAGGCCAGTTCGTCACCGACGCCCATGGCCGCACGCCGCTGATCTGGGCGGTGGTGTTCCACCTGACTTCGAACCTGGGCTGGCTGTTCTTCGCCCCCACCGCCAACGCGCTGTTCTCCCGCGCCGCGCCGATCTCGGTGACCGCGACGATGATGGGCCTCTATTCGCTTTCGGTGTCGCTCGGCAGCGTGGTCAGCGGCCGCCTGGGCAGCCTTTACGAACGCCTCCCGGCGGCCCAGTTCTGGGCCCTTCACGCCGCAGTAGTCGGCGGCGGCGGACTGGCCCTGCTGGTGTTCGGCGCGACCGTGCGCGGCCGGCTGTTCCCGCGCCGGGCCGCGGTGGCGGGGGCGGCTGGCCGTGTTTGATCCCCCCCATCAGCTCGTCATCCCCGGCCTTGTGCCGGGGATCCATCGGGCCGCCGGCACGGTGGTGGCGGCAGGCCGCGCCGCGCGGCCTGCCGCAGGGAATCGGGCAAGCTGAGGCATGGGCCCCCGGCACAAGGCCGGGGGTGACGATCAAATGGGGAAGGAACGTCGCCGACAGGCGGACGTCAGGCAAGCACCTACGGCGCCTTCCCCACCCGCGCGTCGTACCAGGCCAGCCAGCGCTGCATGCGGTCCTTGAGGAAGCTGGGCCGGCGCAGGCCGTGGAACTCGCCGGGATAGATCACCAGCTCGGCGTCGATCCCGCGGCTCTTCAGCGCCTGGTACATCTGCTCGCTGTTGAGCAGCGGCACGTTGAAATCCCTGTCGCCGGCCATGAACAGGGTCGGCGTCACGATCCGCTCGTTGTGGAAGAACGGATAGCTCAGCTTCAGCCACGCCTCCGGGTGCTCCCACGGCCGGCCCAGCTCCGTCTCATAGTCGCGGATGTACTGGTCGGTGCCGTAGCCGGCGAACACATTGGAGATCGAGGCCCCGCTCACCGCCGCCTTGAACCGCCGGTCGCTGGCGATGACGTAGTTGGTCAGGATGCCGCCATAGCTCCAGCCGCCCACCACCAGCCGGTCCGGATCGGCCACGCCGCGCGCCACCGCGTCGTCGACGGCGGCCAGGTCGTCGGCCACGTCCACCGTGCCCCAGGCGGCATAGATCGCCTTGGCATAGGCCTCGCCCCGGCCCGTGCCGCCCCGGAAGTTGGGCGCCACAACCGCATAGCCATGGCCGGCGAAGATCTGGAAGTTCATCGCGAACTCGGCGGCGACCTGCGACTGCGGCCCGCCGTGGCTGTACAGCATGGTCGGCAGCCGCTGGCCGGCCGGCGCGCCCGGCGGGGTCACCAGGAAGCCGTGCACCTCGGTCCCGTCGGCGCTCTTGAAGCTGGTGCGCACGGTGGGCGCGACGGCGACCTCCTTCAGCCAGGCGTCGTTCTGGTGGCTGAGCTGGCGCAGCTTGCCGCCGGCGTCCACGGCATAGACCTCGGCCGGGGCCATGGGCGTCGACAGCAGCACGGCCAGGCCGTCCCTGGGCGCGGCCGCCGGCGCGGAGAACTTGCGCCAGCCGCCGGCCACCTCCTTCGGCGCGCCGCCGGCCGCCGGGACCGCGACGATCCGCTGCGCCTCGTCGTCCTCGACCAGCACGCGGAGCCAGCGGCCGTCGGCCGACCAGACCGGGTTGCTGACATTGCGGTCGAGGGCGGCGGTCAGCACCCGCGCCGCGCCGCCGGCCGCAGGGACCACCGCCAGCTTGTGCACCCCATAACCGATCAGCTTGACCGGCCCGCCCTCGAGATAGGCGATCTCGCGCCCGTCGGGGCTCCAGGCCGGCCGGCTGGCCCATTCGTCGTCGTTGTCCGCGCCCTCGTAGGCGGTCAGCCGCACCGGCTCGGCCGGCGCGGCGCCCACGGTCGCGAGATAGAGGTTGGAGTCGTAGGTCCGGTCGGGATCGGCCGCCCGCTTCGACGAGAACGCGATCTGCCGGCCGTCCGGCGACCAGGCGGGCAGCGCCTCGCGGAAGTCGCCGGTGGTCAGCCGCCGCGCCGCGCCCGTGGCGATGTCGTAGAGCAACAGCCGCTGGCGCTTCTTGCCAAGGTAGCCGTCGATGTCCTGCTTGAACTGGAAGCGGTCGATGACGATCGGCTTGGGCGGCTTGTCCTTGTCGGCCCCGCCGCTCTGGGGGGTCGGCGACATCGCCGCCTCGGGCGCGGGCGCGCCGCCGGGCCGGGCCGGCGAGGGCACGATGGCCTCAGCGGCGGCGTTGGCGCGGGCGTCAGGGTCCGGGTCCTCGACCACCAGGGCAAGGGTCCTGGAGTCCGGGGACCAGGCATAGTCGGTCACCGCGCCGTGCACGCCGCCGATCGGCCGCCCCTCGCCGCCAGCCCGCGACATCAGCCACAGCTGGTCGTCGGCCTTGTCGTCGCCGCCACGCGCCGAGATGAACGCCAGCCACTGGCCGTCGGGGCTGAAGCGGGGCGTGGTCTCGCTTTCCTTGGCGCGGCTGGTCAGCTGCACGCTGCGCGCGCCGTCCCACGAGGTCATCCAAATGTGGCTGACCGGTTTGTCGGCGGTCACATCCGTGCCGGCCACCGTATAGGCCACCCACTGGCCGGCCGGATCGACCTGGGGCTCGCTGACCACCAGCAGGCGGGCGATATCGTCCGGCCCGATCGGCCGCCCAGCCGTCATCGACCCGGCCGCCATCGCCCCGGACGACGTCACAGACGTCCCCGCAGCCACCGCCAGAGCCAGCGTCGTCCACTTCAGCATGATCGTTTGCCCCTCGGCCAAGACTCGCAGACTGACCGATCGCGACGCGCACCGCATCCGATAAAGCGCCGCCGCGCGCACCACCGAAGCGGGCCGCAATTCGCCAACTGGCCGTCGCCACGCGCCGCAAAGTCCGCTCAAGTCCGCGATCATCGAAGCCACGAGGTCTCCCCATGCACATCGGCCTGATCGGCGGCATCGGGCCGGCGGCGACGGAGTTCTACTAAAGGGCCCTGGTCCGGGCGCATGCCGCGGCCGAGCGCCGGCTGGAGCTGACCATCGCCCACGCCGACCTGCGGGAGATGGCCGCCAACATGTACGCCGGCCGCCCCGAGGCCCAGGCGGCCGCCTTCGCGCGCCACGTGGATCGGCTGAAGGCCGGCGGCTGCGGCGCGGTGGCGGTGACCTCGATGGGCGGTCACTTCTGCATCCGGCAACTGGAAGCCATCTCCAGCCTGCCGCTGATCGACGCCATCCCGGCCCTGGACCGCCACTTCGCCGCCTCGGGCTTGCGCAGGGTCGGCGTCCTGGACTCGCGGAACGCCATGGCATCGCGGCTGTACGGCGTGGGCTCGGTGGAGGTGATGGCGCCGGCCGACGAAGACCTCCCTACCGTCCACGCCACCTATGTCGCCATGGCCGCGGCGGCGGAGGCCACGGACGCGCAATGCCGCTACCTCGCCGAGCAGGGCCAGAAGCTCCATGAGGCCGGCGCCGAGGCCATCGTGCTGGGCGGCACGGACCTCTTCCTGGCCTTCGACGGCCGGCCACCACCCTACCCGCTCATCGACAGCGCCCTGGTGCACGCCGCAGCCATCGCCCGCGTCGCGATGGGCGCCTAGGCTTAAGGGCGCAGGCTCCGTACGGCCTCGTCATCCCCCCTCGTCGGTGAGCCTCAGCAGGTAGCAGGGTTCCAGCAGGCCGGTGGGCGGATAGTGCTCATCGTGGGTGTAGGTGAAGCCGAGCTTTCGCAGGGTCCGCCCCGAGGCGTGGTTCTGCGGGTGATGCCCGGCGAACAGCGCCGGAACGCCCCGGGCCGCCGCCCAGGCGATCACCGCCCGCCCCGCCTCGGTGGCGTAGCCCTGCCCCCAGGCCTCGCGGCGCAAATGGTATCCCAGCTCCAGGACGCCGGCCGCCGGGTCCCTAGGCTGCAGGCCGCAGCAGCCGACCGGCGCGCCGGTGTCGCGGCGGAACAGGGGCCAGTACTGGATTCCGTGGTGAAGCAGGTTCGAGATCTCGGCCTCTAGGCGCGTCCGCACCTGGACGGGGGTGAACGGGCCCCCGCTCAGCCGCGTCACCTCCGGGTCGCCCCAGATCGCGGTCGCCAGGGCGTCGTCGTCCGTCGTCCACGTCCCGAACCCGAGACGTTCCGAGGTCATGAAACAGGCGCGCGACCGGCCGGCGTCGGCGCGAGGCGGAACCACTTCAGGCGCCATGTCGACCATCCCCCTGCTGACGCCGGTCCCGGCCACCGGGCCCATCGCGCCGGCGCAGGGTCCTGCTAAACCTTCGGCGTCGCCTTTGGGAGCCCGCATGCGCTGCACCGCGGCCGGCAGCCTGCGGCGACGGGTCGCAATCCCATAACGTTCATCTCTCGGTGTGAGTTCGCGGCCATAAGCTTGGCCGATCCCTGCGCGGAATGTGATCCGATGGCTCGCCGGCCCCAGAAGAACACCCTGCCGCCGCGCGAAATCGCCGCCGCCTACCTGCCGGTGGTGCGCGGGTTTCTCGTGGCGACGAGCGTCTACTACGGCCTGATTGTCCTGTCGCATCTCTTCTACGAGACCGGGGTGGATCTCCTCGTCCTCGCGGGCCTGGCGGCTGTCTCGTCCGCCGTCGCCGGCGCGTTGTGGTACGCGTGGGGACGTCGTCCGCCGAAGATGTTGCCGATGGAAGCCGGGATCGGCGCCGTCAATGCGCTGTTC
The DNA here is from genome assembly GCF_025351295.1 of Phenylobacterium sp. GTDB lineage: Bacteria > Pseudomonadota > Alphaproteobacteria > Caulobacterales > Caulobacteraceae > Phenylobacterium. Next base: position 92,502 of record NZ_JANXWD010000105.1, read on the forward strand.
ATCGGCAACGTCACGGCCTACCTCATGATTCACTTCGAGCCGCTGAAGTTGTTCTACTTCGTGCTGATGGCGCTGGCGTTCGCGATCGCCGCGCCGACCCGGCGTCTCGGCTACGTGAGCGTGGCCGCGGCCGGGTTGGGCATGCTGACCATGGCGCGGCAGGCGCCAGGCGACCTCATTGCCCAATACGCCTTCGTGGGCCTGGCCGGCGGCTTTGCGGCGATCGGCATGGCGGCCTTGGTGCGCGGCGCGGTCCTGCGCGAGCTCAGCGCGCGCCTGGCCGCGGAGGCCCTGAACCGAACCCTCACCGTCGAGCTGCGGGAAAATGAGCGCTTGCGCGCCGTCGCCCAGTCGCTCACCGCCGCCGCGCAGGCCGCCAACCTCGCCAAGACCATGTTTCTGGCCACGGTCAGCCACGAGGTCCGCACGCCGCTGAACGGCGTCCTCGGCATGGCGCAGGCCATGGAGGCGGACGAGCTCAGCGGCGCTCAGCGCGGCCGCCTCGGCATCATCCGCGAATCCGGCCAGAGCCTGCTCTCGATCATCGACGACGTCCTCGACATCTCCAAGATCGAGGCCGGCAAGCTGGAGCTGGAGGCGGCCGAATTCGATCTCCAGGCGCTCGCCGAGGACACCCGCGACGCCTTCATCGGCTTGGCCGATACCAAGGACATCGCGCTCAGCCTGGAGGTCGCGCCCGCCGGCGGGGGCGCGTGCCTGGGCGATGCGACGCGCGTGCGCCAGATCCTCTGCAACCTGATCTCCAACGCCCTGAAGTTCACCGACAAGGGCGGCCGGGTCGCCGTCAGACTATCCCGCCACGGCGAGGATGTGCGGCTGGAGGTCAGCGACACCGGCATCGGCATCGCGCCCGAGCATATCGAGCGCATTTTCGAGAAGTTCGAGCAGGCCGACACGTCCACCACCCGCCGCTACGGCGGCAGCGGCCTGGGGCTCGCCATCTGCCGCCAGCTCGCCGACATGATGGGCGGGCGGATCGAGGTGACCAGCCGGCTCGGCGAGGGCACGACCTTCGTCGTCACCTTGCCGCTCCCGAGGATCGCTGGGGCGCGCAAAGCCCCGCCGCCGGCGGCCGCCCGCGCCGCGCCACAGGAGACCGGCGCGTTGCGGCTGCTGGCGGCCGAGGACAACGAGATCAACCAGCTGGTGCTGACGACCCTGCTCGGACAGCTGGGCATCGAGACGACGGTGGTGGCCGACGGCGCCGAGGCGGTGGCGGCCTGGGAAAGCGCCGAATGGGACGCGATCCTCATGGACGTGCAGATGCCTCACACCGACGGCCCCACCGCCACGCGCCTGATCCGCCAGCGCGAGGCCGAGCTTGGTCGCCGCCGCACCCCGATCCTCGCGCTCACCGCCAACACCATGTCGCACCAGGCCGAAGCCTATCTCGCCGCCGGGATGGACGGCGTCGTGGCCAAGCCGATCGAGGTCGGCCAGCTCCTCGCGGCCTTGCAAAGGGTGCTGGACGACTCGTCGATGGAAGCCGCCGCGTAGGTGGTCGCGCGCCCGGCCGCGATCCTGCTAACCTTGCGGGTCCCTGCCGCTCCGGAGCCCGCATGCGCCGCCGCACCTTCCTCGCCTCGTTGCCCGCAGCCGCCCTGGGCGGGCCGGCCTTCGCGACGTCGCGGGGGGAGAACCCCAACCGCGACCGGTCCGACGTGGGCATGGGCGACCGGGTGGATGGGGCGACGTGGGCCAGCCGCTCGACCGTGTGGGGCACGCACGGGGCCGCGGCGACCGCCCATCCCCTGGCCAGCCTGACCGCCATCGAGATCCTGAAGGCCGGCGGTTCGGCGGTCGACGCCGCCATCGCGGCCAACGCGGTGCTGGGCTTCGGGGAGCCGATCGCGTGCGGGATCGGCGGCGACTGTTTCGTGCTGCTCTGGGACCCGAAGCTGAAGCAGGTGGTCGGGCTGAACGGGTCGGGCCGCAGTCCCAAGGGGCTCAGCCTCGAGACGGTGCGAAAGCGCGCGACGGCCAGGGGGACGATCCCGTCCTATGGCGCGATCTCGGTGAGCGTGCCGGGCGCCGTCGATGCCTGGGCGACGCTGCACCAGCGCTACGGGAAGTTGCCCTGGAAGGACCTGTTCCAACCGGCGATCGAGGCCTGCGAGGCGGGCTATCCGGTCATCCAGAACACCGCCTTCTACGTCGCCAGTTCGCAGCGGATCTTCAACCGGCCCGATGCCGGCCTGGAGGAGGTGGAGAACTTCAACCGCCTCTGGGCGCCCGGCGGCAGGACACCGCGGGAGGGCGACCTGTTCCGCAATCCGGAGCTGGGCCACACCTACCGCCTGATCGCCGAGGGCGGCGGCCGGGCGTTCTACGAGGGCGAGATCGCCGAGCGGATCGAGCGCTACTTCCAGCGGATCGGCGCCTGGATGACGCGGGCCGACCTGGCCGCCCACCGCACCGAGTGGGTCGAGCCGGTGACCGTCAACTACCGCGGCGTCGACGTCTGGGGCCTGCCGCCCAACAGCCAGGGGGTGGTCACCCTGCAGATGCTGAAGATCATGGAGCAGTTCGACATCGAGGCGATGGGCTTCCAGTCGACGTTGGCCCTGCACCACGAGATCGAGGCCAAGCGGTTGGCGTTCGAGGATCGCGCCCGCTACTACGCCGACCCTGCGTTCCACCGGCAGCCCACGGAATGGCTGATCTCAGAGGACTACGCGCGGGCGCGGGCGAAGCTGATCCGGCCCGACCGCATCCAGCCGATGGTCTATCCCGGCCAGGCGCCGGCCCATGGCGACACCACCTATTTCACCGTGGCGGACCGGGATGGGATGATGATCTCGATCATCCAGTCCAACTATCGCGGCATGGGCTCGGGGCTGATGCCGGACGGGCTGGGCTTCATGTTCCAGGACCGCGGCGAGCTGTTCGCGCTGGCCGACGGCCACCCCAACGTCTATGCGCCGGGCAAGCGGCCGTTCCAGACCATCATCCCGGGCTTCGCCACCCAGGAGGGCCACCCGCTGCTCAGCTTCGGGGTGATGGGCGGCGACATGCAGCCCCAGGGCCAGAGCCAGATCATCTCCAACATCGTCGACTTCGGTCTGGGGCTGCAGGAGGCCGGCGACAGCCCGCGGTGGCACCACGACGGCGGCAGCGAGCCCACCGGCGAGGACCTGGGCGCCGTCGGCGTGGTCAACCTGGAGACCGGCGTGCCGGAGGCCACCAAGGCCGGCCTGGCCAAAATCGGCTGGCAGTTCAAGCCGGCCCCCGGCGGCTATGGCGGCTACCAAGCCATCCAGGCCTGGCCCGGCCGCTACGCTGCCGCCACCGAGATGCGCAAGGACGGGGTCGCGCTTGCGTACTGAGCCGATCTTCTCCGCTCAACTGAGGGCTATCTCCTCACCCGTAGGGGGAGGGGGTTATAGTGATTGCCGGATCGAGCGACACTTTCGACAGTGTTTCACAGCATCGAGGATCGATTGGGAATCCCTATTGCGGGCATGAGCAACGCCCTCATGAACTTCAGAACGCGGGAAAGTGGATAGTCGGGCCTATTGCTCGTCGCGCGGCGGGGGCCCCACGCTAGTGCGCAACAGGCACGCAGCAGCGTCCCTCTTCGACCGCAAACCTAATGACCAAAAACTGCGCCTAATCCCCGCGCGCAACTACACGAGATTGACAGAGGTAGCACTGAGGGAAACGCAATCGTCCAGGTAGCGTGTCCCTCTCCGTCTAGAATCGAGGGCGTCATGGGCACCCACCCGACATCTAGCCGCCGCGCCACCAAGGCTGAGCTTTCGGTTTGGGAATGGAAGCTGGGCGGTTGGCGGAAGCCCAGGGGCTTCGCCATGATCGTCCAGGCGATGCGTCGTCACCATGCCGACCATACGCTGGACCAACCCGGCTCTGTGTTCCGCGACGCCTACGTTGCCGCGAAATGTGCGACGGCGTGGAAGGCCGATGGTGTCAGACTAGGTGCTGATCCACCAGACTTCGAACTGAAACACGCCGGGCGGGTCGAGCGGTACGAGGTCGCTGAATTCATTGCGCCCGGTCGCCGGCGCGGCAACGAACTAAAGGCCGACCGTCTTCTGGCCCCCGAACAGCGAAATAAACCTCAGCACATTCCCCAAGAGCAGTGGACCCCTGCCGCAAGCGCGCTGGAAGAGGTAGCCCGCGTCGCGCGGGAGAAAGCTGACAAGGGCTATCCGGCCTATACGTCGCTGGTCCTCTATCTGAATATCTGGCCGGTTGCAGGCCAAGCCGCCTACCAGCGTGGCATTGGCCCGGCGGTAGCCCCCGCGTTGAACGTCTTCAAGGAGGTCTGGGTGTTGGGCAATGGCACGTTGCGTCAGATTGGTTTCGCTAGCTGAAGCGCTTGCGTAGGGCGTTGATCGCGCGGGCCTATCGCAACACTTTAGGGCGCGGCTTCGCAGAGCCAAGGGAGCGGGATGGCGTGAAGCCGGCGAATCCACCACGACGTCACCATTTCGCACCGGTCTTTTACCTCAGGAGGTGGGCCGGCGCTGACTGCCGACTTGAACAGTTCAGCCGGCCCGGCGGCGCTGAGGTCAAGGTTCGAAGGCTTCCGCCAACAGCCACGGGATACGCAGACGATCTCTACGCAATGCCTGGTCTTGAGCCCCATCTCGTCCAACAGGTCGAGCAGAAGTTCATGCAGCAAGTTGACGATCAGGCTGCGGATGTTCTCGCGATGCTGGAGGCCGGTGGACCGATAAAATGGACAAGCGCCACCCGCAGCGCTTGGAGCCGCTTTCTACAGTCCACGCGCCTCCGGACCCCAGCCGATATTCTGGGTATTAAGGCCGCGACCGAGCGGGATTGGGGGCAAACTGTTCCCGAAATTCAGGCCCAGTACGACGCGATAAGAAAGCCCGATGATCCTGCGACGCTGGAAGAGTTCTTTGTGAAGCGCGAGCCGCGCATCGTCGAAAACGTTGCCATGCTCATCGCCACTAAGCTCATCGATAACCCGAAGATCGGCGAGCACATCAACGGCATGCAGTGGGACGTCCTGCGGTTGGAATCGAACCTCGACCTTTTCACCTCAGATCGTAGCCTGGAGCAGGTCAAAGGACTTGGTGATCCGGGCGCACTCATCGCCCTCCCGATAGGTCCGCGCCGGCTATTCGTGGCGGCCAACAAGCGTGAGACGCTCGAATTCATCAGAGGCATGGCACCGCGCGAAATCGTTCGGGTGCGCAATGGATACACAGTCCGAGGCGCGGCGGAATTCGTGTGGGCCCGAAATCGTAGCGACGTGAAATTCATCCGAGAGAACATGAGCGCCGCCACGATTAAGTCGGCAGGCGAGCGGCTCGGCGGACCGTCGTCCTGATCGTTCTTTCCAACGAAGCGACGCCCGCCAATCGACCTGGAGTGCATCTGGTCAAAAGTGTCGCTCGATCCCGCGATCCCTATAACCCCCCTACGGGTGAGGAGAGCGGCTGTGGGATCGGATGCGGAGCCCATGTTCTTTGCGACGCCGGGCGAATGGCGCGCCTGGCTGCAGGCGAACCACGCCACCGAAATCGAGCTCTCGGTCGGGTTCTGGAAGACGGACAGCGGCAAGGCCTCGATCACCTGGCCGCAGAGCGTCGACGAGGCGCTGTGCTTCGGCTGGATCGACGGGGTCCGCCATCGGATCGACGACGCGGCCTACCGAATCCGCTTCACGCCCCGCAAGCCCGGTGGCATCTGGAGCCAGGTGAACGTCAGACGGTACGCCGAGCTGCAGGCGCAGGGCCGCATCCGCCCCGCCGGCCAGGCCGCCTACGATATCGGCAAGGACCGCACCCAGGTCTATTCCTATGAACGCGCGACCGCCGAGTTCACGCCGGAAGAGGCCGCGCGCTTCCAGGCCAACGCCGCCGCCTGGGCCTTTTTCCAGGCCACGCCGGCCGGCTACCGCAAGGTCTCGATCCATCGCGTGGTGTCGGCCAGGGGCGCGGCCACCCGGCTCAGACGCCTCGACTTCCTGATCGACGCCTCGGCGCAAGGCCTTAGACTGGGCTCGCCCACCCAGATCGATCGAGGCTGAGACGCCCCATGACCAAGGACGAGATGACCGCCATCGTGATGGCCTTTCCGGGCGCCGAACCGGGGATGAGCTATGGCAGCCCGTCGTTCAAGCTGAACGGCAAGTTCTTCACCCGCCTGCGCCGCGAGGACCAGAGCGTGGTGCTGCTGGACATCGGCCCGGACGAGCGCGAGATGCTGATGGAGGCCGAACCCGCCACCTTCCACATCACGCCGCACTACAAGGACTATCCCAGCGTGCTGGCGCGGATCGAGACCCTGCACCCCGGCTCGTTCCGCAACTTCCTGGAACGCCGCTTCCGCAAGATCGCCAAGAAGACGGCGGTCAAGGCGTGGGAGGCGGAGCGCGCGCGCTCCTAATGATCGTCATCCCGCAGACAAGCCGCGGGATGACGATCAAGAGACAGGAGGTGGTTACTTCGCCGCCAATTCCGGGAATTCCAGCGCGCCGGTGTAGCCCCAGCTCTTCACCTCGGCGGTCAGCTTCTCGACCAGCTCGGCCGAGGGGTGGGGGTCGCGGGTGTAGATGTTGATCATGTCCATGTTGGGCGTGGACTGCAGGAACCACTCGTTGGTGTGGTCGATCATCCAGTACTCGCGGGCGATCGGCACGAAGCCGAACAGCTGGTAGCTGACGTGGACCTTGGTGTTCTGGCCGGGGTTGAGGATCTTCAGCGGCCCGCCAATCACTTTCTCCTTGCCGGTCGGGGTCTGGTCGCGGCAGCCGTCGCGCTGGGTGACCTTGTCGCCCTTGCGCAGGTAGTCGGTATAGCCGGCAACGCAGCCGTCGGTGAGCTTCATCGGGGTGCGGCCGATCTCGTACCAGCGGCCGTTGAAGAAGTTGGCCGCGTCCACCGGCTTGGCGGGTTCCGGCGCCTTCTGCGCATCGGCGGCGAGGGCGGGTCCCGCCAGGGCGAGGGCCATCAGCGTGGCGGTGAGGGTTTTCATGGGTCGCTCCTAGAATTCATCTTCGATAGAGGCGCGGAAGTGCTCGAACACCTCGCGCAGCTTCTGGTCCGGTTCGATCTCCGGCTCGGCGTCTTCCGGCTCCGGCGCGTCGGGCGCGATCAGCCGGCCGACCACCGCGCCGTGCTGCACCAGCAGCAGTTCCTCGCCGGCCGGCAGGTCGGTCAGCACGGCGGCGATCCTGGGCGGCAGGTCATCTAGGTCGAGGCGGGCCATGGGGCAATCCTAGACCGCTTCCGGCGCCGCGGGTAAACCCGCCCAAAGGGAACATTGATGGCTTACCGATCGCTGCGCGAATTCCTGACCAAGCTCGAGGCCGCCGGCGAACTGGTCCGCGTCAGCGAACCGGTCTCCACCCAGCTGGAGATGACCGAGATCCAGCGCCGGCTGCTGCGCGACGGCGGCCCGGCGGTGCTGTTCGAGAACGTCATCCGCGCCGACGGCGAGCGCTCGACGATGCCCTGCCTGGTCAACCTGTTCGGCACGGTGAAGCGGGTGGCCATGGGCGTCACCCTGGAGGGCAAGGAACGCACCACCGCCGGCGAACTGCGCGAGGTGGGCGAGCTGCTGGCCTTCCTGCGCCAGCCCGAACCGCCGCGTGGCCTGAAGGACGCGATGGAGATGCTGCCGTTGGCCAGGACGGTGATGAGCATGCGGCCGCAGGTGCGCAAGACCGCGCCGGTGCAGGAGATCGTCTGGAGGGGTGACCAGATCGACCTGACCAGGCTGCCGATCCAGGGCTGCTGGCCGGGCGAGCCGGCGCCGCTGATCACCTGGCCGCTGGTGGTGACCAAGGGCCCCTCGCAGACCCGCGAGGACGACTACAACCTGGGCATCTATCGCATGCAGGTGCTGGGCAAGGACCGCACCATCATGCGCTGGCTGGCCCACCGCGGCGGGGCCCAGCACCACCGCCGCTGGAAGGCGCAGGGCAAGCGCGAGCCGCTGCCCGCCTGCGCAGTGATCGGCGCCGATCCGGGCACGATCCTGGCCGCGGTCACCCCGGTGCCGGACACGCTGTCGGAGTACCAGTTCGCCGGCCTGCTGCGCGGCGCCAAGCTGGACCTGGTTCCCGCGAAGACCGTCCCGCTGATGGTCCCGGCCCAGGCCGAGATCGTGCTGGAGGGCCATGTGCTGCTTGACGAGTACGCCGACGAGGGGCCGTACGGCGACCACACCGGCTACTACAACTCGGTCGAACAGTTCCCGGTCTTCCAGGTCAGCGCGATCACCATGCGCAAGGACCCGATCTACCTCTCCACCTTCACTGGCCGGCCGCCGGACGAACCGTCGGTGCTGGGCGAGGCCTTGAACGAGGTGTTCATCCCGCTGTTGCAGCAGCAGTTCCCGGAGATCGTCGACTTCTGGCTGCCGCCGGAGGGCTGCAGCTACCGCATCGCGGTGGTGTCGATGAAGAAGGCCTACCCCGGCCACGCCAAGCGGGTGATGATGGGCGTCTGGAGCTATCTGCGCCAGTTCATGTACACCAAGTGGGTGATCGTCGTGGACGACGACATCGACGCCCGCGACTGGAAGGACGTCATGTGGGCGCTCTCCACCCGCATGGACCCGGCCCGCGACATCACGCTCATCGAGAATACCCCCATCGACTACCTGGACTTCGCATCGCCGGAGAGCGGGCTGGGATCGAAGATCGGGCTGGACGCCACCAACAAATGGCCGCCCGAGACCCACCGCGAGTGGGGCGAGAAGCTGGGGATGGACCGCGCCACCATCGACGCGGTGACCGAGAAGTGGGCTAGGCTGGGGTTGCCCGGCGACGGTCGACCGGTCGAGTAGCGACACAAAGAGGACGCCACGATGGATCCGAAGGATTCCGTTCACGCCGCGGCCCTCTGGGCAGGGCTGCATCTGATCCTGCTGCTGGTGCTGGCCGTGCTGGTCACCCGCCAGCGGCGCAAGCACCACGTGGTGCTGGGCGACGGCGGCGTGCCAGGCCTGACCCAGGCGGGCCGGGCGTTCGGCAATGCGACGGAATATGTGCCGGCCGCCCTGGTGGCGCTGGCGATCCTGGCGCAGGCGGGCGCGCAGCCGATGCTGATCCACGGCATCGGCCTGGTGCTGTTCGGGGGCCGGGTGCTGCATGCGCTGGGCCTGTCGCGGGGCGACGGGACCGGGTGGCCGAGGGCGGCCGGGGTGCTGGCCACCTGGGTCGCCTACATCGCCGCGGCTGCGGCGCTTTTGTTCTACGCCATCCCCTGAGCCTGACCGTCGTCCCGCGGCTGGTCCGCGGGATGACGCACTACGTCGAGGCTGCGGCCTTTACGGCACCCCGCGCGCCTGGGCTCGGGGTCCGCCTATGCCGCCTGCGGCGTCTTTACCGTCAGATGGAGGCCGAGCGCGCCCATGACCCGTAGCACGGTGTCAAGGCTTGGGTTCCCGTCGGCACTTAGCGCCTTGTACAGCGCCTGACGCGAAAGCCCGGTCTTCTCCGCCAGCTCGGTCATGCCGCCCGCCCGGGCCACGACGCCCAGCGCAGTCGCGATGTGCGCGGCGTTCGCGTCCTCGAAGGCCGCTTCGAGGAAATACGCCACGTCGTCGGCCGTCTCGATCCCGTCGGCCGCATCGAAGGGAAGGGTCTTCGGGGTCATCTCATACCTCCTTCGCCAGTTGCCTGGCCCGCGATGTCCCGGGCCTGGGTGGACTTGTCTCCGCCGCACAGGAGCACGATCAGTTGCTCGCCGCGCCGCACGAAATAGAGCCGGTAACCCGGCCCGTAGTGGATGCGCGCCTCGGTGACACCCTCGCCAACCGAGGCGACATCGCCGAGATTGCCGACTGCGATCCTGAGCACCCGATCGGAGATCCGTTGCATCGCGCGGCGGTCTCGCAGCGCGCCGAGCCATTCGGCGAACGCCTCGGTCTGGCGCACCTCGAGCATGCGACACCGTAGGCGAGACAAGAGGATCGTCAACTATAAGCGACACCAAAATCGATCAAACCACAGACCCCGATCCCCCACGAGTCGGGGGCGAACCGTGACGGCCAGGGATGCGGCGAAGCGCCGGGGTTGTTCCCTCTGCCCGTTCCCGCCATATCCCTGCGATGGACGAAACCCTGTTGAACGAGGTCGTGGCCGCCGCCCTGAAGGCCGGAGCCGATGCGGCCGAAGCGGTCGGCGCCGACCGGCGCAGCCTGTCGATCTCCGTCCGCATGGGCGCCCTGGAAGAGGTCGAGCGCGAGGAATCACGCGACCTGGGCCTGCGGGTGTTCGTGGGCCGGCGGCAGGCCACCGTCTCCCGCTCGGACATCTCCGCCGAGGCCCGCGCCAAGCTGGTGGAGCGCGCGGTGGCCATGGCCCGGCTGGCGCCCGAGGACCCCTATGCCGGCCTGGCCGACCCAGACCGGCTGGCCAAGGGGCCGCTGCTCGACCTCGACCTCTACGACCCGACCGAGCCCTCCGCCGAGGCGCTGGAGGCGCGCGCGCGGATCGCCGAAGCGGCCGCCCGCGCGGTGCCCAAGGTCACCAACTCCGACGGCGGCAGCGGCGCCTGGTCGTCCTCGCAGTGGACCATGGTGACCAGCGCCGGCTTCACCGGCGTGCACCGCGCCTCGGGCTTCTCCATCGGCGCCTCGGCGATCGCCGGCGACGACGACGGTATGGAGACCGGCTATGACGGCCGCTCGGTCCGCTGGCAGGCCGACCTGCCGGCGCCGGAGACGCTGGGCGCCGAGGCCGGCCGCCGGGCCGCCTCGCGGCTGGGGGCGCGCAAGATCGCCTCGACCACCGCCCCGGTGATCTTCGAGAACCGCCTGGCCGGATCGCTGATGGGTCCGCTGATCGGCGCCATCTCCGGCCCCTCGATCGCGCGCGGCACCTCGTTCCTCAAGGACAAGCTGGGCCAGCAGCTGTTCGCCAAGGGCATCTATCTGAAGGACGACCCGCACAAGCTGCGCGGCCTCGGCTCCTCGCCCTTCGACGACGAGGGCGTGGCCAACGCGGCGCACAATCTGATCGACGACGGGGTGCTGACCACCTGGCTGCTGAACTCGTCCTCGGCCCGCCAGCTGGGCCTCAGCACCACCGGGCACGCCTCGCGCGGCCTGGCCGGCCCGCCCGGCGTCTCGACCTCCAACCTGACCTTCCAGCCGGGTGATCGCGACCAGGCCGGGCTGATGGCCGACGCGGGCGAGGGCCTGCTGATCACCTCGATGTTCGGCCCGTCCCTGAACGGCAACACCGGCGACTGGTCGGTGGGCTGCTCCGGCTTCTGGTTCGAGGGCGGCGAGATCGCCTATCCGGTCAACGAGATCACCGTGGCCGGAAACCTGCTGGAGATCTTCAGCCGCGTGGTTCCGGGCTCCGACCTGGAGATCCGTGGCGCCGCCAACGCCCCGTCGCTGCTGGTGTACGCGCTGGCCATCGCGGGTCGATGAAGCAGGACCTCGACCTGATCGTGCAGGCCGCGCAGGAGGCCGGGGCCCTGGCCCGTAACCTCCGTCGCAAGGGCCTGGAGGTCGAGTACAAGGCCGAGGACAACACCCCGGTGACCAACGCCGACCTGGCCGCCGACAAGCTGCTGACCGCGCGCCTGCGCGCGGCACGGCCCGACTACGGCTGGCTGTCCGAGGAGACCGCCGACGATTCCCGGCGCATGGAGCACCGACGCATCTTCGTGGTCGATCCGATCGACGGGACGCGCGCGTTCCTGAAGGGCCGGCCCTGGTGGTCGGTGTCGATCGCGGTGGTGGAGGACGGCCTGACCGTGGCCGGCGTGGTCTTCGCCCCTGAGGTGGACGAGATCTATGCGGCGACCGCCGGCCAGGGCGCCACCCGCAACAACCGCCCGATCCAGCCCAGTGGCGCCACGGACCTCGACGACTGCCGCATGGCCGGCGATCCGATGGTCTTCGCCCACTGGTCCTGGCCCACGCCGTGGCCGGAGACCATGCGGGTCGAGCAGCGCAATTCCACCGCCTACCGCATGTGCCTGGTGGCGGCCGGGGAGTTCGACGCCGCCGTGGCGCCGGTGCGCAAGTCCGACTGGGACGTCGCGGCCGGCGATCTCATCGCCCGCGAAGCCGGCTGCTTCGTGGGTGATCACAACGGCTGCGCGTTCCGCTACAATCGCCGGCGCCCGTCACAGGCCAGCCTGATCTGCGCCACCCCGGCCCTCGCGCCATTGATCCTGGCGCGGGTGTCGCATATTGGCGCGGCGAAATGACCTCTGCTGAAACGAACCGCACATGCCCGACAAACAACTCCTCCACCTCGTCATCGGCGGGGAACTGAAATCGCTCGATGGACCGCCCGAGTTCTCTGACCTGACCAAGGTCGACCTGGTCGGCGCCTATCCGACCTACCAGGACGCCGCCAAGGCGTGGCGCGCACGGGCCCAGCAGACCGTCGACAACGCGCTGATGCGCTATTTCATCATCCACGCCCACAAGCTGCTGGATCCCGACAGCGACGAGCACCACGACCACCACCACTAGGCCGTCATCCCGCGGCTTGTCCGCGGGATGACGCTCGTAGGGGTCACTCCCGCCGCAGCACGCCCTCGGTCAGCGCATTGGCCCACATGTTGGTGCGGAAATCGGCCTTGATGCCGGCCGGGTCGTACAGCGGGCTCTGCACCCATTCGAGGAAGCTCATCCCGGCCGGCTCGCCCTCAGTGAGGTAGCGGGCGAAGGTGTAGTCCAGCACGCCGGTCTTGCCGTGGCGGATGTGCAGGTAGCGGAACGACAGCTGGTCCAGCGCCGCGCGGATCGGCAGGCCCTTGCGGAAGTGCAGGTAGAGCACGCTCATGATCCCGGCCCGGTCCGCGCCGGACTTGCAGTGCATCAGCGCCGGATACTCCAGGGTCTCGAACAGCCGCTTGGCCGCCAGCACCCGCTCGCGGCTGGGGACCTCGCGCGAGGTGATAGTGAAGTTGACGAAGGTCAGGCCCAGCCGCGCGCAGGCGTCCTTCTCCAGGGCGTGGAAACTGGCGTCGAAGCCGCCGCGCAGGTTGACGACGGTGCGGATGCCGCGGGCCTTCCACGCGGCGAGCTGGTGCGGCCAGGGCTGGTTGGCGCGCACCAGCTCCTCGGAGATCCAGTGGGCGTTGGAGAAGCCCAGCCGAAGATAGGCGTGGTCGTTCCAGAGGTAGTCCGCATAGGTCACCGCCCGCCCCAGCGGCGTGGTCAGGTCGAACCGGCCAGGTTCGGGAGCGGGCGCATCGGTCATCGGGCCTAAGTAGGCCGCGGCGCGCGCCAGCGAAAGCGGTCGGCGTGCGGGCCGGCGCCGCGACAATCTGTCCACCGGCTCCGCGAACGGCGTCATCCGCGTTTGCACTTTCACAAGCCGGGCCATGCGACGGTTCCGTCACGAGGTCGTAGGCCGGGGGGCCAAGCGCGCATGGAAGCCATAGACCCTGCCAGCCTTCGGGTGCTGCGGTGGCGCGTCGAGGACCTGGTTCCCCGCCTCTCCCAGGCGGTGCTGATCGGCGCGCTGGTGTGGCTGCAGATCCGGTCGCCGTTGGCGTTCGCGTGGCTCGCCGTCGCCGTGGCCACGGCACTGATCGACTCGGCGGTGTCACGGCGCTTCCTGTCCAGGATCCATGACCGCCGCCTCGCCGTGATCAACGACATCACCCGGACGGTCTCGGCGGCCTCCTTCGCCGCGGTGTGCCTGCTGATGCTCACCGACCGTTCCGGGTTCGGCCTCGCCGCGGCGATCCTGGCGGCCTGCGCGATCAACCTGAACAACGTCATGATGACCCGCGGCGTGCGGCGCTTCACCCTGAGCATCACCTCGCCCTCGTCAGTGGTGCTGGCCGCCCTGCCGCTGACCGCCTGGGCGACGGGCAACTCCCTGACCCTGACGGGGGCCGTGGTGATGACGGTCGGCGCCCTGGCCTACACGATCTTCATCGTCAGGCTGGCCGGCGCGTTCTTTAAGGAAGGCCATGCCCTGCGCGAGGCTCTGGAGGCGGCGGAGGCCGCCAGCCGGGCCAAGAGCAGCTTCCTCGCCGTCACCAGTCACGAGATCCGCACGCCGCTCAACGGCGTGCTGGGCATGGCCCAGGCGATGGAGAACGACGCGCTGTCGCCGGACCAGCGGGCCCGCGTCGGGGTGATCCGCCAGTCGGGCGCGGCGCTCCTGCAGCTGTTGAACGACATCCTTGACCTGTCGAAGATCGAGGCCGGCAAGCTCGACGTCGAGTGCGCGCCGTTCGACCTCGAGGCCGTGGTGGTGAGCGCGATGGACGCCTTCAGCGCCAGCGCCGTCAACAAGGGCCTGGCGTGCGAGCTCGCCTTCGACCCGGAGGTCCGGGGCGCCTTCGACGGGGACGCCGCGCGGGTCCGCCAGGTGCTCTGCAACCTGATCTCCAACGCGGTGAAGTTCACGGAAGCCGGCGCGGTGACGGTGTCGGTCGCAGCGCGGCCCGGCGGCGTGCGGCTCAGCGTCACCGACACCGGGCCCGGCGTGCCCGCCGGCCTCGCCGAGCGGCTGTTCGACAGGTTCACCCAGGCGGACTCCTCCACCACACGGCGCTTCGGCGGCACGGGCCTCGGCCTGGCGATCAGCCGGGAGCTTTGCCAGGCCATGGGCGGGACTATCTGCGTCGAGAGCCCGCCCGGCGGCGGCGCCACCTTCATCGTCGACCTGTCGCTGGCCCGGAGCCACGCCCAGGGCGCGCCCGACGCGCCGCTCGCCATCGAGCCGCACCGGCCGGGCGAGACGCCCCTGCGGGTGCTGGCCGCCGAGGACAATGCGATCAATCAGCTGGTCCTGCGCACCCTGCTGGAACAGATCGGCGTCCAGGCCACCCTGGTCGACACCGGCGCCGAGGCCGTCGCGGCCTGGGAACAGGGCGGCTTCGACCTGATCCTGATGGACGTCCAGATGCCGCAGATGGACGGACCGGAGGCCACGCGCCTGATCCGCGCCCGCGAGGCGGCCAGCGGCCGGCGCCGCACGCCGATTGTGGCGCTTACCGCCAATGTCATGAGCCACCAGGTCGAGAGCTATCTGGCCGCGGGCATGGATGGCTATGTCGGCAAGCCCATCGCCATCGCCGAGCTCTATGCCGCCATTGCCGCGGCCGCGAGCGCAGCGGAGCCGGCGGACGCGGACGCCGTGGCCGATCGGGTCGCCTGACGCGCCAGGGCTTTGGCTAGGCGGGGCTTTGGCTAGGCGGGCCAAGCTTGACACCGGCGGCGCAACATCCGACCCCAGGCCGATGAGCGAGCGCGCCCCGCCCGAGCTTTCCGCCCGCGCCCTGGTCGCGCGGGTGGCGCGCAACTATCTGGCGCCGCGCTGGATGGCCTGGACGGCCGCGCTGGTCGCCGGGATCGCGGCGGCGTGGTTCACCACCGCCCTGGTGCAGATCCTGGAGCCGGCCACCAACGACCTGATCGGCCACCCCAAGGCCGGGACCCTGCTGGTCCTGCCCCTGACCATCGCGGCCTATGCCGTGGGCCGGGCCGTCGCTCAGGTGGTGCAGGCGACCTTCGTCAACCGGATCGGCAACGCCGTGGTCGGCGACATCCAGCTGCAGCTGTTCGGCAAGCTGGTCCGCGCCGACCTGGCGCATCTGCGCCGCCAGCACTCCGGGGCCTATGTGTCCTCGGTGCTCTATGACGCCGGCCTGATCCGCGAGGCGGCGACCTCGGGGGTGATCAACTACACCCAGCACGGGCTGATCGTGATCGGGGCGATCACGGTGATGGTGTCGAACGACCGGCTGCTGTCGATCGTGCTGATCCTGGCCGCGCCGATCGCCACCTGGATCATGCGCCGCTTCGCCAAGCGGACCACCAAGGCCGCCAAGGGCGCCATGGCCGAGACCTCGGCGCTGTCCACCGCGATCATGGAGAGCCTGGACGGCGTGCGCGTCGTGAAGCTGGAGAACCGCGAGGCCTATGAGGAGGCCCGCGTCGGCGAGGTGGTGCGGCGGCGGCAACAGCACCTGGTCAAGGGCGCCAACGCCCGGGCCCGCGCGGCGCCGGCCACCGAGCTGCTGATGACCCTGATCATGGCCGTGGTGATCGGCTATGCGGGTTGGCGCGCCAGGCAGGGCGGGATGACGGTCGGCGCCTTCGTGGCCTTCCTGGCGGCGCTGGGCGTGGCCTCGCAATCGCTGCGCCAGCTGGCCAACCTGCAGACGGTGTTCGCCGAGGGGATGTCGGCCGCACGCCGGCTGTTCGCCGCCCTGGATGTGGAGCCGGAGGTGCGCGAGCGGGCCAGCGCCCTGCCCTTGCCGGTCGGCCAAGCCACCATCGCCTTCGAGGCGGTCAGCTTCGCCTATGGCGGCGACGGGCCGCCGACCCTCGCCGAGGTCAGCTTCGAGGCGCGGCGCGGCGAGACGGTGGCCCTGGTCGGCCCCTCGGGCGGCGGCAAGACCACGATCCTCAACCTGATCCCGCGCTTCTACGACCCGACCGCGGGGCGGGTGACGATCGACGGCCACGATGTGCGCGACGTGACCCTGCCGTCGCTGCGCGAGCAGATCGCCCTGGTCACCCAAGAGCCGTTCCTGTTCGACGACACCATCCGCGCCAACATCGCCTATGCGCGTCCCGAAGCAAGCCCGGCTGAGGTCGAGGCAGCGGCGCGGGCGGCGGCGGCGCATGAGTTCTTCGAGGCCCTGCCGGGCGGCTACGGCGCGCTGGTCGGCGAGGCCGGCGCGCGGCTGTCCGGCGGCCAGCGCCAGCGGGTTGCCATCGCGCGGGCCTTCCTGAAGGACGCCCCGATCCTGTTGCTGGACGAGGCCACCAGCGCGCTGGACACCGAAAGCGAGGCCCAGGTGCAGGCGGCGCTGAAGCGGCTGATGGCCGGGCGCACCACCATCCTGATCGCCCATCGCCTGTCGACCGTGCGCGGCGCCGACCGCATCTATGTGGTCGACAAGGGCCGGATCGTCGAGACCGGCGACCACACCGGCCTGGTGAAGGAGCGTGGCCTCTATGCCCGGTTAGCGCAGACTCAAGACCTTGGGGGCCAGGACCTGGAGGCGGAGCCCGCCGCGTGAAGGCCTTCCTGCGCAGCGACGCGGTGCAGGCGGTGCTCGGCTGGCTGCTGGGGACCTATCTGCGGATAATCCTCTCCACCGTGCGCTGGCGGCACGAGAACCTGGCGTGCGTCGAGCCCGTGCTGGCCGGCGACAGCGGGGCCATCGCGCTGTTCTGGCACGGCCGCATCCCGCTCTGCCTGGCCACCGCCCCGCAGTGGTGGCGCAAGCGCACCAGGGCCCTGATCTCGCCCTCCAGCGACGGCGAGTTCATCGCCCGCGCGCTGGCGATGTCGGGTTTCCCGGCGATCCGCGTCTCGTCCGCCAAGACGGGCGACACCGAGAAGATGCGCCAGGCGATCGCGGCGATCCGCGAGGCGACCAACTGGGTCCGGGACGGCGGCGCCCTGGTGGTCACCCCGGATGGCCCACGCGGTCCGAACGAGGCGATCGCGCCCGGCGCCCTGCAGATCGCCCGCCGCTCCGGCCAGCCGGTCTTCCTGATGGGCATCGCCGCCAACCCCGCGTGGCAGGTGGCAAGCACCTGGGACAAGGTGCTGTTCGCCGCCCCCTTCGGCCGCGGCGCCGTGGTGTGGGACGGGCCGCTGCATGTCCCCGCCGACGCAAATGAGGCCACCGTCGCCGCCCTGATCGAAGATTGGTCGCGGCGCCTCTCCGCCGCCACACGGCGGGCGGAGATCCTGGTGGGACGCCCCGCGCATTGATCGCCCGGGCGGTCGGTGAGACATAGGCGGCAATGGCGCACGACCATCACGATCACGATCACGATCACGGGCACGCGGACGCCGATGCGCGCGACCATGGCCAGGGCCAGGGCGCGCACAGCCATGGGGGCCACAGCCACGCGGGCGGCCACCACCACCATGCGCCGGCCAACATGGGCCGCGCCTTCGCCATCGGGGTGATCCTCAACAGCGTCTTCGTGCTGGCGGAGGGCGGGACCGGGCTGTGGACGGGGTCCCTGGCGCTGATGGCCGACGCCGGCCACAACCTCTCCGACGTGCTGAGCCTGCTGCTGGCCTGGGGGGCCACGGTGCTCGCCAAGCGCGCGCCCGCCGGGCGGCGGACCTACGGCCTGCGCAAGGCCACCATCCTGGCCTCGCTGGCCAATGCGGTGCTGCTGCTGGTGGCGGTGGGCGCGATCGTCTCGGAGGCGGTGGACCGGATCGCTTCGCCGGCCCCGGTCGACACCCAGGTGGTCATGCTGATCGCCAGCCTGGGGGTGCTGATCAATGGCGCCACCGCCATGCTGTTCATGCGCGGCAGCCATTCCGACCTCAATGTCCGCGGCGCCTTCGTGCACATGGCCAGCGACGCGGCGGTGTCCCTGGCCGTGGTGGTCGGCGCCTTTGTCATGTCCCGGACCGGCCTGCTGTGGATCGATCCGGCGCTGAGCGTGGCGATCGCCGCGGTCATCGTGCTGGGCACGTGGGGGCTGCTGCGTGACTCGGTGGACTTGGCGATGGACGCCGCCCCGCGCGGCATCGACGTCGACGCGGTGCGCGGCTGGCTCGGGGGCCTGCCGGGGGTCGAGGACGTGCACGACCTGCACATCTGGGCCATGAGCACCACCGAGACGGCGCTGACCGCCCACGTCCTGCGCCCGCAGAACCCGGACGGCGACAGGTTCCTGCACATGGCCTGCGAGGGTCTGGCGAACCGCTTCCAGATCGGCCACGCCACATTGCAGGTGGAGACCGACGCCGCCCACGCCTGCCGCCTCGCCCCGGCCGAGGTGGTGTGACGACGACCCTGCCGCTGGCCCTCTACGGCGTGGCGACGGGCGTCCTGGAGCCCTTTGCGCCGGCCATCCTTCGCAGTCGGGCCCGGCGGGGCAAGGAGGACGCCCGGCGGCTGTCCGAGCGCCTCGGCCGGGCTCCGAGGCCGCGGCCCGACGGCGGGCTGGTCTGGCTGCACGGCGTCAGCGTGGGCGAGACCACCTCGCTGCTGCCGTTGATCGCGGCGCTGCGGGCGCGACGCCCCGACCTCACCCTGCTGGTGACCTCCGGCACGGTGACCGCCGCCAGCCTGCTCGGCCAGCGGCTGCCCGAGGGCGTGATCCACCAATATGCGCCGGTGGACGCGCCCGGCGCCGTGCGGCGCTTCCTGGACCACTGGCGGCCGGGCCTGGCGGTGTTCGTGGAGAGCGAGCTGTGGCCGAACCTGATCCTGGCGGCGGCGGCGCGCGACGTGCTGCTGGCCCTGGTCTCCGCGCGGATGACCCAGGCCAGCGCCGAGCGCTGGGCCGGCTGGGCGGGTTCGGCGCGGGCCCTGCTGGGCGCCTTCGACCTGATCCTGCCGCAGGACGCGGCCACCGAAGCGCGCTTCCGGACCCTGGGCGTCGCGCCCGGCGCGCGCCTCAACCTGAAACTGGTGGGTGAGCCGCTGCCCGCCGATCCGGCCGAGCTGGCGCGTCTCCAGGCCGCCGTCGCCGGCCGCAAGGTCGTGCTCGCCGCCAGCACCCATCCGGGCGAGGAGGCCCCGATCGCCGAGGCGTTCAGGAAGGCCGCACCGGATCCGGCGGCGGCGCTGCTGATCGTCGTCCCGCGCCACCCCGACCGTGGCCCGGCCATCGCACGCGAGCTCGGCGCCACCCGCCGGGGCGCGGATGAGGCGCCCACCGGGGCGATCCACGTCGCCGACACCCTGGGCGAGCTCGGGCTGTTCATCCGCCTCGCGGACGTCGTGGTGATGGGCGGCAGCTTCGTCCCCGGGGTCGGTGGCCACAATCCGCTGGAGCCGGCGCGGATCGGGCGACCGATCCTGACCGGGCCGTACGCCTTCAACGCCGCCGACACCTATGCCGACATGGTCTCGGACGCCGCCGCCATCGAGGCGAGCGACGGCGCCACGCTGGCCCGCCACCTCCGCGGCCTGTTGCACAACCCCGCCATCGCGCGGCGGATGGGCGAGGCCGCGTTGGCCTATGCGGGCCGCCAGGGCGCGGCGCTGGACGGCGCCATGGCCCTGCTCGAGCCCCTGCTGCCGGCATGAAGCTGGCCACGCCGCGCTGGTGGTATTTCCGCGATGCCCGCATCGCCCCGGTCAGCCGCGCCCTGCTGACCCCCGTCTCCTGGATCTGGGCCGCCGTCACCGCGCGGCGGATCGCCCGGGGCCAGCCCTATGACCCCGGCGTGCCGGTGATCTGCGTCGGCAACCTCACGCTGGGCGGGACCGGCAAGACCCCGGTGGTGCGCGAGATCGCGCGGCGGCTGGGTGGCGCGGTCCTGTCACGCGGCTACGGCGGGTCGCTGGCGGGACTAGTGCGGGTGGATCCGGCGCGCCACACCGCCGCCGAGGTGGGCGACGAGCCGCTGATGCTGGCCCAGGACCTGGCGGTCTGGGTCTGCCGCGACCGGGCCGCCGGCGCGCAGGCAGCGGCGGCCGGCGGGGCGAAGCTGATCGTCATGGACGACGGCCACCAGAACCCCGACGTCGCCAAGACCCTGTCGCTGGTGGTGGTGGACGGCGAGACGCGAGACGACGAGTGGCCGTTCGGCGACGGCCGGGTGTTCCCCGCCGGGCCGATGCGCGAGCCGCTGAAGGTGGGGCTGGCCCGCGCTGACGCCGCGGTGATCCTGCTGCCGGCCGACGTGGAGGCTCCAGATCCGGAGCTGCTGGCGGCCCTGGCCTCGGTCCCGGTGCTGGTGGCGCGGCTGACGCCCGCCGCGCCGCCGCCGTCGGGGCCCCAGCTGGGCTTCGCGGGCGTCGGCAAACCCTGGAAGGTGGAGCGGACCCTGCGCGCCGCCGGCTGCGAGCTGGCCGACTTCTGGCCCTTCCCCGACCACCGCGCCTATGACGAGCCGACCCTGCGCCGGATCGCCGAGCGGGCCGCCCTGTTCGACGCGGGCCTTGTCACCACCGAGAAGGACTGGGCGCGCCTGCCGGCCGCCTGGCGCGACCGCGTCACGCCCTGGCCGGTGCGCGCGGTGTTCGAGGACGACGCGGCGCTGGAGGCGATCCTGGCGAAGGCCAGCGGTCCGCCAGCCTTCGACCCCGGAGGCTGAAGCCGAGTTCTCCTCACCCGTAGGGGGAGGGGGACCCTGCGCAGCAGGGTGGAGGGGGCTTGCAGGATGGGGCTCGGCGGTGACGGTCCCCCTCCCCCTATGGGTGAGGAGAACTGTGCCTGAGCGGCCAGCCTGAACGCCGATCGGCCCTATGCCTTCGCCCCGGCCTTCTGGGCGTAGGCCCAGCTCATCTGCGCGAGGCCCAGCACTCTGGGAGCCATGTTGGCGGCGTCCGGGTGGTTCGCGGTCCCGTCGCGCACCCGGCCCAGGATGCCCTGCAGGATGCCCGCCAGCTTGAAGGCGTTGTAGGCGAAGAACCAGTTGAGGTCGTGCAGGCCCGAGCGGCCGGTCAGGCTGCAGTAGTACGCCACGGCCTCGTCGAGGGTGGGGATGCCGTGCGCCTTCAGGTCGGGGATCGTCGAGATCGTGCCGTTGACCCACCCCATCAGCATGTAGGTGAAGTCGGCCAGCGGCTCGCCCAGCGTCCCCAACTCCCAGTCCAGCACCGCGATCACCCGCGGCTCGGTGGGATGGAAGATCATGTTGTCGAGCCGGTAGTCGCCGTGGACGATCGAGGTGCGCTCCTGCGCCGGCAAGCTCTGCGGCAGCCATTCGATCAGCCGGTCGATCTCCGGGATGTCGACGGTCTCGGAGGCCTTGTACTGCTTGGCCCAGCGGTCGACCTGACGGCCCATGTAGTTGCCGGGCCTGCCGTAGTCGGAGAGGCCGATGGCCGCATAGTCGGTGTTGTGCAGATCGGCCAGGGTCTTGATCTTGGCCTTGAAGATGGCGTTGCGCTGGGCGGGCGTGGAGGCCGGCAGCGCCTGATCCCACAGGATCCGGCCCTCGACCATGTCCATGATGTAGAACCAGGTGCCGATGACGCTGTCGTCGACGCAGAGGCCATAGGTCTTGGCGACCGGGAAGCCGGTGGGGCCCAGGGCCGAGATCACCTTGTACTCGCGGTCGACCGCGTGGGCCGAGGGCAGCAGCTTGCCCGGCGGCTTGCGGCGCAGGACATATTTCCGGCCCGGCGTGATCAGCTGGTAGGTGGGGTTGGACTGGCCGCCCTTGAATTGCCGCACCTCCAAGGAACCTGCATAGCCGGCGACGTTGGCCTGCATCCAGCGGTCGAGGGCGGCCTCGTCAAAGCGGTGCGACGGGGCCACATCCTTGGTGCCGGTATTGGCCAGTTCGCGGGCCTGTTCGGCGACTTCGGCCTCAGCCATGGCGTTTTCCCCAGCGTCTCGTACGTTTGTTTGAAGTCTTTTACAGAGGGGCCCGGCCTCGGAGCAAGGCATGGTCGAGGACGTCCAGACGATCATCGAGATCGCCGCCCCGCGCGAGGTGGTCTGGCGCGCGCTGACCAAGCCGGCGCTGGTGGTCCAGTGGCTGGGCTGCCTGCAGTTCCAGCCGGTGGCGGGCCACATCTTCTACCTGCAGCCGGATCGGGCGCGGCGGCTGGCCGGCGACGTCACCGACGCCATCGCCTGCCGGATCGAGGTGCTGGACCAGCCGCGACGGCTGAGCTTCAGCTGGGGCTTCCCGGACGTGCCGGACACCTGGGTCGACATCCGCCTGCGCCGCATCCCCGGCGGCACCCATGTGCGCCTGGTCCACTCCGGCTGGGACCAGTTCGAGGCGCGCGAGACCGAGGACGTGCGCGGCGGCCTGGGCAAGGCCTGGCACAGCGTCGCCCTGCCGGCGCTGCGGCGGGTGGCGGAGTCCTAGCCCAGCGCCCGCCAGCCGATATCTCGGCGGCAGAAGCCGTCGGGGAAGTCGATGGCGTCCACGGCGGCATAGGCCTTGTCGCGGGCCTCCCGCAGGGTGGGCGCGCGGGCGCAGACGTTGAGCACCCGGCCGCCGAAGGCGCGCAGGATGCCGGCCTCATCGGCCTTCGTGCCGGCGTGGAAGACCGCCACGTCGGGGCCGAAGTCGGCGTCGGCGCCGCGGATCTCGCCGCCGGACCGGGGCTTGTCCGGATAGCCCTGGGCGGCCATGACCACGCAGACCGCCGCGTCGTCGCGCCAGGCCGGCGGCGGCATCCCGGCCAGCCGCCCGGTGGCGCAGGCGACGAGGTAGGGCACGAGGTCGCTCTCCAGGCGCAGCATCAGCACCTGGCACTCCGGGTCGCCGAAACGGACATTGAACTCCACCAGCTTGGGCCCGGCCGCCGTCGCCATCAGCTCCACGAACAGCACCCCGCGATAGGGCGCCCCGTCCGCGGCGATGCCGGCGAAGGCGGGCTCGGCCAGCCGCTCACGGGTCTGCTCCACCACGGCCGGCGTGAACACCGGGGCCGGCGAATAGGTCCCCATGCCGCCGGTGTTCGGCCCCCGGTCGCCGTCGAAGGCGCGCTTGTGGTCCTGGGCCCAGCCGAACAGCATCGAGGTCTTGCCGTCACAGAGCGCGAACAGCGAGCCGATCTCGCCCTCCAGGAACTCCTCGATCACCACCCGCGCGCCGGCCGCGCCGAACCGGCCGCCGAAGGCGTCGTCGATCGCCGCCTCGGCCTCGGCCCGATCCGGCGCGATCACCACGCCCTTGCCGGCCGCCAGCCCGTCGGCCTTGATCACATAGGGCGGTTCGAAACGGTCGAGGGCGGCCTTGGCCGCGGCGGCGTCCCCGCAGACGGCATAGGCGGAGGTCGGCAGGCCGTAGCGGTCGCAGAACGCCTTGGTGAAGGCCTTGGACGACTCCAGCTGGCCCGCCTGGGCCGTGGGTCCGAAACAGGCGAAGCCCGCCGCCTGCGCCGCATCGGCCAGACCCGCGGCCACCGCCGATTCCGGTCCGATCACCACCAGATCCGCGGCGATCTCCCGCGCCAGGGCCACCAGCCCGGCCACATCCGTCGCCGCCACGTCGCGCAGCTCGCACTGCGCCGCCATGCCGGGGTTGCCGGGGGCGGCGACCAGGCGGCGGACCAGCGGCGAGGCCGCGATCTTCCAGGCCAGGGCATGTTCGCGCCCGCCGGAGCCCACAAGCAGGATGTTCATGGGGCGGCTTTGGCGTGGCGCTCCGGCGGGGTCAAGCCGCCACAACGGCCCCTCGTCCGGCGGGGCGCGGCCACATGGCGCCGGGGCATAGTGTCGCGCATGCCGGCGCGCCGAGCGGAAAACATCATGTCGCCGCCTCGGCATCGGGCGTTTTCGCCTTAAAGATATCGTGTTCGCTGACCGGCGGCGCCAAGTCGCAGCATCGCCGGGCTCAACCTGCGCTAAGCTAGGGGTCTCGCTTGGCCAAACGACGGGAGACGGGATGGCCCAAACGACTAACGACAGCGCCGAGCTCGCGCTCGCGCGGCAGGCGGCGCGCCATCGAGAGGTCGAGCATCGGGTCAAGAACACCCTGCAGCTGATCTCCTCGATCGCCTTGCTGCAGGGCCGCCGGGCGCAGGACGAGGCTGCGCGCCAGGCGTTGCGGGCCATCCAGCAGCGGGTCGCCGCGGTCAGCGTGGCGCATCGCCACGTCGGCTGGAACGACGATGCCGAGCAGGTGGAGGTCGCCGCCCTGGTGCGCGAGATCGTCAGCGACCTGGCCGGCTCGGCGGGCCGCGAGGGCGTGGCCATCGACCTGGACCTCGAACCGGTGACCATCCCGGGCCGCCAGGGGGCCCCGGTGGCGCTGCTGCTCAGCGAGACCGTCGGCAATGCGCTGCGCCACGCCTTCCCCGAGGGCCGCTCCGGCCGGGTCCGCGTGACCCTGCGCCGGTTGGGCGGGACGTTCGAGCTCAGCGTCGCGGACGACGGCGTCGGTCTGGCGGTGGACGCCACGCCTGCCAGCGGCTTTGGCCTGACCGTCGCTCAGCTCATGGCCCAGCAGCTCCGCGGCCGGCTGGTCACCGAGCCGGCGCAACCGGGCCTGCGCCTCACCGTGACCGTGCCCATGGACCCCCAGGCTGCGACGCGTGGCTAGAGCGCGTCAGGCGAAAGTGGATCCCGGTTTCGCCACCCGACGCGCTCTAATTCAAAGAGTGAGAGCCTTTTTATCTGGTTCGAGTGAGTCCACTTGAACCAGAAAGGCTCTGGCGGCCTGCGGCGCGCGGAGACGATCTGATCCCGACGTCGCGCGTCTCGGGGTCAGCTGCGGCCAGGCCGGGCTAGCCACGAAAGAGCGGGAGCCTTAAGTCAGCGCGCGGGGACGGCGCACAGAAGGCTCTAGGATGACCGATCGGTTGGCGGCGGCGCAGGCGGCGTTGAACGCGGGGCGCAGGGACGAGGCGATCGCCGAACTGACCGCCGCGGTGACCGAGGATCCCGCCCGCACCGTCCAGGTCTACCGCGCCCTGGTCGTCCAGCTGTATACGGCGGGCCGCTTCGCCGAGGGCGCGGAGATGGCCGCCAAGGCCATGGCGCGGCATTCACGCGATTACGACCTGTTGAATACTTACGGGGTGCTGCTGCGCAAGCTGCGCCGCCAGCCCGAGGCCGTGAAGGTGCTCGAGGCGGCGATCAAGCTCAACCCCAAGACCCTGGCCGCCCAGCAGAACCTGGGCAACGTCCTGCTCGACCTGAATGACGGCGCCCGCGCCGAAGGGCTGTTCACCAAGCTGGTCCGCGTGGAGCCACGCAACGCCGAATTCGTGCGCCAGCTGGGCCGCTCGCTGATGAAGCAGGGCAAGGTGGAGCCGGCGCTTTCGCGGCTGCGCCAGGCGGTGACGCTGAAGCGCGACAATATCGACGCCTGGCTCGACATCATCGGAATCCTGCACGAGGAGCACCGGCCGGAGGAAGCCGAGATCCAGATCGAAAAGGCCATCGCCGCCAACCCCGACGACCCGCGCCTGCTGGAGGGCAAGGTGATGATGATGCGCCGCTCGGGCCAGATGCGCCGCGCAGAGGCCTTCATGGAGGCGCTTCTGCCGACACATGGCGACGCGGCATGGCTGCACAGCCAGCTCGGGGCGCTGATCTCCGACTGGGACCGGGAGCGCGCCACCGCCCTGCTGCGCCGCGCGGCGCAGCTGGAGCCGGACCGGATCGACTACGCCGCCCTGATGATCGAGAACCTGGAGCGGACCCGGAGCGGCGACGAAGGCGGCCACATCGAGGAGGCCTATCAGCTCGCCAAGCGGCTCATGCCCCGCAAGGACGAGTTCACCGACGCGACCAACAAGATCCTCAACGAGGTCTTCATCCGGGTCTGCGACTTCGACGCCCTCGAACGGATCGGCGACTTCCGCACCCTGGGCCGCGCCTGGGCCTCGGGCGGCCGGCATTCGGCCCTTCTCAAGCAACTGGCCCGGGTCAGGACCGACGAGGACCGCGCCGAACTGGTGGAGCAGCACCGCATCTGGGGGCGCGCGGTGGAGACGGCGGCGGCGCGGCGGCCGATCAAGCGGCCCCCGCCGCGGCCGGCCGGCGGCAAGATCCGGCTCGGCTTCATGTCGTCGGACCTGCGCCAGCACCCGGTCGGTTACTTCGCCCTGCCGCTGTTCGACCACGTCGACACCGAGCGGTTCGAGGTGTTCGTCTACTCCTACTTCCAGGGCAAGGAAGACCCCGCGATCCGCTACATCACCTCGAAGATCAGCGGCTACCGCTGGTGGCCGGACATCTCCACCGCCCAGGCGGCCGAGCGGATCGCCGAGGACCAGCTCGACATACTGATCGAGCTGGGCGGCTCGACCCACATGAACAAGCTGGACGTCATGGCCTATCGCCCGGCGCCCCTGCAGGCGAGCTGGCTGGGCTATCCGCACTCTGCGGGGCTGGCGGCCATCGACTACTTCATCTGCGATCCCTACAGCCAGCCGACCCGGCCGGAATATCTGATCGAGACACCGCTGGAGATGCCCAAGACATGGCTGGCGCTGGGCCGGGCGTTCTTCTCGGACCGCAACGAGATCACCCCGGGCCTGCCCTCGGAGCGCAAGGGCCACGTCACCTACGGCACCGCCAACAACCCGCACAAATACAGCCGCGAGGTGTTGCGCGCCTGGGCCCGGGTGGTGGCCGCCACGCCGGGGGCGAAGTTCGCCGTCATCCGGCCCGAGGGCAGCGGCGCCAGCTTCCGCGAGAACTTCGCCGCCCAGTTCGCCCTGGAGGGGGTCAGCGCCGACCGCGTCGAGTTCCACGCCATCCGCGGCGCGCACCTGCCCTACTATAATGAGATCGACATCTCTCTGGACCCGTTCCCGCTGACCGGCGGCACCACCACGGCCGAGAGCCTGTGGATGGGCGTGCCGCTGATCACCAAGATGGGCGAGATGTTCCACGAGCGGCTGAGCTATTCGATCCTGTCCAACGCCGGCCTGGGCGACCTCTGCGCCCGCGACATGGACGAATACCAGGCGCTGGCCGTGGCGCTGGCCGCCGACACCGAGCGCCGCCGCATGCTCCGCACCGGCCTGCGCGACCAGCTCCGCAACTCCCCCCTGGGCCAGACCGAGGAATTCGCCAGGGACTTCTACGACATGATCCACGGCGCGGTGACGGCGCGGCTGCCGGCGGCGAAGCGGGCGTAGCGGCAGCGCCCCCTGCACCCCTTCGCGGTCCCCCTCCCCCGTTGGCACGGGGGAGGAACTGTCGCGACTCTGTTCTCAACCGCTTGCGGGGGAGGGGGACCGCGAAGCGGTGGAGGGGGCGCTGCGGCGCGCTCAGAGCCGGAAGTACTCCCCCAGCAGATCGTCCGGCCGCGGCTGGAACGCCAGGTCACCGCCGGCGCCGCGGAAGGCGATGACGCCCGGCGGCACGGTCTTGTTCACCGCGCTGACGCCCTGGCTGAGCACCGCGTCGTCGCCGATCATCGAGCGGCCGATGACGGCGGTGTTGGGGTAGAGCACCACCCGGTCGCCGATCACCGGGATCTGGTCCTTGTGCCGGCCCACGGTCGAATTCTGGTAGAGCACCAGGTAGTTGCCGTAGGTGGCCTTGGCCAGCACGATGCCCACCGAGTGGCCGATGTAGAACACCTCCGGCATGGCGATCTCGTAGAACAGGTCGATGCCGTTCAGCGCCTTGTTCATCAGGAACAGCCGCGTCGCCGCCGCGGTATCGCCCGAGCGCCGGTGGATCGTGTTGGCGAGGTAGTAGAGGAAGATGCAGTGCTGCGAGGACTGCAGCACATTGAACTGGTCCATCCGCCAGGGGGCGCAGGCGTTGATGCAGACGTGCATCCGCCCCAGCGCCTCGTCGAGGTGGGCGTCCAGCGCCTTGCGGAACGCCGCCTCGCGGCCGTCGGGCACGATCGCCACGCACTGGGCGGTGAGGTAGGCCACCAGGCTGTCGCGGGTGTGGTCCAGCAGCTTCACGCCTTCAGCCCCTCCAGGTAGGCCGCGACCACATCCTTCACCGGCCGGGCGCGGACGCCAAGCGCCGTGAGGCGCTCGACCGAGGCGTTGGGCGGCGGCAGCGGATTGGCGGCGCCGGTGAAGCTCACCCACCAGCCGGCCGCCTCGAACACCCGGGCGATGTCGGCGTTGGTGGCCAGGGCGCCGGCGGCGACGTTGTAGACCTGGGGCTGGCCGGCCGCGATGGCGATCAGGGCGGCGACGGCGTCGTCCAGGTGGATGTAGTCGCGGGCGATGTTGGGGCTGGAATTGAGCTTCAGGTCGCGGGTCGCCCGGGCCGCGATCAGCCACTCCGACAGGAAGCCCGGCGCGCCGTCGGCCCAGTCGTAGACGTTCGACAGCCGCGCCACCGCGCCGCGGCCGCCGGTGCGGGCCAGGCTCAGGTTCTCGCCCAGCGCCTTGGAGAGGTCGTAGACCCGGCGCGGGTCGGCGGGGTCGAAGACCAGCGGCTCGGCCTCGTGCGCCTGCGGCTTGCGCTGGCCGTCGTAGAGGCGGGTGGAGGAGCAGTAGACCAGCCGCGTGAACCGATCGGCGCGGATCACCTTGCTGACCAGGCTGGCATGGGCCTCCACCGTGTCGAACGGGCGGGCGTCGTAGTCGGCGGTCAGGCCGGCGCAGTAGAACACCGTCCCCAGGTCGCGGGTCAGCAGGTCCGGGTCGC
Organism: Phenylobacterium sp.; assembly: GCF_025351295.1. Lineage (GTDB taxonomy): Bacteria > Pseudomonadota > Alphaproteobacteria > Caulobacterales > Caulobacteraceae > Phenylobacterium. Next base: position 121,449 of record NZ_JANXWD010000105.1, read on the forward strand.
CCTTGGCCGGGGCGTAGACCTCCCAGCCGCCGGCCCTCAGCCGCCCTGCCAGCCGCGCGCCGACGAACCCCGCCGCGCCCACCACGGTGGCGAGGCCGGCCAAGGCCCTAGAGCCCGCCCATGGGGTGGTGCAGCGCCGGGTCCTTGTGGCGCAGGTACTTGGGGCTGACGTCGCGCACGATGGCATAGCCGGGGCCGTCGAACACCGAGGGGTCCTTCACCGCGATCATGTTGAAGCCGTGCGGCGGGCCTTCCAGGTGGATGGCGTCCATCGGGATCAGCTCGATGGGCCGGCCGGCCAGGTCGTAGTTCGAGTTGAAGTCGCGCAGGCCGAACAGGCTGTAGCCGTGCCCGGTCAGCAGCTCGGCGATCGGCGTGTTGGCCAGGCCGTTCGACCAGTCGACATAGTGGCGGTGGACCTCGAACAGGATGTTCGGCCCCTGGCCCTTGGGCTGGGCCAGGAAGGTCTCCGCGCCCTGCAGCGCGCCCAGTTCGGCGCCCTCGATGTCGAGCACGATCAGGTCCAGGCGATCCACGCCCTGGGCCGCCAGGTAGTCGGTGATGGTGACGGTCTTGAAGGTGTCGTCGCCTGCCTCGGCGAGCTCGGCGTTGGCGAAGCTGTCGTAGCCGACCAGCTTCAGGTTGGACGAGCTGTCGTGCCAAAGGCCCTCGGCGCGCGGCAGGATGTTGGTCAGGCCGTTCAGCCCGGCGTTGCGCATCAGCATGCCGCGCTGCTCGGTGTTGGGCTCGAAGGCGTGCACCACCCCGCCATGGCCGGCGATCTCGCGGGCGATCAGCACCGCGTGGTCGCCGAAATAGGCGCCGCCGATCACCACCTGCCGCGCGCCTCCGCCTGTCCTTTCCAGACGGGCCAAGTTGACCAGGATGCGGCTGGTCTGGGGTTCCCACGCATGATCCGGGTGTTCCGGCACGGACATCACGAAGTCGCGCGCGATCTTGGAGCGGTACAGGAATTCGAAGGTGAGGCCGTTCGCCAGCGTCTTGCGCACCACCTGGTCGTCGTCGTAGAGCGCGTCGACCAGCGGGCCGGTCAGGTCCTCCCGCACATCCACGCCGGGGGCCTCGATCGCGCCCTCGAAGGCGATGAGCTGGCGGATCATGGCCTGGCGCCACGCCTCCGTCTCTCCGATCCGCGCGAGCGCTTCGAGCGCCTTTTCGTGAGCCATGGAATCCAAAGTCCGTCTTGATGAGGGGCATCTCTACCAGAGAAGGCCCGGTGTCTTCAGCCCCGGTAGTCGGGGTACGACGCGTCGCGCGCCGAGATCAGTTGCGGGGGCGCCGGCCAGTCGATCTCGAACGCCGGATCGTCCCAGCGGACGCCGGTCTCGTGGCCGGGAACATAGGCCGGGGCGATCTGGTAGAGCACGTCGGTGTCCGGCTCCAGGGTCAGGAAGCCGTGGGCCACGCCCTCGGGGATCAGCAGGGCCAGCAGGTTCTCCGCCGAGAGCTCGACGGCGAACCAGCTGTAGCGGGTGGCGCTGTCCGGCCGCAGGTCGAGGGCGACGTCGAAGACCCGGCCGCGGGTCACCCGCACCAGCTTGGTCTCGGCATGCGGCGCCGCCTGGTAGTGCATCCCGCGCAGGGTGCCGGCCGTCGGGTTGCGCGAGACGCTGGTCTGGGCCGGCTGGAACGGGAACCCGGCCTCGGCGAAGTCGTCCGGACAATGCAGGCGCGCGAACAGGCCGCGGTCATCGACGTGCGGCTGGGCCTCGATGTGGATGAGGCCTTCGATGTCGGTCCGCTGGAACCGCATCAGTCGAGCACCCGGGTCACCGGCGAGGCCACCACGAAGCGGCCGCCCCAGTCGGCGATGAAGCTGAGCTGGCGGGTGATCTCGTCCTTCAGGTTCCAGGGCAGGATCAGGACGTAGTCGGGCCGGGTCTCGGCCACGGCGGCGGGCGCGAAGACGGGGATGTGGCTGCCCGGCAGATAGCGGCCCTGCTTGGCGGGATTGGCGTCATAGGCGCAGACGATGTCGGCCGCCGTGGTCCCGCAATAGTTCAGGAAGGTGTTGCCCTTGGCCGCCGCGCCATAGGCCGCGATCGCCTTGCCGTCGTCGCGGGCGGCGCGCAGGAAGGCCTGGAAGCTCTCGCGCACCGCCTCGACCCGGGCGGTGAAGCCGTCGTAGGTCTCGGCCTTGTGCAGCCCGGCGGCGGCCTCGGTGGCGCGCAAGGTGCGTAGCGCCTCGGTCTCTGGGTGGTCCGAGGCGATATGGCCGCAGAACAGCCGCAGCGACCCGCCGTGGGTCGGCAGCAGCTCCACGTCGAACACCCGCAGGCCATTGGCGCCCAGCACCTGCTCCACCGCCAGCAGCGACAGGTAGGAATAGTGCTCGTGGTAGATCGTATCGAACTGCACCTTCTCGATCAGGTTCAGCAGGTGCGGGAACTCGAAGGTCAGCACGCCCTGCGGCTTCAGCACATGGCGAAACCCGCCGACGAATTCGTTGAGGTCCGGCACGTGGGCCAGGACGTTGTTGGCCGCCATCAGGTCGGCGCGGTCGCCGCGCGCGGCCAGAGCGGCCCCGGTCCCGGCGTTGAAGAACACCACATCGGTGCGCACCCCGATGGCGCGGGCGGCCTCGGCGGTGTTGGCGGTGGGCTCGATGCCGAGCACGGGGATGTCGCGGGCCAGGAAGTGCTTCAGCAGGTAGCCGTCGTTGCTGGCGATCTCGACCACCAGGGAGTCAGGTCCCAGGCCGAAGCGCTCGATCATCGCCTCGGCGTAGCGGCGCGCGTGCTCGACCCACCCCGGCGAGAAGGACGAGAAATAGGCGTAGGCGTCGTCGAAGATCGCCTCGGCCGGCACCGTGTGGTCGGCCTGGACCAGGAAGCAGCGGTCGCAGACCTTGGTGTGCAGCGGGAACGTGGGCTCGTTCCCGGCCGCCAGCTGTTCGGGCGTGAGGTAGCTGTTGGCCAGCGGCTGCAGGCCGAGGTCCAGGAAGGTGCGGGTCAGCGGGGCGCGGCAGAAGCGGCAGAGACTCATGACGCGGCTTCGTAGCCTTCGATCTCTTCCAGACACAAGGCCAGCGCGTCCTCGCCGGCCGCCTGGCGGCGATACCAGTCCATGGTCAGGGCCACGGCTTGTGGCGCCGCCAGCCGGCTTTCGAAGCCGAGGGCGCGCAAGGCCAGGCTGGCGTCGATGGCCAGGGTCTGGGCCTCCAGGGAGGTCGGGTCGGGTTCGTGCCGCCAGGGCTGGCCGCCCAGGGCCTCGACGCCGAGCGTCGCCAGCGCGCCGACGCTGACCTGGGCGCCGCCGGGCTTCGGGCCGAAGTTGAGGGTGCGCGGGGTCCCGGGCACGGTCGCCAGGGCCTCCAGGTGGGCGAAGTAGCCGGCCAGGCAGTCCAGCACATGCTGCCAGGGCCGCGTGGCCTCCGGGTGACGCAGCACCACCGGCGCGCCGGCCCGGGCGGCGCGGACGAGGTCGGCCACCAGCCGGTCGCGGGAGAAGTCGCCGCCGCCGATCACGTTGCCACCCCGCGCCGTCGCCACCGGCACGCTCTGAAAGTAGCTCTTCGCGAAGCTCTGGACGACGATCTCGGTCGCCGCCTTCGACGCCGAGTAGGGGTCCTTGCCGCCCAGGTTGTCGCCCTCGGCGAACGCGCGGCCGGTCTCGGCGTTGGTGTAGACCTTGTCGGAGGTGATCACGAGCACTCCCTGGAGCCCACGCTGCGCGCGCAGCGCCTGGAGCAGGTGAGCCGTGCCCATGACGTTGGTCTCGAAGGTGGCGACCGGGTCCTCGATGGCGGTCCGCACGATCGGCTGGGCGGCCATGTGCAGCACCAGGTCGAAGGCCTGGCCGGCCAGCGCCGCGGCCACGTCATCCGGCCGGCGCAGGTCCGCGAGATGCGACTCCAGCCGCTCGCCCACCCCGGCCAGGGTGAAGAGGTTGGGCTGGGTGTCGGGGGCCAGGGCCAGGCCGGTGACCTGCGCCCCCATCCGCGTCAGCCAGATCGCCGCCCAGGCGCCCTTGAACCCGGTGTGGCCGGTCAGCAGGATCCGCTTGCCGGCCCAGAAGGCCGCCTTCACCGCCGCCACGGGGCCTCGCCGGAGGCCCACAGCGCCTCGAGTTGGTTCTTGTCGCGCAACGTGTCCATGGCCGCCCAGAAGCCGTCGTGGCGATAGGCCTGCAGCTGGCCCTCGGCGGCCAGACCCTCCAGCGGCCCCTGCTCCCAGATGGTCGCGTCGTCGGTGATCCGCTCGATGACCGCGGTGTTGAGCACGAAGAAACCGCCGTTGATCAGGCCGTTGTCGCCCGGCGGCTTTTCCACGAACCGCTGCACGCGGCCGCCGTCCAGCTCCAGGGCGCCGTAGCGGCCGGGCGGGGCCACGGCGGTCAGGGTGGCGTCCTTGCCGTGGGCTTTGTGGAAGGCGGCCAGCTTGCCCATGTCCAGGTCGGCCACACCGTCGCCGTAGGTGAAGAAGAACGGCTCACCGGGGGACAGGTACTTCGCCACCCGCTTCAGCCGCCCGCCGGTCATGGTCTCCGCGCCAGTCTCCACCAGGGTCACGCGCCAGGGCTCGTGGTGGGTGGCGTGGTACTCGATCGCGCCGTTCGCCAGGTCGACGGTGAGGTCGGCGTTGTGCAGGACGTAGTTGGCGAAATACTCCTTGATGACATAGCCGCGGTAGCCGAGGCAGATCACGAAGTCATTGAAACCATAGGACGAATACAGCTTCATGATGTGCCACAGGATCGGCCGGCCGCCGATCTCGATCATCGGCTTGGGCTTCAGGTGGCTCTCTTCGGAGATGCGCGTGCCGAGGCCGCCGCACAGGATCACCGTCTTCATCGTCCAGCCTTGCCAGAGTGGGGCCTTGCCAGAGTCGCGCCGCCACAGGACGCCCTCTTAGCGGGTCGGCGGGTAATTCAGAAGCCTGCGACGCGGGACTTGCCTGCGACCGCGCAGCACGGGACATCAGGGCATGGCCGAACCGCCCCGCGTCACCTTCGTCATCGCCGGCGTCCAGAAGGGCGGCACGACGGCCTTGTTCGACTACCTCGGTGACTATGCCGACCTGGCGCTATCGGACACCAAGGAGGTCCACTTCTTCGACGACGAGCGCCAGGACTGGGCGGCGCCGGACTATGCCGCCTACCACGCCCGCTTCCCCGCCGCCGACGGCCGGCCCTGCGGCGAGGCGACGCCGATCTACAGCTACTGGCCGGGCAGCCTGGAGCGCATCGCCGCCTACAATCCCGCCATGAAGCTGATCCTGGTGCTGCGCGATCCGGTCCAGCGGGCCTGGTCGCACTGGCGGATGGAATATGCCCGCGGCGTCGAGACCCACCCCTTCGCCTGGTGCATCCGCCAGGGCCGCCAGCGGCTGTTCGACGCCGAGCCCTGGGGCCATCACCGGGAATTCTCCTATGTCGAGCGCGGCTTCTACGGCGAGCAGGTGGAGCGGCTGCTGGGCCTGTTCCCGCGCGACCAGCTGCACGTCGCGACCTCGGAGGGCCTGCGCGCGGAGCCGGCCGGGGCGCTGGGCGAGGTCCGGGCGTTCCTGGGGCTGCCGCCGGCCGCCGCGCCGGCGGGCCGCGAGGTCCATGTGGGCCGCGACATGGCCTATCCCTCGCAGCTCACCCCGGCCGATATCGCCCATCTGCGCCAGGTCTATGCCGCCGACGGCGAACGCCTGGCCGCCCTGACCGGCGTGCGGTTCGCGTAGGGCCACAGTTCCGCCGTCGCCGGTGCGCAGGGTCGTCGCCATGAACGGCCCGTTCCTCGCCGCCTTCGCCGTGGCCGCCGGCCTGGCCGCGCCCGTGCCCGGCGCCGCGCCACGGCTGGCGTTTCCGCTGGCCTGCCAGATCGGCCGGACGTGCGAGATCCAGCACTATGTGGACCGCGATCCGGGGCCGGGCGCGGCCGACTACCACTGCGGCCTGCAGACCTATGACACGCACAGCGGCATCGACATCCGGCTGCCGGACATGGCGGCCCAGCGGCGCGGCGTGGCGGTGCTGGCGGCCGCGCCAGGGCGGGTGGCGCGGCTGCGGGACGGGGTGGCCGACATCGCCGCCGGGACGCCGGGCGCGCCGTCCGTCGCCAACCAGGAGTGCGGCAACGGGGTGATCCTCGACCACGGCGGCGGCTGGGAGACCCACTACTGCCACATGGCGCGCGGCAGCATCGCGGTGAGCGTCGGCCAGGAGGTCGCCGCCGGGACCCCGCTCGGACGGGTCGGCCTCTCCGGGCAGACGCAATTCGCCCACCTGCACCTGACCGTCAGCCACGCCGGCAAGGTGGTCGACCCGTTCGCGCCGGAGCCCACGCCGCCGGGAAGCTGCAAGCCGCAGGCCGGGCTGTGGACGCCACAGGCGCGCGCCCAGATGGCCTATCGCGCCGGCGTGGTCCTCAACGCCGGGTTCACCCAGACGCAGGTCGGGCGCGCGGAGGTGGAGAACGGCGACGTCGCGGCGTTCACCGCCGCATCGTCCTGGCTGATCGTCTATGTGCGGGCCATCGCCCTGCTGCCCGGCGATGAGGTCGAGCTGGATCTGAAGGGACCGGATGGACAGAGCCTCGCCCGCGCCCGCCAGCCGCCGCTCGCAAGCTGGCGGGCGGAGGACCTGAGGCTGGTCGGCAAGCGACGCCCGGCGGCTGGCTGGCCGCCCGGGGTTTACGCCGCCGACTACCGGGTCTGGCGCCGGGGCAAGGTGGCGATCAGCCGGCGGATGGAGATGCGGCTCTGAGCGGGCGCAATCCTTCCCCCTCGGGGGGAAGTGGCCACCGACGGTCGAGGGTCGATGGGGGTGGAGTGACAGTTGGATTAACTCTCACACGTCCCCCATTGTCGCCCGCCTGCGGCTTTGGCGACATTTCCCCCGTAGGGGGAAAGAGACAGGCCGTCGCGTTGAACCCATCGTGATCGGGCTTGACCTTCCCGACGGTGACGCTTTGGGCTAGGTTGCGAACTCAGCCTTGCTCTCCAGGGCTGTGTCACTCTGGCCGGGCGGTGGATCGCAAGAGTCCGCCGCCCGGCCGTTGTGTTTCCGGGGCTGGGCGCGGCCGTTGCGAACCCGATCCGCTCATCCCGGCGAAGGCCGGGACCCAGATGGCGGGCGCCGACCTGGGTTCTCCCGGCTCCGAGCTGATCCAGACCGCCGCTTAGCCATGAGATCTGGGTCCCGGCCTTCGCCGGGATCAGCGGAAGTGGGTGGGAGATCTTCGCCCTACGGCACGGCCTCGAGCGTCACCACGTCGTGGCGGGCCAGCCAGATCAGGCCGCGTTCCAGGTAGTTGCGGCGGGCCTGGGCGACCAGGTCGAGCAGTTCGAGGACCGTCGCGGGCCCCTGCGCCAGGCGGCCGAACACCCGCTCCAGTTCCTGGGCGTTGGGGCGGTTGAAGCGGCTGTAGACGGCGAGCGGAGCATCGAGGCGGACCCGCGCCGTGGGCCAGTCCATGCCGGGCCGCAGGGCGACCAGGTCGCGCTGCTGCAGGTGGCGCGAGGGGTAGCCGGCGAACAGGGTGTAGGGATCGGGGCGGTATGGATTGAGGCGCGGCAGGGTGTCGGGGCCGGCGGCCAGGCGCCGCGCGTTCTGCTCGGCCCACAGCGCCTGATATTGCGGGATGATCGCCTGCCAGTCGAACACCTCGCGGGCTCGGGCCCGGGCCGCCGCGCCCATCGTCCGGCGCAGCCCCTCGTCCTCGATCAGCGCGACCAGGGCGGCCTCGGCGGCGGCCAGGTCGACGGCGGTGTACTGGGCGGTCGCGCCCACATAGTTGTCGTAGTTGATCCAGGCGTTGGCGAACCAATAGGCCAGGTCGCCGCCATAGCCCGGCCGCGGCGCCACGGTGGGGATGCGGAACCCGTCGACGCCGTGGCGCACGGTGTCCTTGTAGCCGTCCCAGTCGCTGACCACTGAGGGCAGGCCCGCGGCCATCGCCTCGATGGGGGTCAGGCCGAAGGTCTCCTGGATATTGTCCGAGAAGCTGATGAAGGCGTCGGCCACCGACCAGATCGAGAACCGGACGTCGGGCTGGCGGCCGTCGACGTCGATGTAGGTCACCGACGGGCAGAGCTTGCGGACCTCCGCGTGGAAGGTCGCCTCGGCGGACGCCGGTTCGACCCAGCCGGAGTTGACCCAGTAGAGGGGCTTCCCGGTCCGCTGGGCGGCGCGTTCCAGCGCCATGGCCATCAGCGCCGGGTTCATCTTCACCTTGACGCTGAAGCGGCCGACGTAGAGGGCGACGAAGGCGTCGGCGGGGATATCCAGGCGCTCACGCCAGGCGGCGCGGCGCTGCGGCGTGGTGGCGAAGTCGGCCGCGTTGACGCCCAGCGGGATGGTGGTGCGCATCAACTCGGGGCGCCGGCGGGGGCCGTACTCGGCGGCCATATAGGCGCGCATCATGTCCAGCTGGGCCTCGACGGCGGCGCGCACGGCGCTGGAGGTGCAGATCAGCGCGTCGTGGCCCTCGACCGGGGCGATTAGCAGGTCCGGCAGGATCCGCATGACGTTGGCGGTGGCGGTGGTGTGGGTCAGGCCGCAGAGCGCGTAGGCCCGGGAGCCGAACGGCTGGCGGTGGAAGGCCTCGGTGTCCAGCGAGGGGCTCGAGATGGAGACGACACCCGGGTTGGACAGCTGGTGGCGGTCGGCCATCCCGATCCAGCGGACGGGCCTGGCGGGGGGTTCGATCCGCTGGACGAGCGCGTCCATGGCGGCCTGGGGCTGGCCGCCGACGTTCCAGAAGTGAAAGCCGTCCACGTCGGCGTGGCGCATGTAGCCGCGCAGGAAGCTCTCTCCGGCCGAATGGCGGCCGAGCAGCACCTTGCCCGTGGTGTCGAAGGCGTTCGGATGCAGATAGATCGCCGCGTTTGACATGCAAGCCGGCTCTTAGCGTGGCCGTCGCACACCGCGCAAAAGAAAAGGGCCGCCCCGAAGGACGGCCCCAATCCGAAGTCTCATCCGATGGTTAGATGATGTTCGCAGCGCTGATGTCGGCCAGCGTGCGGCCCACCAGGACCACCGCGTCGTCGATGTTGGCGCCGGCGCCGTTGGTGTTGGCGAACACCACCGTGTCCGAGCCGACCTGGATCACCACATAGAGGTTCGTGGTGGCCTGGGTTCCGGCCAGGGCCAGAGCCGCATCGTAGCTCGAAGCGGTGAGCTCGATGTAGTTCGTGCCGTCGGAAGCCGCGGCGAGCATACCGAAGTGCAGCGCGTCGGTCGGCTGCCAGTCCAGGACCTGGTCGAGCGTGCCGGCCGTGGTGCCCGAGTCGGCGGTGTTGAACACGAACAGATCGTTGCCGTTGCCGCCACGGAGGAAGTCCGTGCCCGCGCCGCCGACAATCGTGTCGTTGCCGTCGCCACCTTGGATGGTGTCGGAGTTGGCCCCACCGATGAGGCTGTCGTTGCCGCCACCGCCATCGATGTTGTCGCTGCCGCCGCCCGCGTTCGAGACGGTGTCGTTACCTTCACCACCGGTGACCACGTCGTTGCCGGAGCCGGAGATGACGCTGTCGTCGCCGTTGCCGGCGGAGATCACGTCATTGCCCGCGCCGCCATCGGCGGTGTCGTTGCCATCACCCAGGGTGATGTTGTCGTTGTTGGCGCCACCGAGCACGATGTCGTTGCCAGCACCCGCGTCGATGATGTCGTTGCCGCCACCCGCGTTCGAGATGCTGTCGTTGCCGTCGCCGGCCGACACGTTGTCGGAGCCGGCGCCGGTCACGATGCTGTCGTTGCCGATGCCGCCGCTGAACGTGTCGGACGCCGCACCACCCACCAGGGAGTCGTTGCCGTCTTCACCGATCAGGGTGTCGCCCGGGGTCCCGGCGACGGAACCGCTGGTGATGGTGTCATCACCGAGGTTGCCGTTCATGATGTCGCCGCCGCCGTTGGAGGAGGTGATGACGTCGTTGCCTTGGCCGCCGAAGATGTTGTCGGTGCCGATCGAGTCCGTGACGATGGTGTCGTCGCCGGCGTTGCCCTGCAGCGAGTTGATCGAGGTGCCGGTCACCGAAGCCGAGTGGACCGAGATGCTGTCGTTGCCGTCGCCACCGGTGATGTTGTTGGTGGAGTCGCCGGCGACCACGGTGTCGTTGCCGACGCCGGCCGTGATGGTGACCGTCTCGCCTTCGAACGCCGCGGAGACGATGGAGTCGTTGCCATCCTCACCGAAGATCACGTCGCTGCCGCTGCCGGCCGCGATGGTGTCGTTGCCGAGGTTGCCGTTCAGGTTGTCGCCCGTCGAGCCGCCGACGATCGAGTCGTCGCCCTTACCGCCGAGCAGGGTGTTGGACCCCGAGGTGCTGGTGGCCGAGATCGTGTCGTTGCCCAGGTTGCCCTGGACGAAGTTCGAGCCCGTGCCGGCCAGGATGACGTCGTTGCCTTGGCCGCCATAAACGGTGTCGCTGCCCGAGCCGGAATCCAGGGTGTCGTTGCCCTGGTTGCCCTGCAGCAGGTCGGCGCCGCCGCCCGAGTTCAGGCTGTCGTCACCCAGACCGCCGTAGAGGCCGTCGCCCGTGCCCGGGTCGGCAGGCGCGCCAGTCGTCGAATTGAAGCTATCCGAGCCGGGAGTGCCGATGGACAGCACCGAGCCGTCCGGGAAGATCGGGATTTCGCCGGCCAGCGTCGCGGCGAAGGTAACCGCCTTGCCGGTCAGGCCGGAAACCAGCGTGATGGTCGCGCCGGACGTCGCCGTGGCGGCGTTGTACAGGACCGTCGTGAAGTTGGCCCGTTCGCCCGTGGTTTGGAACACCAGGTTGTCGGTTACGGCGTTGTAGGCCGAGGCCTGCGCGTCCGTGATGGTTTCAAAGAAAAAAGTCGCCATATATCTCTCCAGTCAGTGTCACAAGACCCCTGGAACGCTTGACCCCCATCCCCGATGGAGCAATCCCAGCGGTCCATTTTTCCCAAGCGCCATAGCGTGGCTGCGGCGCAGGATAGACGAGCCCAGGGGCAGACCTATCGGAAGCCTACCGATTAGGCAACCTCAAAAAGCCCCCGGAAATGCCCCGTCCGAAGGGTGTTGCAAAGACGCCGCTACTCCTCGCGGAAAGCGTCTTCCAGCGTGCTGGTAATTGGCGAAATCAGGAAGCTCATGACCGAGCGTTGGCCGGTGGTGAACTGCACCATGGCCGGCATCCCCGGGGTCAGCTTGACGCCCTTCTTGAGCTTCTTCAACTCGCTCGGCGCCAGCACCAGATCGACCCGGTAGAAGGCCGTGCCGGTCTTCTCGTTCTGCATCCGATCCGCCGAAACCACGGTGACGGCGGCGTCCAGCGGGTTGTTGAACCGCTGGTTCAGGCCGGTCAGGCGGATCTTGGCCTTCTGGCCCACATGGACCTCGTCGACGTCCTCCGGCTTGATCATCGCGGTGACGGTCAGCGGGGTGCCGGCCGGCACCACGTCCATGATCACCTCGCCCGCGCCGACCACGCCGCCGACCGTGAAGGCGGTGAGGTTGAAGATGTAGCCGTCCACCGGTGAGCGCACGACCTTGCCGTCCAGCGTCTGGCGCGCCGCGGTGAGCCGGGGAATCACGTCCGACAGCTTCGATTCGCTGTCGCGCAGGCCTTCGGCCGACTGGCTCTCGCGCTCGTCGCGCATCGAGGTCAGCTGCATCCGGGTCTCGCCCATCTGCTGCTTGAGGCGGGCGATGTCGGCGACCAGCTGGCCCTTGCGGCCCGCCAGTTCGGACTGGCTGCGCTCATAGCGCAGGATCAGGGTCTTGGGCGCGAAGCCCTGCTCGTTGAGCTTGCGATAGCCGTCGAGCTCTTCCTCTGTCAGCCGCTGCTGCTCGACGGTGGCGTCGACCTGCGCCTGCGAGCCCTGGATCTGGGTCAGCTGCTGCTCGATCCGCTGGCTCAGCACCGCGGCCTGGCTGACCAGCAGCTGCTGGCGGGTGGAGAACAGGAACTGCTGGTCGCGGATCAGGGTCGCCACCTGCGGATCGGCCACCCGCGATGTCAGTTCGGGCGGGAACTCGATCGACGCGCGGCCGGTGGCCTCGGCGGCGAAGCGCGCCTTCTGGGCGATGAAGGTGTCGTACTGGTTCTGCAGCACGTCGACGGCGGCGCGCGCCTCGACGTCGTTGAAAGTGAGCAGCGGCTGGCCGGCGGCGACGCGCTGGCCCTCGTGGACCAGGATCTGCCGCACGGTCCCGGATTCCTTGGGCCGCAGGGTCTTCTTCTGCGAATCGACCCGCACCTCGGCCGGGGCGGAGACGCCGGTGGCGAGCTCCGCCACCGAGGCCCAGAGGCCCAGCCCGACGACGAAGGCGCCGATGATGCCCGCGCCGACCACCATCGGCTTGCGCAGGCGATGCTGCAGCTCCGGGGCCATCGGCCCCTGGTCGTCGCCGCCGCCGAAGGTGGGGACGACATAGCCGCCCGGGCGGATCGGCTTGAGATCGAGTTTCATCGGCCGGCCTCCACCGCGCGCACTTCAGGCGGCGCGCCGGCCGGTTTCATCAGCCGCGCCAGCACCTGGTCGCGCGGCCCGAACAACTCGACGCGGCCCTCGCGCAGCACCAGCATCTTGTCGGCCGCGCGGAACACGCCCGGCTTGTGGGAGATGATCACCACGGTGGCGCCATTGGCCTTCATCGCGTCGATGGCCCCCATCAGCGCCTCCTCGCCCTCGGCGTCGAGGTTGGCGTTGGGTTCGTCCAGCACCACGAAGGCCGGCTTGCCCAGCATGGCGCGGGCCAGGCCCACGCGCTGGCGCTGGCCGGCCGAGAGCACCACGCCGCCCTCGCCCACGTCGGTGTCGTAGCCTTTCGGCATGCGAAGGATGAGTTCGTGCACCCCGGCGAGCTGGGCCGCATGGACCACCTCCTCGTCGGTCACGCCGTCGCGGAAGCGGGCGATGTTGTTGCGCACGGTGCCGGCGAACAACTCGGTGTCCTGCGGCAGGTAGCCGACGTAGCGGCCGAAGTCGGCGCGGTCCCAGGTGAAGACGTCGGCGCCGTCCAGGCGCGCCACGCCCTGCAGCGGTTTCCAGATCCCGACCAGCAGGCGGGCCAGGGTCGACTTGCCGGCGCCGGAGGGACCGATCACGCCCAGCACCTCGTTGGGCTCCAGGGTGAAGTTGATGTTGGCCAAGATCAGCTTCTGGGCGCCGGGCGGGGCGAAGTTGGCCCCCTCCACCGACAGCTTGCCCACCGGCCGCGGCAGGGCGGTCGCCGAGAACGGCGCCTCGGCCTTGGACAGCAGGGTGTTCAGCCGCGTGTAGGCACGGAACATGTTGTTCAGCGGATCCCAGGAGCCGACGATCTTCTCGATCGGCTGCAGGGCGCGGCTGGCCAGGATCATGTTGGCGAACAGCATGCCCGAGTGGATCTTGCCCTTGATGATCAGATAGGCGCCGATCGCCACGATCAGCACCTGCATGCCCATGCGCACCGCCTTGATGATGTCGGTGTACATGTTGGAGGCTTCGGCGGCCGCCGCACCGCGCTCGATGGTCACCGCGCGGTGGATCGCCCAGGCCTGGCCCAGGGTCGGCAGCATGCCCATGGCGCGCACCACCTCGCCGTTGCGCAGCGCCGCGTCGGTGAAGGCGTAGCTCTTCAGCGCCGCCTCGCCGGCGTCCTTGAGCGCCGACTGGGTAGCCCGCGCCTGGGCCACCGCCAGCAGGAACAGGATGCCGGCCCCGGCCACGGTCACCACGCCCACCAGCGGGTCGATGATGAACAGCACGCCCACGAACACCGGAATCCACGGCACGTCGAAGAACGCCGCCGCGGCGATGCCGGTCAGCGACTGGCGGAACTGGTCCAGGTCGCGCAGCGCCTGGGCGCGCGCCCCGGGGTCGCCGCGCACGGCGGCGTCGAACAGGGCGGTGAACACTCGGCCCGACACCCGCTGGTCCAGCGCCACGCCGTAGTTGATCAGGATGCGGGCGCGGAAGTCGTCGATCACGCTGGAGATCGCGAACACGAACAGGGTCACGATGGTCAGCATCCAGAGCGTCGCCTGGCTCTGGCTGGTCATCACCCGGCCGTAGATCTGGAAGGTGTAGAGCGGCATCGCCAGGTACAGCAGGTTCGAGACCAGGCTGAAACTGAAGGCCACCGCGGCCGGCTTGTACCCGTCGCGCAGGGCGCGGCCGAGGACGTTGTCAGGCAGGTTCGTGAGGAACGTGAGGAATTTCATCTTCGTCCAAAGCCGTCCGTCAGACCGTAAAGGCCTGATACACCAAACTTAGCCAAAAAAGGTGAACGCGGTGGAAGTATCGCCTTCAGGCCGCTGCCGCGGAACGGCGGCGTAAATGATTGGCGGCCCCTGCCTTGTCAATGCGACGATTCATGACTCCCGCCCATGCTAGACAGCGGGTCGGACCCCCGTCGCCAGGAGCCCAATGCCGAGGATCGCCCCCCGAATCGCCATCGTCGGCAGCTGCATTACCCGCGACCTGTGGCCAATCCATGGCGGGGGCGCCGAAGCGCTGCTGTACATCTCGCGCACCAGTTTCCCCAGCCTGCTGGCCGCCCCGGTCGAGGGGTTTCGCCCCGCGCGCCAGCCGCCCGGCGACCTGCATCGGCATGAGCACAACGCCGTGGCGGCCGATCTGCAGAAGACCGCGCTGGCCCGCCTCGTGGCGTTCCAGCCGACCCATCTGATCTTCGACTTCATTGACGAGCGGTTCGACCTGCTGGCGGCGGGCGGGTCGATCGTCACCCACAGCGCCGAACTGGAGCGCAGCGGCTACCGGTCGCGGCCCGCCCTGCGCCGGGCGCGGACCGCGCCGCGGCTATCGGCCGCGTGCGAGCGGCTGTGGCTCGACGCGGCCGGCGAGTTCGCCGCCGTGGTGCGCGCGACGCCGCTGGCCCGGGCCCGGCCGATCCTGCACGGCGCGCGCTGGGCCAGCGACCAGCGGCTGCCCGACGGCCGCATCGCCCCGGTGCGCGATGTCGAGATCCTGAGCGGCCAGTCCGCGGAGATCGCCGCCTACAACGCCCTGCTCGAACGCCAGGAGGCGGCCTTCGCGGCGCTGATGCCGCCGATGGCGCGGATCGACGCCGACGCCCAGCGGCTGGCCGATCCGACCCACCGCTGGGGCCTGAGCCCGTTCCACTATGTGCCGGAGTACTACGACGAGGTGCGCCGCCAGCTTGCGGCGCTGGGCCTGGAGGCGGCGTTCAGCGACCCCCGCGCCGCGCCCAGTGCTCCAGCGGGGTGAGCCCGGCGCGGACCAGGTCCGGCCGCGCCGCCAGGTAGGCCGCCCCCGGGAACCCCGGCCGCGCCTCGGCCACCGCCCACGCGCCGCCCTGCAGGTAGTCGACCAGCGGATTGGCCCCCGGCGCCAGCCCGCCGCCCCGCGCCGCCACATAGTGCGGCAGGTCGAACCAGGGGCTGGGACTCAGGCCCGCGAACCCGCCGACCGCGAGGAAGTGGGTCAGCGGCTCCTGCCCCGCCTCGGCGACCTCGGGGTGCTGGGCCAGATACCAGCGCGGATCGAACAGCGGGTGCGGCGTCAAGCCGGCGCGCCAGCCGGCGGTCAGGTAGTGCAGCAGCCCACCCGCTGCGCCCGCCTCCGGCGCCTGGGCGGCGTACCAGGCGGGATCGAACAGCGGGTGCGGGGCCCGCCCCAGGCGGGCGCCTTCGCGCAGGTAGTGCGACACCGGGTCCTCGCCGTCGGCCAGCGCCGGGCCCTGGGCCAGGTAGTGGCCCACATCGAACAGCGGGTGTGGGCTGCGGCCGCGCGCGGCGCCGGCGCGGACATAGTGCTCCAGGCCGCTCAGGCTGGTGGCGGCCAGTTCATGGGCGTTCTCGCGGGCATACCAGGCCGCGTCGAACAGCGGATGCGGGTCCCGGCCCTCGCGCGCCCCGGCGACCAGGTAGTGGACCAGCGGCGCCACGCCCGACCCCGCCACGTCCGAGTTGGCGGCGAGATACCAGGCGGGGTCGAACAGCACGCGCCCGACCCCGGCGCGGGCGACGACCACGCGGCCGCCCGCCGGGCCCAGCCGCGCCAGCACCTTGTCCAGCGCCTGGCTCAGCCGGTTGTGGCGGCGCAGGCGGATGGCGCCGCCGCGCGCCTGATAGCCGGCCAGGGCCTGCTCGCGCAGGCGGCCCTCCAGCTCGGCCCGCGCGGCCAGGGTCTCGTTCAGCGCGACGGTCAGTTCGGTGCGGGTCAGGGCCTCGCGCACCTGGGCCTGGTGGGCCAGGCGGTGGGCGCCGGCGAAGTCGCGCTGCAGCCGGCCGACCTTGGCGGCCACGGCGTGCGCCTTCTCCAGCAGGGCCGGCAGGGCGGGGTCGGTCGCCTCGACGGCGGCCGGCGCAGCGTCCCCCGGCGTCAGGCGCCTTCGTGTTCGAGCCATTCTTGGAAGCTGCCGCGCCCGGAGGCGAAGGGGTTGGGGAAGGCCTGTTGCAGGTCGATACGCTCGCGATAGAGCACCCGCTCGCGCTTGGCGATGGGGCGGCCGTCCTCATAGGCGCCGAACGCCCACCAGCGCTCGGGGATCGCCGGGTCGGTGGCCGCACTCACCTGGCGCTTGTACCAGCTCCAGATCTCATAGACCGGGAAGTTCCGGCCGGCGTAGCGACGGGTCATGGTGTCGCCCAGCGGCCCCAGCTTGGTGAAGTGCCAGAACCGCAGCGGCGCGCCGTTGACGGTGATGCGGCCGTCCTTCTCGACGGTCACGGTTCGCGTCGAGAGGTTCCAGCTGGCGACGTTGTAGCCGGGGTCGCGGATGATCTTGACCTTGTCGAACAGCGCCGGGACGTGGTCGCACCAGCGCTGGTCCACGAACATCCCGTTGGGCATGTCGTCGTAGCAGTAGTCGAGCAGCCGGTCGTTCCACCACCTGGCGAACCGCGCGCCCTCCCCGGTCGTGCGGATGGCCACGAAGCCCAGGTTGAAGATCCCGGTGCGCGAGGCCGACAGGTCGTTGTCGCGGATCGCCACGTCGTCTGTGTTGGCGTCCACCAGGTGCGGGGTCAGCAGGATGTCGTGGTTTTCCAGCCACGCCTCCAGGGGCTCGAGGCTGGCGAGCGCGGCGGTGTCGGGATCCATGTAGATCACCGCGTCGAAGCCCCAGCCGCAGGCCTGGTGGAGGAAGGGTCCCTTCACCGCGGTGCAGACCTCGACCACGTCGTGCTTGAACAGCCAGCTGTCGAAGTCCGGGATATTCAGGTCGCTGGCCCAGACCAGCCGGTCGAACGGCTCGGTCGCCGGATCGAAGACGAAGCCCTCCGGCGGCCGGTCGGTGATCAGGGCGGCCAGCTCCCAGTCCGGGCGGTGCTGGCGCAGCGTCTGGAACAGCACCCGCGCCCGGTTCAGGTACGAGAAGGTGAAGCTGGAATAGCAGAGGACGTTCATGAGCTCAGGTCGAGGGTGAGGGCGCTGAAGGCCAGGTCATAGAGCATCGGCCGCCGCTGCGCGCGGGCCAGGTCGAGGAGCTCGCCGGTCTCGAACGCCGCCCGCAGCGCCGCCTCGCCGGCCAGCACACGGCCGTGGCCGGTCTGGGCGACGAAGGCGGCGATATTGCCGCTGTCCGGGCCGGTCAGCACCGCGCAGCCGGCGGCGGCGGCCTCATGGGCCACGAAGGAAAAGGTCTCGCGGCACAGCGACCACAGGAGAACCACGTCGACCTCGGCGGCCTCCAGGGCCTCCTGCATGGCCAGCGGGTTGGCGGCGGTGACCGCGACCTGCGTGAAGCGCGCCGGGGCGGCGGGGTCGCGGCGTGCGCCCAGATGCAGGAACTCATAGCGCGGGTCGTCGGCGAAGCGGCTGGCCAGCGCCTGGAAGATCGGCCAGCCCTTGTGCGCCGCCGGCAGGCCCGCAAAGGCGATCCGCAACGGGCGCGGGCTGGCGGGAATGGGCGCGGGGCCCCTGGGTGTCAGGACGGCGTGCGGCAGGACGACGGTCGCGGCGCCCGGCAGGCCTGCGGCGCGGGTCCAGAGGTCCAGGGTCACCTGCGACGGCGCGGCCACCGTCAGCGCCAGGCGCTCGAACAGCCGGGCGTGCCCGGCCATCTGCCGGCCGCGCCAGGGCCCGTAGAGGCAGATGCCGCAGGCGGCGCTGTCCGGCGGCGGGGCGGCGCAGTCCTCCACATCGTTGCGCAGCAGGTGGAAGCCCGCGCAGACGCTGGCGAAGTCGTGCAGCCAGAAGACGCCTTCGTTCAGCCCGGCCGCCGCGAGAATATCGGCGGTCTCGTCGGCGGTGTGGCCCAGCAGGCTGTGGATCGCGAAGGTCCGCGCCACGGGCTGGCCGGCCCCGGCCAGCCCGTCCGCCACCGCCGTCGCCGGGAAAAAGCCGACCGCCTTGCCGTTCCAGATCACGCCCAGGAGGGCCGGGTCGTCGGCGGTGCGCACGACGGGCCAGGGTCCGGCGGGGTGCAGGTGCAGGTGGTCGCGGCCCAGCTCCGCCAGCCGCGCCGCCTCGCGCTGGATGGCCAGCTGCAGGCCGCCGACGTGGGCCGTGTAGTCGTCATGGCTGAAGGTCACGTGCAGCCGGCGCAGCCCGTCGCGGGACGTGGCCAGGGCGGCGGAAAGATCGGCCTGCGACCCGGCCGCGACCTCGCCGGTCATGGCGACCGCGATCCGCGTCTCCATCGGGACCAGCCGCTCGATCAGCTCGTGGCGGAAGCCCAGCACCGGCTCCGGCGCCAGCACCCGCGGCCGGCCCGAGGCCAGGTAGTGGACGAACGGGTTGGCGTCTGAGGCCGCCACCTCCGGGAATGCCGCCAGATAGGCGCGGACCGAGAAGTCCGGGGTCGGGTCGCGCCCCTCGCGCCAGCCGAAGGCCATGAAGTGGTCCAGCGGATCGCCGCCGTTCGCCGCCACGTCGGGGTTGAACTTCAGGTAGAAGGCCGCGTCGAAGGCGCGCGCGGCGATGGCGTGGTCGGTGTGCAGCTGCGGCGCGGGCGCGCGCCGGCCCAGCCGCGCGGCGGCGGTGGCGATCAGCCGCCTCATGCCGAGGCCCCAGCCGCGACCAGGTCGCCCGTGAGGCCGCTGTAGGCCAGGTCGTAGAGCCGCGCGCGCCGCCGGCTGCGTGCCAGGGCCAGGATCTCGCCGGACGCGAAGGCCGCGAACAGCGCCGCCTCGTCGTCCAGCACCCGCCCGTGCCCGGAGGCCGCCACGAAGGCCGCCACATTGCCGCTGTCCGGCCCGGTGATCACCGCCGCCCCGGACGCCGCCGCCTCGTAGGCCGTGAACGAGAAGGTCTCGCGGCAGAGCGGCCAGATCAGCGCCGCATCGATCTCCAGCAGCTCAAGGGTGTCCTGCATGGCCTGCGGCTGGTCTGGGGTGACCACCACCGGGTGGAAGGTGGCCGGGGTGGCCGGGTCGGGCCGGCCGCCCAGGTGGTGGAGGTCGTAGCGCGGGTCGCCGGCCAGCCGCTCCGCCAGCTCGCGGAAGATCGGCCAGCCCTTGAGCGGGGCCGGCATGCCTACGAACGCCAGGCGGAACGGGCGATGCTTGGCGACCTTCGGCGCAAGGCCACGCGGCCGCAGCTCGGCATGAGGCAGGACCACGGTCTCGCGGGCGGACAGCTGGCCATGGCCGCGCCAGAAGTCGAGCGTGGTCTGCGAGGGCGCCGCCACGCTCAGCCCCAGCCGGGCGAACAGCCGGGCGTGCGCGGCTGTGTGCCGGGCGCGGAACGGGCCGTAGGCGCAGACCCCGCAGCCGGCGCTGTCGGCCGGCGGCGCGGCGCAGTCGGCGACGTCGTTGCGCAGCAGATGAACCCCCGCGCACAGGCTGGCGAAGTCGTGCAGCCAGAAGAACCCCTCGGTCAGCCCGGCCGCCTCCAGGATGTCGGCGGTGGCGTCCGGCGCATGGCCCAGCAGGCTGTGGATGGCGAAGCTGCGCCGGCCCGGGTTGGACGTGGCGCCGCCCAGGACGTCGCGGATCGTCGCCGGCGCATAGACGCCGAGCCGCTGGCCATTCAGCATCACCCCCAATGGCGCAGGCTCGTCTTCGGCGCGGACGAGCTGCCAGGGCGCGGCGGGGTGCAGGTGCAAGTGGTCGACGCCCAACGCCGCGAACCGCGCCGCCTCGCGCCGTACACACAGCTGCAGGCCACCGGAGTGTTCCAGGTAGTCGTCGTGGCTGACGCTGATGTGCAGGTCGCCCAGCGTCCCCAGCCCCTCGGCGAGGGCGGCGGCGGGGCCGGCGGCGAAGGTCGCGGACTTGGCGATCGAGGCCGCGAGGCGGGCCGCCACCGGCTGCAGTCGGGCGATCACGTCATAGCGGAAGCCCAGGTCGTGGCGCGCCTGGCGCCCCTCTGCGCGGCCGGCCAGGAGGTAGTGGGCGAAGGGATTCACGCCCGAGGCGGCCACGTCGGAATAGGCCTCCAGATAGTCGCACACCGAGAAGCCCGGGGTCGGGTCGCGCCCTTCCAGCCAGCCGGTCCGCAGGAAGTGGTCCAGCGGCGCCATGTCCGAGGCGGCCACGTCGGGATTGATCGCCCGATAGAAGGCCGCGTCGAACGCTCCGGCCACGGCGGCCCGCTCATCGGCCTTGGAGATCGTGGGCGCGGCGGGGGTGGCTGGGCCGGTCCGCGCGCCCGGCGGCGGCCCCCGGGTGAAGGCCTCAAAGCGGAACGGCGGCGGCGCCCAGTCGATGCGGCCCAGGTAGGCGGCGGCGTGGTGCGAGGGGCGGACCTCCCGGCCCTCGTGGCGGCCGACGGTCAGGAAGTGGAACAGCGCGTCGACCTTGCCCAGCTTCAGGTCAGGGTTGTCGGCCAGGTAATGGTGGGCGGAAAACCAGGGCGCCGGGTCGCGCGGCTCGCGCCAGCCCTGGGCATTGTAGTGCCAGAAGGGGGCCATGTCCGGCGGCAGGTCGGTGTAGATCGCCGCGTAGAAATCCGGATCGAAAGCCGCCGCGATCACCTTGTGGACGTCTTCGTCTGGGGCCGTGACGGCCATGGAGTTCCGGTTCCTGCAGCGGCGGCGAGCGCTGGTGTGCAACAGATGGCGACCCCGATCAACCGCTTGCGGCGGCCCGCGCCGGCCCGTAGGACCCGACCCCAGGATGAGCCGCAAGCCCCAGCCCCAGACCCCGGGTCCCACGCCACCGGTTCCCGCGAGCCCCGTTCCCGCGACATCGGCGCCGCGCACCGCCTACCTGGTGCTGGGCATGCATCGCTCCGGCACCTCGGCGGTGACCCAGCTGCTGGCGCTGGCCGGTTGTTCCCTGCCCGCCAACGTCATGCCGGGCGACGAGCACAATGCGAAAGGCTACTTCGAGCCCTGGAAGATCGCGGTGTTCAACGACGCGCGGCTGCGCGCCGCCGGTTCGGCCTGGGACGACCCGTTCGCCTTTCCGTTCCGGCCGCTGCCGGAGGCCGAGGAGGCGCTGTGGCGCGCCCGCGCCGTCGCCCTGTTCGACGAGGAGTTCGGGCCCGCCGCCTGGCCGCTGATGAAGGACCCTCGCGCGACGGTGCTGCTGCCGCTGTGGCTGAGCGTGCTGGCCGAGCGCAGGGTGGCGGCGCGCTGCGTGATCCCGGTGCGCCATCCGCTGGCGGTGGCCGGATCGCTGGGGCGGCGCGACGGCTTCGCCGCCGAGAAGTCGGTGCTGGTCTGGAGCGCCTACATGCTGGCGGCCGAGGCCTATACCCGCGACCTGCCGCGCGCCTTCGTGGGCTATGACGCCCTGCTGACCGACTGGCGGGCGGAGACGGCGCGGATCGAGGCGGCCCATGAGACGCCGCTGCCGGACCTGACGCCGGCCGCCGCCGCGCAGATCGACAGCTTCCTCACCCCCGACCTGCGCCACAACGCCGGCGATGCGGGCCTGACGGACCTGGGCTGGGCGGGCGAGATCGCGCAGGCGGTGTTTGGTTGGTTCGAGGCCAGGGCGGCCGGCGGCGATCCCGAGCGTCGCGCGCTGGACGGCGCGGCGGCCAAGCTGGCCCAGCGGGCGAAGGAGATCGGCATGCTGGTCTCGCCCGCCGCCCGCGACCTGGCCGCCGCCCGCGCCGAACTGCTGGAGGCTCGCGCCCAGCTGGCGGTAGCCGCGGCCCTGGAGCAGGCGCTGCGCTCGGACATGGCCCGCGAGCGCAAGGCGCTGGAGGCCGGCTGGCGCACCGCGGCCGGGCGGCTGGACCAGGCGATGGCCGCCATGGCCCAGGTCAATGCCGAGCTTGACGCCGCTCTGGCGGACGACTGATCCGCGGGTCCAGCGCCAGGTAGAGCACCCCGGTGATCGCCGCCATGTCCAGCAGGTAGAGGTAGCGGTAGTCGCAGGCGATCGAGATCACGAAGAAGCTGGCCGCGAACCCCAGCGCGCCCGCCATGAACGCCGCCATCGCCAGGTCTGCCGGATCGCGCCGCCACAGCAACACCAGGCCGACGATCAGGGCGATGGCCGCATAGGTGATGTGCGATAGCGCCGGGGTGTCCATGTACCAGGTGGAATAGTTGTAGAGCCGCCCGTCGTTGACCGCCCGGCGGGTTTTCAGCTTCAGGTCGTGCATGGCCGGCGCCGGCCCGTCGATGCCGACGTAGATCGGCAGGCACCGGTCGATCTCCGGCGTCGCGAACACCTGCCGGAAGTCCTCGGCCCGGACCTTCAGATAGAGGCCGGGGTGCTGGCGCATCAGGTCGAACCACTCGGCGCGCAGCACGTCGGACGGCACCTGCAGCATCCGGTCGTTCAGCGCGCTGTCGTCGTCCAGGGTGTCGACCCGGGTGGGCGAGAACACCTTGGGCGCCTCGGAACGGATGAAGTCGTCCAGCGTGGGATCGAAGCGGTCGATGTGGCTGAGCGGCAGGGGCGTGCGGGTGACGGCGGCGGCGATATCGTAGGTCTGGACGATGCGCACGCCGCGCGCGCCGGCGTCGTCCGGCTCGTCGACGCCCTGCGGCTGGGCGTAGACGCTGAGCGCAAACGTCGCGGCGGCCACCAGCACCAGCCAGGCCACAGCCCCGCCGGCGCTGCGCACCCGGCCCCGCGGCCAGCCCGCCCAGGCGATGGCGATGGCGGCTGGCGCAGCCAGGATCAGGCCATTTTGCCGGAGCAGCCCCGCCACGGCGAACAACAGCGCCGAGACCAGCAGCCAGGCCCACCGGGGCGCGGCGACGCCGCTCCTCAGCGCCAGCGCCAGGGCCACGAAGCCGGCGATGGAGCACTCGGCGAACCAGACGTCCTTCCAGACGATGCCGGGATAGATCATCACCTGCGGCAGGGCGACGGCGGCCAGGGCCACGATCGGCGCCAGCCAGCTGGTGACCGGCCGCAGCTGCGCCAGCACCGCCCAGGCCGCGAACAGCAGCGCCCCGCTGATCGCCACGGCCAGGCCGGTTCCCTCCACGACCGCATCGGCCTGGCCCAGCAGCCAGCCGAAGATCGCCGGGTTCCAGGTCTCGCGCAGATGGAAGCGGCCCTCGTGCAGGGCCAGCACCGAGTCGACGGACAGGTGCCCCGGCCAGTTCAGCCGCAGCATCAGGGCCAGCGCCCCCAGCATCACCAGCCGGTAGGTCCAGCGCGCCGCGGACCCCGGGGAGCGGATCGCCTCGCTCACGCCGGCCGCACGATCAGGAACAGGCCGGCCACCATCAGCAGGTAGCCCAGGCCCATGCTCCAGTTCGCCGGCTCCTTGAACACCAGCCACCCGGCCAGCGGCACCAGGCAGGAGCCGATCAGCGAGAACCCGTAGGCCAGCGACAGCGGCACGCGGGTCAGCACATAAAACCACAGTAGCGCCGTCACCCCGTACCAGGCGAAGGCGCCGATCAGCGGGTAGTTCTGCGTCACCCGCAGCAGGAACGGCCCGGTAAGGCCCTTGTCGTAGACGGCGCCCCACTTGAACAGCATCTGGCCCAGCGGCAGGGCCACGGCGAAGACGCTGCAGAGGGCGAGGTCCTTGGGCGAAAGGGCAGTCGGACTCACGCCTCGGTCTCCAGTTCGCGCAGCACGTTGAGGTAGGGATGGATCGGCCGGCTGGGCACGTTCAGCACGTCGAAGTTCATAGCCTGCAGCAGGAACTGCGCGCCCAGGATCACCGGCAGGGCGGCCAGCATCACCACGCCCGGCGACGCCGCCTGCCCCGGCAGCCGGTTGGCCAGGTAGCTCAGCGCGTAGCCCACCCCGAACAGCAGGAAGAAGGTCCCGAACACCAGCTCCAGGCTGGCGGCGCTGAAGTCGCGGATGAAGTACTGGCCGACCACCCGCTGGGCGAAGTTGCGCAGGTGCTTGAGCGCGAAGGGCCCGACGATCTGGCCGATGCGGATGTTGGAGACCTCGTCGGCGTAGCGGGCCGGCATCGGCACGTCGCGCACCACGGCCCTGAGCGTGCCCAGGTGGTACAGCAGGTCGGTCTCGAAGAAGAACCGCCGCGACACCCGCTTCTCCATCACCAGCCGGGCGACGTTGGCCTCGATGGCGGTGTAGCCGTTGGTGGGGTCGAAGATGTTCCAGTAGCCGGTCGAAAGCTTGGCCGCGAAGCTCAGCAGGGCGTTCCCCAGCACCCTGACCGTCGGCATCGTCGTCAGGTGGCTGATCGAGGTGAAGCGGTTGCCCTTGGCGTAGTCGGCCTCGCCCAGCAGGATCGGGGCGACCAGCTGGGCGGCGTAGTGCAGATCCATCTGGTCGTCGCCGTCGACCTTGATCAGCACCCGGCCGCCGCGCCGGGCGGCCTCGGCATAGCCGGCCAGCGTCGCCCCGCCGACGCCCTGGTTCTTCGCCAGCCGGATCACCACCACCCGCGGATCGGTGTTCTCGGCCTCGATTAAGTCGCCGGAGTTCTCCGGGCAGGCGTCGTCGACGCAGACGATGCCCTCGAACCACGAGGGGGTGGACTTGATGACGCGCAGGATGTGGCCGCGCACTTTGTAGCAGGGCACGACCAGCCAGACGCCCGCCCCCTCAAGGGACAGCGCCGAGGCGTGTCGGTCGATGGACGTCATGCTTACGGCTCTGGCCACGACCGGGGCTAACATGGAAGGCCGCGCCGTGGCAAAACGCGGGCGTGCGGCATCCGTGCAGGGGCTGGCGCCATCCTTGCGCCCCGGCGCCCTCGCTGTTACCTGCCACGCCTTCTTTCGGGAGAGGCTATTGGAAACCGCCACCCACATGCTGCGGACCGGACAGCGCGGGACGCTGTTCCAGCTGCAGATGGCGCTGCGGGACCTGCGGACCTCCTTCCAGCGAATCGGCCTGGCCTGGTCGCTGGCGACGCATGACGTGGGGTCGCGCTACCGCGGCTCTATCCTCGGGCCGTTCTGGATCACGCTCAGCATGGGCCTGATGGTGCTGGGGATCGGCTTCGTCTACGCCAACCTCTTCCACATCGCGCTGCAGACCTTCCTGCCCTACGTGGCGCTGGGGATCGTGTTCTTCGGGGTGATGACCGGGGCCATCAACGAGGGCTGCGACACCTTCGTGCAGGCGGCCGGCATGCTGTCGCAGACCAGCCTGCCGATGTTCACCTTCGTCTGGCGCACCATGTTCCGGACCCTGATCAACCTGGGCCACCACCTGGTGATCGTGGTCGCGGTGCTGGCCTACTATGGCTACTGGCGCATGGCCCATCCGCTGCTCGCCCTCGTCGGGATCGGGCTGATGCTGGCCAATGCGAGCTGGGCGTCGATGCTGGCCGGGATCGCCTCGGCCCGGTTCCGCGATATCCCGCAGATCGTGGTCTCGGTCATGCAGTTCGCGATCTTCATGACACCGGTGTTCTGGCCCGCCGACAAGTTCGGCGCCCACCGCGCAGTGCTGGACTTCAACCCGTTCTACCACCTGCTGCAGGCGGTCCGCGCGCCGCTGCTCGGCCAGGCTGTGGCCCCGCTCAGCTACATCGTCCTCGTCACCATGGCGGTGGTCGGCTGGACCTTCACCTTCGCCATCTTCGCGCGCACCCGCCGCCGGATCGTCCACTACCTATGACGCCTGCGCCCGTCTCCATCACCTGCACCGACCTGACGCTGCGCTTCCCGGTCTATGGCGTCGACGCCAAGTCGCTGAAGAAGGCCATCGCCCGGGTCACCGTCGGCGGCGCCCTGGGCCGCCACGCCGGCATCACCGACGTCACCGCCCTGCAGGGCGTGAACCTGCAGCTGAAGGCCGGCGACCGCCTGGGCCTGATCGGTCACAACGGTTCGGGCAAGACCACCCTGCTGCGGGCGCTGTCCGGCGCCTATGAGCCCGACGAAGGCGCCATCGAGGTCCACGGCCGGATCGCCGCCCTGCTGGACCTGAGCCTCGGCATCGACGCCACCGCCACCGGCTATGAGAACATCCGCCTGCGCGGCCGCATCGCCGGGCTGTCGTCGAAGGACATCGACGGCAAGATGGACGAGATCGCCGCCTTCACCGGCCTCGGGCCGTTTCTGGCCATGCCGGTGAAGACCTATTCGGCCGGGATGCAGGCCCGCCTGGCCTTCGCTGCGGCCACCGCGGTCGAGGCCGACGTCCTGCTGATGGACGAGTGGATCGCGGTCGGCGACGCGGAGTTTCAGAAGCTGGCCCACAAGCGGCTGCTGAAGCTGGTGGAACGGGCCGGCATCCTGGTGCTGGCCACCCACGAGGCGCCGCTGCTCAAGCTCTACTGCAACAAGGTCATGCGCCTGGACGGCGGCGTCGCCTCCGAGGTGCTGGATATCCGACGGCTGGACGAACTGCTGGCGCGGTAGGGTCGCCCTACCCTTCCGTTTGTCATCCACAAGGCCGGGGATGACGGGCCCGGGGGTGGGGCTCGGCGCGATCTGCGGCCCTAAATCTCCTCCGGCGGTTTCACCTTCTGGAACTGGGCCAGCAGCAGCAGGTCGTAGGCGATCTTCAGGCTGCCGCCGATCAGTAGCGGCCAGGGAAAGACCGCGGCGCTGAACAGCAGGCCCGCCAGCGCCGGGCTCATCGCCGCCGCCAGGCTGCGCGGCACATTGGTGATCCCCGCCGCCGCCGCCCGCTCCGGCGGCGTCACCACCGCCATGACGTAGGAGACCCTGGCCGGCACATCCATGCTGGAGAGCGCCGCGCGGACGATCAGCAGCCCCAGCGCCACCGGCAGGCTGGGCGCGAAGGCCGCCGCCACGACGCACAGGTTCGCCGGGATGTGGGTGAACACCATGGTGTTGATCAGGCCGAAGCGCCTGGCGATCCGCCCGGCGGCGAACTGCGACCCGGCGGTCAGCAGCCCGGTCCAGAAGAAGAACGCCCCGGCCGCGCCCAGCGACAGGCCGAACCGGTGGAACAGCCACAGCGCCAGCAGCGACTGCACCAGGAACCCGCCCCCGAACGAATCCAGGCTGAACAGGGCCGCCAGCTGGAACACCCGGCGCTTCGAAGGGCCCAGCCCGGTGCGGATCTCCGCCGCCTGCGCCGTGTCGTGCGGCAACAGGCGATAGACCAGGAAGGCCGCCACCCCAAGCAGGCCGTAGAGCGCGAAGGCGGCCTCCAGCAGGTCGCCCCGCGGCCGGGCGAGCGCACGGGCCAGCGGGTCGATCAGGCCGATGGAGAGCGCCCCCAGGGCGACGGCCACGGTTCCCACCACATTGTAGGCCGCGAACCGCGAGGTGCGCTCGGCGTCGGGCCCGGCGTGGGCCATCATCGCCTGCTCCAGCGGCACGAAGACGCTGACGTCGCCGCTGGATGGGTTGAGCGTGCCGACGAAGGCCACGATCACCAGCGGCCAGAAGGCGTGCGCCTGGGAGAAGGCCAGGCCGGTGAGCAGCATCAGGGCGCAGCTGAGCAGCAGCAGCCTCCGCGCGCTGACCCGATGCCCCGCCAGCCCCACGGCCAGGGTCAGGCCCGCCGACCCCAGCATCGCCGCCGTCGCCACGATCCCCACCCGGAACGCATCGAGCCCCAGGCTGGTCAGGTAGACCGGCAGCAGGAGCCCGGTAAACCCATCCCCGAAGCCCCGGAAGGCCTTGGCGGTCATCAGCAGCCGGGCGTTGCGCATCGGGCCATGTTGCATGGCGATGCCGTCATCGGACATCGTCACGTTTGCGCACCCTCATGGCATTCCTATGCCCTCAGGCCCCATCTTCGCCCTTCCTTGCAGCGTGCGGCGATGAGGCCCTTCCGATGGCGACGACGATCGACAGCCCGGCTCCGCCTTTGGCCCATGCCCGCCGCCCGCGGTTCTGGGGCCTGGCCCTGGGCAGCGTGGGCGTGGTGTTCGGCGACATCGGGACCAGCCCGCTCTACGCCTTCCGCGAGGCGCTGGGCCAGGCCGGGGGCGTCACCCCGGCGGCGGTCATGGGCGTGGTCTCGCTGGCGCTCTGGGCGCTGATCCTGGTCGTCACCGTCAAATACGTGCTGTTCCTGATGCGGGCCGACAACAATGGCGAGGGCGGGGTCCTGTCGCTGGCGGCGCTGGCGGAAGCCGCCGTCGGCCGCCGGACCCTGCTGATCTTCGGGCTTGGCGTCACCGGCGCGGCGCTGTTCTACGGCGACGCCATGATCACGCCGGCCATCTCCGTGCTGTCGGCGATCGAGGGCCTGCGCTCGGTGCCTGCGCTCGGCGACCGTGTCACCCAGGGCATCGTGATCGCCGCCAGCCTGGCGATCCTGGTGGCGCTGTTCCTCGTTCAGTCGCGGGGCACGGGCGGGGTCGGCCGCTGGTTCGGGCCGATCTGCGTCGTCTGGTTCTTCGCCATCGCCGGCATCGGCATCTTCCACATCACGTCCGAGCCTGGGGTCTTGCTGGCGATCAGCCCGCACCATGCGATCGGCTTCCTGCTGCATCATGGCCTCGCCGGATTCTTCGTGCTGGGGTCGGTATTCCTGACCGTGACCGGGGCCGAGGCGCTGTTCGCGGACATGGGCCACTTCGGCCGCTGGCCGATCCAGGCGTCGTGGCTGTTCTTCGTGCTGCCCGCGCTGGTGGCGAACTACATGGGCCAGGGCGGCTTCGCCCTGCACCAGATCGCCCTGGCCCACGGCCATGCGATCGAGAACAGCGACTGGTTCTTCCTGATGACCCCCGTGCAGCTGCGGGTCCCCATGGTGCTGCTGGCGACGGCGGCCACCGTGATCGCCAGCCAGGCGGTGATTACCGGCGCCTTCTCACTGACCAACCAGGCGATCCAGCTCGGCTACCTGCCGCGGCTCACGGTGCTGCAGACCTCCGAGACCCAGGCGGGGGAGATCTACATCCCGCAGATCAACCTGCTGCTGATCGTGGGCGTCATCTTCCTGGTCGGCATCTTCCACACCTCCAGCGCCATGGCCCACGCCTATGGCCTGGCGGTCACCGGGACCATGGTCGTCACGACCGTGCTGGCCTTCATCGTGGTGACGCGCAAGTGGCGCTGGCCGCTCTGGGCCGCCCTGGCCCTGGTGGGGCCGCTGTTGGTGGTCGACACCATCTTCCTGGGCGCGAACGCCCTGAAGGTGCTCTCCGGCGGCTTCGTCCCGCTGATGATCGGCGCGGCGCTGTTCTTCGTCATGGCCACCTGGGCGCGCGGTTCAGACCTTATCCGCCGCAAGGTCGAGCGCGACAACCTGCCCCTGGAGGACATGCTGCATATCCTGGGCTCCCGCTCCGTTCACCGGGTCGCCGGCGCCGCCGTCTTCCTCACCGCCGACTCCACCCGCGCGCCGACCGCCCTGTTCCACAACATCAAGCACAACCGGGTGCTGCATCAGAGCAACCTGATCGTCAGCGTGCGCGGCGCGCGCACCCCGCGCGTCGCCGAGGCTGATCGCGCGGTGATCGAGCGGATCAGCCCGGACTTCACCCGCATCATCCTCACCCACGGCTACATGGAGAGCCCGAACGTGCCCCGCGAACTGGCGGCTCTGCGCAGCCGCGGGATCAAGATGGACATCATGAACACGTCGTTCTTCGTGGGCCGCCGCACCCTGGTGCGGGCGCCGCGCTCGCTGCTGCCATTCGGCATGGACCGGCTCTACATCTGGCTCACCAAGAACGCCGCCGACCCCACCGACTTCTTCCACATCCCGGCCGGTCGGGTGGTGGAGATGGGGACCCAGGTGAGCGTGTAGGGGAGAGGCTGGGCCCAGGCCTGGCTGTCGATCGGCGACGCCGCCGCGGCGATCGCGCAGCCCATTTTTGGAATTCGGCGGGGGAGTAGGGGCGTAGAGAACGTGGCCGGGAAGCAATACCTTTGAGGTCGAGTGCCAGGTCTGATCTCGCTCATCGCGCGACGCAGGACCCCGAAAGTCGGTGTTTTGACACGCCGCGATTTCCCGGCGTTTCCTTTCCCGTGGTACCTCGGTGGTACCCCAGCCCAAATCGACCACTCAAGGCCCAGCCGAGACTTCCGATTAGTGTTTATTTTTCAATGAGAAAAATTGGCGCGCCCGGAACGATTCGAACGTCCGACCCTCAGATTCGTAGATGTTTCGAGCGAGCACGATTGGGTTCGCCGGGGCACGCCCAAGAACTCCCTAAGCTATCAAAATCATCTTGTAAATCAATACAATATCCGGCACCATAGGGGCCGGTCGCATTGTCGCCGACAAACCTGCGGGGCCGCAAACCCCGGAGTAAACCCGGAGTAAATTTTGTGACCGCGCTCCAGATGAGCCTCACGGACAAGTCCCTCGACAAGTTGCCCATGGCGACTGAGGGGCAGTACGTCGTCCGCGACACAGAGTTGAAGGGCTTCCTTGTGGTCGTCGGGAAACGGCGGAAGACCTTCACCGTGAAGGGCGAGGGCTGGCAGAACGGCAAGCGCAAGAACGTCTACGCGGCTATCGGCGTGGTTGGCGACTTGACCGCCCGAGACGCCCGCCTGAAGGCCAAGGAAGCCCTCACCCGGATCGCCAAGGGACTGCCGGCCATCGAGCCCGCCGAGGTTGAGGCGCCGATCGAGCCGACAGTCGAAGCCCAGCCCGCAGAGGCGGGCGTCACCCTCTGGGAAGCCTGGGAGCGATACCTTGAGGCCCACCTAGTGCGGAAGAGGCGAAGCGCTCGCACGATCGCGAGCTACGCCGACCACGTGGAGCGGATTTTCAAGGCTTGGCGTGATCGGCCGCTGAAGGAGCTCGGGGAGGATCCTGCGCTGGTCACGGCCCGCCACGATGAAATCACCCGGGAGAATGGGCCGTTCATCGCCAACGGCGCCATGCGGACGTTGCGCGCGATCTACAACCACGCACGCAAGTCGCACCGTTACCTGCCTGCCGACAATCCGGTTGAGGCCGTCGATTGGAACGAGGAGAGCCGCCGCGACACTGGCATGGGGCTAAAGGCCCTCCCCGCCTGGTTCGATGAGCTCATCCTGCTTGAGAACCCAATTCGCCGTGAATTCCACCTATTCACCCTGCTGTCCGGCTGCCGGCCGGGAGCCTTGAAGGTGGCCGAGACGCCCCATCTGAGCTTCGCACGGCGAATGCTTCACATCCCGGCGCCAAAGGGCGGGTCGAAGAAGGCCTTCGACATTCCTCTCTCCCGCCCGATGATCCGCTGCCTGATCCGGGCGATCCGCCTCAGCCGAATGATGTTTCCCGAAGCTGGCGAGCGCTGGATTTTTGGGGCTGGCGGCGTCGATGGTCATCTGGCCGAGCAGAGGGAGGACCGCGAACAAACCCTCTCGAAATACGGCAACGACCTTCGGCAGACCTTCCGCACGATCGGGCAAGCTGCCGAGGTGCCCGATCTCGACATCCACATCCTGATGAACCACGCGCTCCAAGGCGTGAACGCCG
>NZ_JANXWD010000141.1 GCF_025351295.1 Phenylobacterium sp.
CGCCTGCACCTTGCGCACGCCCACCGCGCCGGCCTCGGCCATCAGCGCGAAGAGGCTGTCGATGTGCTCGGGGGTGAGGGCGGGGGGAGCAGGCTCCATGAGAACAAAGATAGAACATCAACAGGCGGATGTCAAGGTTTCCCGCGTCCTTTCCCGCTCACCAGGCCGGGAGTAGATGGCCGCGAAGACTCCTACTTCCGATAACGCTGGCTCCGAGCGGATCGGTTCGACCCCTCCCGCACGCCCAGGCTTTGGCGCCCGTGGCGCACGGCAAAGGTGGCGTGTGTTTCTACTCTTCCGATTGACGGGGACAGCCCACTGTTCGTGTTTTGTTCTTGACTCAGTGTTTCGCATCTGCGATGATCGAACTGGGGCAAGCGAGGCCGCGAGGCCACTGACTGGCGCTGAATGGAAGTCGGTTGGAACCTGAGTCTCAGTCAATCCAGGGGGTAGATTTATGAGGCAAATTGATCCTGCGAGCCTGAGTGGCGAAGTCCTGGACCGATGGTACCGGCGGCCGCCTGCGGAGATCGAAGCGGAACGCCAGCGAGTCAAACAGCGGAAGGACGAGGCCTTCTTCGACGAAACGCCTGATCCGCATGACGTCGACCACCCGCCGGCAAGCCCGCCAA
Source organism: Phenylobacterium sp. (assembly GCF_025351295.1). Classification (GTDB taxonomy): domain Bacteria; phylum Pseudomonadota; class Alphaproteobacteria; order Caulobacterales; family Caulobacteraceae; genus Phenylobacterium. The sequence goes on from NZ_JANXWD010000141.1 coordinate 633, forward strand.
CCGAGACCAGCGTGGGCGATCGCGATCTGGTGTGGGTCCCTGACGGGCCCAGGCGCTGGAGAGCTGGGGAGCGAGCGCCGAGCGGCGCACAGGCCGTCGATCCCCCCGTACGTTGGCGGGAAGCCCGCATAGCAGTTGCGCCCCCGCCAGCGCTGCTCCCATCTCCATCGGGACTTCAGGTCGGGCCCCCGCTCGATGGCATGGCCCAGGCGCCCGCCGCGACGGGCCGCGGCTTTTTCGGCAGATACCCGCCCGCGATGAACCCGGCCTTGGGGCCGGCCTACTTTCCAGGGTTACCGTCTCCGCTCAACTTCGTGGAGCCGCAGGTAGGCGGCTGGTTCCAACTCGGCGACGGGAGCGTTGCGAACAACGCCACCGAGGTCGAACGCCTCTATGCCGAACAGCAACGGCGGATGCAGGGAAAGGACGCGCCGGAGCCACGCGCCTACGCGCGCGCTGAGAACCGTCTGCGCGACGGCGAAATCCCGCTCGCGAGCCAACTGAAAAAGGGCGAGCGCGAACTCGATCCGACTTGCCATCCGAATGGGAGTTGGGAACTGGACCCCGGCTACAGTTTCTACCCCCAGCGAACGCAGGACTACGACGCGCAGATAACACATGCGAGGGGCGTCGATTATGTTGTGCGCAATCCCGGTGAGAAGCCGGTCAAGTTCGACGGTTGCGCCGTCTGGGATCCTCGCCACGAACTGCTTGAGGCGAAGGGACCCGGCTATGCAGCGCTCCTCGATCGGGCTTGGCGCTCCACCTTCGGAAAACTTGTCGAAGGGGCGCTGTACGGGCAAGGGGATCGTCAGGTTCGCGCCGCTCAAGGCCAGCCCATCGACTGGTATTTCGCGGAAGAGCCCGCCAAGGCGCGCTTGAAGACCGTGATCCCGAAACCGATTGAACTCCAATACACACCGGCGAGATAGCTACAGTCATGAGCGCCTTCACCAACGAGACGAACTACTACTCGCGGAAGTTTGAGTGCGGCTGGTCGTTGCGGGCGGAAGATCCGGTCGCGATCGCCGCGCGCGTGCAGGCGTTGGCGCGCAGGCTGGGGGACCTGGAGCCGGCCTACGGGGAGATGTGGCCGCTGCTTGCGGCCCGGGCCATCCGCCCGGGCCGTGACCCCGGGCCGGTGCTCGAGATGTCCGCGGAGGATCTCGGCGCCCTGATCGACCGCCGCGCTCGCTTCGACCCACCGCGCTATCCGCATCCGGTCGGCAAGGAGGGCTACAACCTGTTCCTGTCCGCCAACAGGAACCGGTACGACACCCTTTGCATCGACATGGGGGTAAGCGCGGGCGTCTACGGGGACGGGGCGAACAGGAACCGCGCGGACATCGGTCTGCACAACGAGAGTCCAGTCTCGCGGGACCCCGAACTTGCCCTGCGGGTGCTCTACAGCCTTGTGGAGACCCTGGGCGCGCAATGGGCCTGTGCGAGGGCTTACATCCAGCCTGAGGGGGGTGCGGGTGACGACAGCCGGCGCCCGTGGCTCGCCTGGTCCGCGGCAGGGCTGGAAGCACCGCCGTTTCCGTTTTCCGACGAGGAGGCCGGACCGCCGGCGGAGGTGCGCTCGGAGCGGGGCGGGGACCTCCTTATCTGGCCATGAGGTGTCGCTGGCGGATTGTACGCCGACGTAGGCGCACTGCCGGCCGCTTGCCCTTCCCACCCCTCGCTCTTCGCTGCGCTGGGCGAGCGGCGCCGCCTTCCCGTGAACGGGAAGGGGAGGGAAGGGGGCGCCGGGCTTTCCCGACCTTTCAGGCGCGCAACGGCCCCTTGACCTCCCGTCCGTCAACCGCACCGGAATGCGTCCAACGCCACAGAGGACGCGCCCATGCCCACCTTCGAGACCCTGCTCTATGACGTCGCCGACGGGATCGCGACGATCACGCTGAACCGGCCCGACAAGCTGAACGCCTTCAACACCCAGATGATGAAGGAGATGATCGCCGCCTTCGACGCCACCGACGCCGACGACGCGGTCCGCGTGGTGATCGTCACCGGGGCCGGGCGCGGGTTCTGCGCCGGGGCGGACCTGTCGGGCGGGGCGGAGACCTTCAACTACGACGCCCGCAGCGAGGCCGACAACGCCGCGCGCCGGATCGAGGGCGCGCAGCGCGACGGCGGCGGGCTGCTGACCTTGCGGATCTTCGACAGCCTGAAGCCGGTGATCTCGGCCTGCAACGGCCCGGCGGTGGGCGTGGGGGTGACCATGCAGCTGGCCATGGACATCCGGCTGGCCTCGACCGCCGCGCGCTACGGCTTCGTGTTCTCGCGGCGCGGGCTGAACCCGGAGGCCGCCTCGTCCTGGTTCCTGCCGCACCTGGTGGGCGTCCAGACGGCGCTGGAGTGGTGCTACACCGGGCGCATCTTCCCGGCCGCCGAGGCCCACGAGAAGGGGCTGGTGCGCTCGGTGCACGAGCCCGACGACCTGCTGCCGGCGGCGCGCGCGTTGGCCCGCGAGATCGCCGACAACACCGCCCCGGTCTCGGTGGCGATCACGCGGCAGCTGATCTGGCGCATGGCCGGCGCGGCGCACCCGATGGACGCCCACCGCGCCGACAGCCGCGGCATCCAGGCGCGCGGCAAGTCCGGAGACGCCCGCGAGGGGGTGACCTCGTTCCTGGAGAAGCGGCCGCCGCATTACCCCGACAAGGTCTCCACCGACCTGCCGGACATCTGGCCGCACTGGACGCCGCCCGCCTTCAGCTAATGTTGCAGGATTGAATAACGCGGCCAACGGCGCCCTTAACGGGGCGCCGTTTCGTTTGCAGCCAGGCCGACGTGTTGCGCTGCACACCGGACCGCGCAGGTAGATTTGCGGTGGAATGTTTGTGTCGCGCAGGTCTTTTATTCTCCCGACAGGAGAGTCGCCGTTGCTCTATTTCTGTGTTGTGTGGACCGGCCGATCCAGATAATGACGGCGAACTCAACTAGTGAGTCCTCCAGCGTCACGTTCGGCGCGAACCTTTCGGAAACAAGAGCAGATGGACGAAAAGTCGGAAGTCATCGAGATGACGGCGGACATTGTCTCCGCCTATGTGGGCAACAACTCAGTGGCCGCCGCGGACCTTCCAGGCCTGATCCAGAGCGTCCACCGCGCGCTCGCGGGGGTTTCGTCCGGGACCGAGACGGTCGAGATCGCGCCGAAGGAGCCGGCGGTGCCGATCCGCCGCTCGATCACCCCGGACCACCTCGTGTGCCTGGAAGATGGGCGCAAGTTCAAGTCGCTGAAGCGGCACCTGCGCACCAAGTACAACATGAGCCCCGAGGAATACCGGGCCAAGTGGGGCCTGCCAAAGGACTATCCGATGGTCGCCCCCAACTACGCCAAGGCCCGCTCGGACCTGGCCAAGCAGATGGGCCTGGGCCAGGGCGGCCGCCAGGCGCCGCGCAAGAAGACGCGCTAGGGTCCGCACTCAATATCCGGAAAGACCCTGGGCCTCATCGCGTCGCGATCTTCGAACGCCCGCCGCACCCCGGCGGGCGTTCTGCGTTTTGGGCAGGACAGATCACTTCTGGGCACGATCACAGTTTCGGCTTGCCGCCCAATCGCGGATCAGACCAGAAGTGATTCGTCGGGATTCCAAGCTGTTACCAGAGACTCATCAGATGGCGGCGCAGATCGGTAAGCCCACGGCCGCGATCCGGGCGCATGCGGAGCTGTTCAGCTACTGGAGCTCGCTGAAGGCCGGCGGCCCGCTGCCGGTGCGCGGCCGGCTCGACCCCCGCGACATGACCCGGCTGCTGCCCACCGTCAGCCTGACCGAGGTGCTGCCGGGGGCCTCCATCGACTACCGCATCCGGCTGGCCGGGACCGGCCTTTACGGCGTCTATGGCCGCGAGATCACCGGCCAGCGGCTGGGCGAGGTCTACAATACCGCGGCGGCCGACTACTGGCGCGACGAGCTGGGCCGGGTGGTCCACGACCGCCGGCCGCGGGTGGGGATCCACAACCTGGCCTGGCGCGGCGCCTCGCACCTGTCGATCGTCTGGATGCGCCTGCCGCTGACCACGCAGGGCGCCGACGTCGACATGATCCTGGGCTACGACGCGGTGATCGGCATGGGCGCGATGACCAGCGGGATCCGGGCGGCCTGACCCTCATTCCGGAGCCGGGGCCCTAACCCCGCACCGCCTCGGCATCGCGGCGGATGCGGGCGACCATCGAGGCCAGGCCGTTGGAGCGCTGGGACGACAGGGCGCCGGTCAGGCCCAGGCCCTCGAACGCCGCCTTGGCGTCGAAGGCCAGGATCTCGGCCGGCGAACGGCCCGAATAGAGCCGCAGCAGGATGGCGATCAGGCCGCGCACGATGTGGGCGTCGGAGTCGCCGCGGAAGGCCAGGGTCCCGTCGGCCCGGGGCTCGGTCACCACCCACACCTGGCTGGCGCAGCCGCGCACCTTGTTGGCGTCCGAGCGCTCCGCGTCGCCGAGCGGCGCCAGGTCGCGGCCCATCTCGATCACATAGCGATAGCGCTCCTCCCAGTCGCCCAGGAGGTCGAACTCGTCGGTGAGCTCGGTCAATGCGTCGTCGATGGCGGCCATGGATGGGCGAGTTAGGGCGGCGGTGGCGCGGGCGCAACCGCGTTTCAGGCCAGCGGCAGGCGCACGGTGGCGGTCAGGCCCTGGCCCGGCGTCGAGGTCAGCTTCAGCCGCCCGTCCATGGCCTTGGCGGTCAGGTCGGCGATCGGCAGGCCCAGGCCGGCCCCCTCGGCCTTGCGGACCAGGGCGTTCTCACCCTGCTCGAAGGGGGCCATCAGCCGCGGCAGGTCGTCGGGGTCGACGCCGTCGCCGTCGTCGTGGATCGTGATCTCGACCACCTCGCCCCTGGCCTGGGCGCTGACCGTCACCTGGCCGCCGTCCGGCGAGAAGGCGACGGCGTTGTGCATCAGGTGGAACAGCAGCGAGCGCAGCCCGCGCGGGTCGGCCAGCACCGCCGGCAGGTCGCCGCGCCCCTGCACCAGCACCCGCACCCCGCGCGCTGCCAGGTCCGGCTTCAGGGTCGCCAGGGCGTCGTCGAGGGCCAGTTCCACAGGTTCGTGGCGCAGGGCGAAGTCCATGGTCCGGCCTTCGAGCCGGGCGATCTCCAACACTTGATTCACGAGTTTGAGTAACTTCTGACCGCTGCCGTGGATGATCGCGGCATATTCCTTGTACTGCGGCGCCCCCAGGGGCCCGTACAGTTCGGCGTTGAGAATTTCGGAGAAGCCGAGGATGGAGTTGAGCGGCGTGCGCAGCTCATGGCTGACCATCCGCAGAAAGGAGCGCTTGCGCTCCTCCATCGCCGCCTCGAGCCGGGCTTGCGCGCGGGCGTTGGCGTCGGTTCGGGGGTCGGCCGGTTGAGACATGGAACGGCGATACGCCCGGAAGGTCAGGGGCTGCAAGAAGGTCTGCGGCCGCAAGGTGGCGTACGCGGCTTACGAAATTGTTTCGGCGCGTGGCGCGCGCATGCGCCGGCTCGCGCGGACCAGGCTTCGCCGCTAGTCTCAGCCCCCTGGCCCAGGAGGGTCGACAGATTCGCATGACCCAGGGCCGCCCCGCATCCGCCAAGGCGCGGCGCCGCAGCGATGTGGCGTTCGCGGTGGTGTGGCACGCCGTCTTCGCCGTGGCCGTGGCAGCGACGCTGGGCGGGCTGGCGTGGCGCGGCCTGCCGCCCGGCGGTCCGGAGCTGCTGGCGCTGGGCGGCGTGGGGGCCGCGGCCCTGCTGGGCGCGGCGGCGTCGCTGGCGGGCGGCGC
>NZ_JANXWD010000145.1 GCF_025351295.1 Phenylobacterium sp.
GGCCGACCCTTTTGGGTACCCCCCGGCCCCGCGACGGGAGGCGGGGGCCGGGGCGTACGGTGGCGGTTGTCGGGGAACAGGGCCGCCGCCGCGTTTGTGTCCGTGTGTTTTGGGAGATGCGCGGACACTGCAGTTACGAGAGACTGGCCGCCCCGGATGCGTCCGGCCGCACCCTTGAGTAGAATTATTTCAGATCTTCCTTTGGCGCGGCTGACCGAACGTGTCGACGGCCAGCGCCAGGCCGGCGATCAGCAGCGGCGCCAGGAAGAAGAACAGCCGGTAGCCAAGGAAGGCCGCGGCGAGGGCCGCGGGCTCCAGCCCCTTCAACAGGGCGGAGAGGGAGCCCTCGAAGACCCCCACGCCGCCCGGGACGTGCGACACCAGCCCCGCCACCACCGAGGGTGCGTAGCCGCCGACGAAGGTGAAGTAGCCGATCGCGCCTGGCGGCAGCAGGGTCCAGATGATCGCGGCGGCCACGGCGTTGTCGACCGCCCCGATCGTCAGCTGCGCCAGGGCCACGCGCACCGACGGCAACCTGACGCTGTGGCCGAAGGCCCGGAGCGGCTGGCGTAGCAGCGCGCAGAGGGCGACATAGGTCCCGACGCCGGCGAGCAGCACGACCCCCATCGCGTCCGCCACCGGATTGGCGATCCGGCTGGCTGCGGCGATGTCGTGGCTGGAGGCCAGCAGCAGGCTGATCCCGGCCAGGGTCGACAGGCCGACGGTGAACGAGAAGCCGTGGAACAGGGTGGCGGCGGCCACCTGGCGCAGGGTGACGCCGTGGCGGGCGTAGTAGCGCGCGCGCACCGCGCCGGAGACGATCAGGTTGGCGCCCAGACTGTGGGCGATGGCGCTGGCGATGAAGGAGCCGGCGAGCGCCGACGGCAGCGCGATCCGCGCGCCCGCCCACCGCAGGCCCAGCCACTCCACCAGGCCCATGAGCACGAAGCTGGAGGCTGAGAGACCCATCGCGGCCAGCACCGCGCCCCAGCCCCAGGCCCGGATGGCGCCGGCGACCTGACCCAGGCTGAGCGTGTGGAATTCGCGCCAGAGTATGAACGCCGCGGCGCCCAGCAGGATGACGGCAGCCAGCCGCCACTCCGCCCAGCGAACTGTGGGGAGGAGCCGCCATCCCTGACCCCGCTGACGGGCCACGGCCGGGTCCGTCTCGGCGCCTGGGGGCAGGGCGGCGGCTCGCGTGTCGGGGTCTAGGCTCAGCACGGGGTCCCTCAGATCGGGTGGCGGCGTGGCGTCCAGCCTGGAACCGAAGCGCGAGGGGAAGGTTTCCACCCCGTTCGCGACGGTTTTAAGGAGACGACCATGCCCCGGGAAGACTGGAGAGACCTGGAGGCGGAACGGCTGCAGCGTCTGCGCGACCGCGACCGCGGCGATTTCGGCCAGGGCGACTATTCCAACCTCTATGGGTACGACCCACGGACCCGGACCGGCTACCGCGCCGACGACGACGGCCGCGGCGAACGCCCGCCGGCCCCGCGCTCCGAGGAATGGGACTACGGTCCGGACCATCGGCGCGCCCGCCGCGACGGGCCGTCCGACCGGGTGCTGTGGGCGGTGATCGTGGAACGGCTCGACGACGAGCGGCGGCTCGACCTGCGCGACGTCGAAGTCGCGGTTGTGGATGCGGAGGTCACCTTGAACGGCACCGTGCGTCACAAGCAGGACAAGCGCCGGATCGAGGACGTCGCCGACATCGATGGTGTGCGCCATGTCCAGAACAACCTGCGGCTCCGCGAACGCAGCCGCTGGACGCTGTTCTAGCCGCGCTCAGGCGGACGGCGGCTCGAACCGGCGCCGGAAGCGGGCCACGGCCAGCGGGGCGAAGGCGGCGGCCAGGCCACCGACGTCGGCGACCCAGTTGTCCAGGAGCGTCCGCCAGCTGGCGCCGCCGAGCAGGTGCAGCAGTTCCAGCCCCGACGTGAACAGGAACAGCCGGCCCCAGACCGTGCGCAGCCGGGCCCGCGGCGAGGCGGCCAGACCGCACAGTCCCGCCACATAAAAGGCCGCAAAATGCTCCAGGTAATGCGAACGTGCGAACTGCGGCACCAGGCGAGACGGCAGGAATACGGCGATGACGATGGCGGCGAGCGACGCCAGAAAGGCCACGCGGGAGATCACCGCGACGGGCCCGGTGATGGGGTAGGGACCTTGTCCGAGCAGGCTCCTGTCCGGTTCCATGGCGCGAAACTAGGCGCGGGGCGCGCTCACGGGAACCCATTGGGATGGCTTAGTGGTTGAGATGTCATGAGTAAGCCGGTCGTCGTCGCCATTCCGCATGAACTGGGCCGGGTCGAGGCGCGACGCCGGATCGACGAAGGCGCGGAGCGCCTGACCAGCCAGATCGGCGCGGTCGGCGACCTGACTCGCGCCTGGGAGGGCGACACCCTGCGTTTCTCGCTGGCGGCCATCGGCCAGACGGTGACGGGAACCATCGCCGTGGCGGAGCGCGAGGTGCGCGTGGAAATCCAGCTGCCGGGCATCTTCGCGATGATCGCCGGCAAGGTGAAGAGCCGGATGCGCGACGAGGGGCAGGCCCTGCTGGCGGGACCGCGGCCGCGGTAGAGGTTCCGGCAACGGTGACGGCAACCCTTCCGGGCCTCAGGGGTTTGTTGCCGGACACATCCGGAGGACCCCATGTCGAACCCCATCAAAGACGTCGCCAAGCGCGTTTTTTCTCATGCGTCCGACGAGCCCAAGGCCGAGCCCACGCCCGAATCGCACTTGGTCATGGGTGAAACACGCCACATCGAACCGACGCCGGAAGGCCAGAAGCACGACCATCTGGCCGAGCGCGAAGCGCACTCAGAGGACCGCCAGGAAGCCCTGCTCGATGAGGCCCTCGAGGAGAGCTTCCCCGGCTCCGACCCGATCAGCCCCAAGCACATCACCTGACCGGCGACAGCGGCTCTGCGTCGACGCAGGGCCGCGTCAAGCTGCCGTTGGCGGCTACCCCTGACTTCCCGCCTACCCCTTCAACGCCTCGTAGGCCTCCAGCGCCGCGATCCATTCGGCTTCGGCGGCGTCCAGGGCGGCCTGGGCGGCCTGGCGGCGGCGGCCCAGGTCGGCGGCCTTGGCGGGGTCGGCGAAGGCGGCGGGGTCTGCCAGGGCGCTGTCGATTAGGGCTACGACTTCGGTGGCCTTGGCCAGGGCCGTCTCGGCGGCCTCGGTGCGGCGGCGGGCGGTTCCGGTGGGGAGCTTGGGCTTGGAGACGGGCGGGGGCGGGGCGGCGGGCTCCGGGGCCTTCACCTGGCTGGGGCTGCGGGCCACCTGGCGGGCGCGGTCCAGTACGAAGGCGGCGTAGTCCTCCATGTCGCCGTCGAAGGGCTCGATGCCGCCGTCGGCGGCCAGCCACAGGCGGTCGGCGACCAGCTCCATCAGCGAGCGGTCGTGGGTGATCAGGATCACCGCGCCCTCGTAGTCGTTGAGCGCGTCCAGCAGGGCGCGGCGGCTGTCGATATCGAGGTGGTTGGTCGGCTCGTCGAGGATCAGGAGGTGGGGCGCCTCCATGGCCACCATATTGAGCAGCAGCCGCGCGCGCTCGCCGCCGGACAGGTTGGCGACGGTGGTGTCGACCTTCTCGTAGCTGAGGCCGAATTGCGCCAGGCGCGAGCGGCGTTTGGCCTCGCTCTCCTGCGGCATGATCCGGCGGATGATCTCCAGCGGGGTGTCGGTGGGGTCCATCGCCTCGATCTGGTGCTGGTGGAACCAGCCGACCTTGAGGCGCGGGCTGCGGTGCAGGGTCCCGCTCTGCGTGGTCAGGGCGCCGGCCACCAGCTTGGCGAAGGTGGACTTGCCGGCGCCGTTGACGCCCAGCAGGCCGATGCGGTCGTCGATGTCGAGGCGCAGGTTCAGGCGCTTCAGGATCGGCGGCCCGCCATAGCCGACCGTGGCGCCCTCCAGGCGCAGCAGAGGCGGGGCCAGCGGACGCTCCGGCGAGGGCAGGGTGAAGGGCGTCACCCGGTCCTCGATCACCGCCGACATCGGCGGCAGCTTGGCGATCATCTTCAGGCGCGACTGGGCCTGGGTGGCCTTCGACGCCTTGGCGCGGAAACGGTCGACGAAGGACTGCAGGTGCTCGCGCCGCTGCTCGATCTTCACCCGGGTGGCTTCCTGCAGGCGCAGCTTCTCGGACAGCTGGAATTCGAAGTTGTCGTAGCCGCCGGGGTAGAGGTCGAGCTTGCCGTCCTTCAGGTGCAGGATGTGGTCGACGGAGTTGTTCAGCAGCTCGCGGTCGTGGCTGATGACGATGGCGGTGTGCGGGTATTTCTGCAGCCGCGCCTCCAGCCACAGCGCGCCCTCCAGGTCGAGGTAGTTGGTGGGCTCGTCCAGCAGCAGCAGGTCAGGCTCGGCGAACAGGCTGGCGGCCAGGGCGACGCGCATCCGCCAGCCGCCGGAGAATTCCGCCATCGGCCGCGCCAGGTCGGCCTGGCTGAAGCCGAGGCCGGCCAGGATCTCGGCGGCGCGGGAGGGGGCGCGGTCGGCGTCGATCTCGATGAGGCGGGCGTAGATCTCGCCCATGTCCTCGGGCGGGGCGGTCTCCAGGCTCTGGAGCAGATCGTGGCGCTCGACGTCGGCCTCGAGCACCGTGTCCAGCAGCAACACCGGCGTGGCGGGATGCTCCTGGTCCACCGAGCCGATTCGCGCCTTCTTGGGCACGCCGATGTCGCCGGAGCCCGCCGTCAGCTGGCCCAGGATCACCTTGAACAGGGTCGACTTGCCCACGCCGTTGCGGCCGACAAGGCCGACCTTGGCGTCCTTGGGCAGCGTGACCGTGGCCCGGTCGAAAAAGCGGCGCCCCCAGGCGTCGAGGACAAGGTCGGTGATCTGGAGCATGGGGTTTCCGTTGGGCGCGCCTCGTACCAGACATGTTGCGCTGCGTCATGTCCGACGGCGGGTTGCCTCCCAAGCCGGGTTGCCGCTATAGAGCGCGCCACCCGCGCGGAGCCGCTTCGCGCACCTCCCCAATTGCCCAGAGCCCCTCGGAGCCCATGACCGAACGCACCTTCTCGATCATCAAGCCGGACGCCACGCGGCGGAACCTGACCGGCAAGGTCAATGCGGTGATCGAGGACGCCGGGCTGCGGATCGTGGCCCAGCGGCGGATCCGGATGACCGAGGCTCAGGCGAAGAAGTTCTACGAGGTCCACGCCGAGCGCCCGTTCTACGGCGAGCTGGTGGAGTTCATGATGTCGGCGCCGGTCGTGGTGCAGGTGCTGGAAGGCGACAACGCCGTCGCCAGGTACCGCGAAGTGATGGGCGCCACGAACCCGGCCCAGGCCGCCGACGGCACCATCCGCAAGCTCTATGCCGAAAGCGTCGGCGAGAACTCGGTCCACGGATCGGACAGCGCCGAGAACGCCAAGCTCGAGATCGCGCAGTTCTTCACCGAGGCCGACATCGTCGGCTGACGCCACGCAAGCTTCACACAACGGTTTCGAACCCGTGGGGTTTTCTCCGCGAACGACCGGTTACAAGCGACAACGATCTCTCCAACCGAACAAGTGACGATGAGAGAAAACAAAGTCTTCCCGGGGTTCACCGAGCGGCTGGCCGCCCAGGCCGACGCCCGCAAAGCCCTGCTTGAGAAATTCAAGCCGAAGCCGACCGTGGTGGCGCAGGTGCTCGAGACCCGCGAGCAGAAGAAAGCCCGCGAACTCGACGAAGTCCGCGCCAAGCGGGCCGCCGACAAGGAGGCCGTCCGCCTCGCCAAGGAAAAGGCCGAGGCTGACGCCCGGCTGGCGATGGAAAACGACGAGGAGCTGATGCTCCAGTTGAAGCGCGACGATCGCAAGGCCCGCAAGGCGGCCGCCAAGGCCGAAGCCCGCGACAAGCGCGAGCAGAAGTCGCAGATGCGCCGGACGGGCTGATCCGGTCGACGGCGAGGTCCAGGCCCGGTTTCCCTTCACCCGTAGGGGGAGGGGGACCGCCCGAAGGGGGGTGGAGGGGGCCGCGACCGCTCTGACCTATCCCGCAAGCCCCCTCCACCATGCTGCGCAGGGTCCCCCTCCCCCTACGGCTGAGGAGAGAGCGGCGGCGGACCGGCTACCCACGCCAGGCGGCTATAGCTCCACAGGTTTCCCGTGCGGCGTGCGCAGGTAGGCGTCGCGCCATGCGGCCTTGCGCGCGGAGAGCTCATCCGGCGCGGCCAGCCGGCGGCCGGCGACCAGCCCCTCAAGCGCCGCCACCCAGTGGTCGTAGTAGCGCGCGCCGTCGTCCGCCGGATCGCCGGCCAGCTGCGCCGACAGCGCCGCCGCCCACTCGGGCCAGGTGAAGGCGCCGGTCTCATGCAGCCGCAGGGTGAGCGCGAAGGCCTGGGCCTGCCAGGGCTCGGCGAACACCGGGCCCTCCGCGTCGCGCGGCAGGCGGGGAAGTGCAGCAAGGTCGGGGGCGGCCAGGTCAGGCGGGTTCAAGATAGGGCTCCCACAGGTCGAGGCGCACGCTGTCGCGGGCCGGGGCGTCAGGCCCCCACAGTTCGCGGGCTGCGAAGCAGACGGTGTAGAGGTGACGCGGGTCTTCGCCTGCGCCGCGGGCATTGCTGTCGGGCAGCACGTGGGGGCCATGCCGCCGCTGGATCACGCCGACGCGGCCGCGGGCGTAGCGGGGCAGGCGGGTGTGGCCGGTTGGGTTCAGGTTGCGGGCCCGCACCCGGTCGCCGGGCTGGAAGGCCGGCCCGGCCTCCATCTCGCGGAGATAGGACGAGGGGCTGGCCATGGCCGCGGCGACGTCCGTCGCGGCGAGACGGGGCGTCGCCTTGGGCGAGCCAGGGTCGGCGCGGCCGGACGCGATCTCCCGAGCGGTCACCAGGCCGCCCTTGAGCAATAGGGCGCAGAGGCTGGTGAACCACTTCTCGTAGTAGGTCATCCGCAGATAGTCGGGGCCGGGGATCAGCTCGCGCTGGTGGCGGCCGACATCGATGTTGCCGCGGGTGGGCGAGGCAATGGTCATGGCGTGGACCCGGCCTTCCCAGGCGGCGTGGAACACCGGCTCCTTCGGCTCCGGGGCCACCGGACCCAGCCCGTGCATGCCGCCCATGTCATGGACGCCGTTCACAGCAGGGTCGTCCCGATCATGCCGTCGCGGGTGACCAGGGCGGCCAGCTCGGCTTCGGTGAGCCCTTCGGTTCCCGCCGGCCGCTCCGGGATCACCAGGTAGCGGACCTCGGCGGTGGAATCCCAGACGCGCACCTCGGTGTCCTCCCGCAGCTCGGTCCCGAACTCGGCCAGCACGCCGCGCGGATCGATCACGGCGCGGGAGCGGTAGGGCGGCGACTTGTACCAGACCGGCGGCAGGCCCAGCACCGGCCACGGGTAGCAGGAGCACAGGGTGCAGACGACCAGGTTATGGACCCCCGGCCCGTTCTCCACCGCCACCATGTGCTCGCCCTGGCGGCCGGTGAAATCCAGCTCGGCGATGGCGGCGGTGGCGTCGGCCCGCAGACGCGCGAGGTAGGCCGGATCGCTCCAGGCCCTGGCCACGACGCGCGCGCCATTGCGGGGCCCGACCTTGGTCTCGAAGTGGTCGACGATGGCGTCCAGGGCGGCGGCGTCCACCAGGCCCTTTTCGATCAGGACCGACTCCAGCGCCTTCACCCGCAGCGCCATGTCGGACGGCGGCTCCTGTTCGTGATCGTGATCGTGGTCGTGATGATCGTGGGCCATGGGGCGAGGTTGGCCCAAGCCGCGCCGAAGGTGAAGTGGGGGCGTGACGGCGCGCGCCCGGCCTGCGATCCTTCATACCGAGGAGGCCACCATGGATGAGCCGCACCTGATCTACTTCTCCGACCCGATGTGCTCGTGGTGCTACGGGTTCTCGCCGGTGATCGAACAGGTTCGCAGGGCCTACGGCGACGCCCTGCCGATCCGCGTGGTCATGGGCGGCCTGCGACCGGGGAGTGAGACACCGATGACCCCGGATCGCGCCAAGGAACTGGCCGGTCATTGGGGCCATGTCCACGAGGCGTCCGGCCTGCCGTTCGATCCCGCGGCGATCAACCGCGAGGGCTTCGTCTACGACACCGATCCCGCCGCTCGCGCCGTCGTCGTGGTCCGGCGCGAGGGCCAGGACGTGGCGCTCCGCTATCTTGCCGCCGCCCAGCGCGCCTTCTACGCCGAGGGGCGCGACGTCACCTCCGGCCCGGTGCTCGCCGACCTGGCCGCCGACTTCGGCCTCGACCGCGACCGCTTCCTGGCCGACTGGTCGGACGAGGCGGCAAAGACCGAGACCTGGGGCGACTACGCCACCTCGCAGCGGGCCGGCGTCACCGGCTTCCCCACCCTGGTCGGCGGCCCCAACGCCGAGGGCGCCTACGGCGTCGTCACCCGCGGCTATGCGCCGGCGGAGCAGGTGCTGGCGGTGCTGAGGGACTGGATCTCACGGATCGCCGCCTGAGCTATTTCGTCATCGGGGCCGGCGGCGACTTGCCGAGCTCCATGATCAGCTTGGTCAGCAGGTAGAGCCGCGGCGTCAGGGTGGTCAGGTCGAGGAACTCCTTCTCTGAGTGGAAACCGCCGCCGACCGGGCCTAGCCCGTCCAGCGCCGGAATGCCGGCTTCGGCGGCCAGCGCCGATTCCGAGGCGCCGCCGTTGCCCGCCCGCTCGAGCTTGCGGTCCAGGCCGGCGTAGATCGCCTCGGCGCGCGCCGCCAGGGCGTCGGTGCCGGGGTTGTTCGGGAGCGGCGGGAACGAGGTCTCGCGGGCGACCGTCACCCTGGTGTCCGGGATCACGGTGGTCATGGCGCTGGTCTCCATGGCCTGGATCACCTTTTCCACGTCGGCCTTGTCGCGCACCCGCAGGCTGAAGGTCGCCGAGGCGTCCTCCGGGATGATGTTGTTGCGGGCGCCGGCCTTGAGGAGCGTCAGATTCAGGGTCATGCCGTCGCCGGTCTTCGGGAACCGCTCGACCGCCTTCAGCTGATGGATCAGTTCCTCGGCGGCGTTGCGGCCGTCCTGCGGGGCGACCCCGGCGTGGGCGGCGCGGCCTTTGACGTCAACATGGATGACGGTGGAGCCCTTGCGCCAGACGGTGACCGCGTCCGGCGGGTCGCCCGGCTCCATGTTGAGCTCGACGTCGGCGTCCTTGAACAGCTTGTCGATCAGCGCCCGGGTCCCCGGCGAGCCGCGCTCCTCGGAGGTTTCGATGAGGAAGACGATCTGTTTGAAATCCTTGAAATTCTGGTCGTGCAGGAGCTGCAGGGCGTAGAGCGCCTCGATCACACCGCCTTTCTCGTCGGACACCCCTGGCCCGGTCGCCCGGTCGCCGTCGATCCGGAATGGCCACTTCGCCACCGTGCCGGGGCCGAACACGGTGTCCAGGTGGGCGATGATCAGGATGCGGCCCTTGCCGGTTCCGGTGAGGGTCGCGACCGTGTTCTCAGGCAGACCCTCGGCCTCGGCCTTCACGCTTTCGATGGTCGTGCCCAGGGCCTTCAGGCGGGGGATCAGCACGGCCGCCACCTTGCGCCCGCCGTCGGCGTCGCCGGCGCCGCTGTCGAGGTTGACCACCTGCTCCAGCAGCTTGAGCTGGTCCGCGCGGGCCGCCTGCGCCGCCGCCCAGACCTTGGCGTCCTTCTGGGCCGTCTTGGCCGCCGCCAGGGCCGGCCCCGCGGCCAGCAGCGTCATCGCCAGTCCGGCCGTCGCCAGCCCCGTCATCGTCCGCATCGCGCGCTCCGAAAAACCCCGCAGCACTTTGATCAGACCGTCGCGGGCCTGTCACGGCCGCCCGCTATTCCGGCGGCCTGGAGCTCAGCGGGCCGGCGCCCCGAATCAACCTGTGGGTGAATCGTCAACGACGCTTGCGCCCGGTCAAAGGCCGGGATGGAGTCGTCGTCCGGCCTCTGGGGAGAGGCTGATTGTGGTGTTTTCTTGGGGACTTAGATGAGCACGGTGTATTTCAACCTCGCAGCCGGCAACTTCTTCCAGGACTGGTCGAACGCCGGCCTGATCACCACCGACGACAACTGGGACGGAGTCCCCAGCATCGTCGGTTTCCGGGGTGACGACATCACCAGCGCCACCGGGGTCGACCCACGGACCCTGACCGGCGACGGCACGGTGACGGTCGACGTCGACGCCAACCAGACCAACCCGAACACCTTCACCACCGGCGGCGTGGCCGAGTTCGCCATCGCCAACCCGACCGTCGCCCTGCAGGGCTCCGGCACCGCCGACGCGCCCTATATCGCCCTCTATCTGAACGGCGCGGGCCGCCAGAACCTGCACCTGGACGTCGACATCCGCGACATCGACGGCTCTGCCGACAACGCCACCCAGCCGTTCAATATCCAGTACCGGATCGGCGGGACCGGGGCCTGGACGAACCTGCCCGGCAGCTACATCGCCGACGCCAGCACCGGCCCGTCGCTGGCCACGCTCGTCAATCACCTGTCGATCGACCTGCCCGCCGCCCTGAACGGGCAGTCCGAGATCCAGCTCCGCTTCATGACCACCAACGCCGCCGGCAGCGACGAATGGCTGGGAGTCGACAACATCGGCGTGACCAGCGACGCCCAGGCCGGCGCTTCGGTCGCGGTCGGCAACGTCTCGATTGCAGAGGGCGACGCGGGCGACCAGCTGTTGACCTTCACGGTGACCCGCAGCAACGCCGACGGCGCCTTCACCCTCGACTATGGCACCCAGGACGGCACCGCCACGGCCGGCAGCGACTATGTCGCCACGTCGGGAACGCTGGCGTTCGCCCAGGGCGGCGCGCTCAGCCAGACGGTCTCGGTGACCATCCACGGCGACACCACCGTCGAGCCCAACGAGGCGTTCAGCCTGCTGCTGTCGAACCTCAACAGCACCGCCGGCACGGCGACCCTGCTGAACACCTTGGCGACCGGGACGATCACCAATGACGATTTCACCCTGATCCCGATCTATCAGATCCAGGGAGAGGCCCACACCTCGCCGTTCAACGGCCAGCATGTCGTCACGTCGGGGATCGTCACGGCGATCGACACCACCGGCGCCCGCGGCTTCTGGGTCCAGGACCCGACCGGCGACGGCAACAGCGCCACGTCCGACGCGGTGTTTGTCTTCACCGGCGCCACGCCCACGGTGTCGGTCGGCGACAGCGTGCGGGTCGAGGGTAACGTCAACGAGTTCCTGCCCAGCGCCGACGCGAACAACCTGACCACCACGGAGATCGAGAGCCCGACCGTCACGGTCCTGAGCACCGGCAACGCCCTGCCGGCCGCCACGATCATCGGGACCGGTGGCCGCCTGCCGCCCACCGAGGTGGTGGAGGACGACCATTTCACGGTCTTCGACCCCAGCCACGATGCCGCGGATTTCTACGAGTCGCTCGAGGGCATGCTGGTCACGGTGAAGAACGCCCAGGCGGTGGACTCCACGGTCGGCAATTCCACCTGGATCGTCGACGACCTGGGCGCCAACGCCACCGGCATGAACAGCCGTGGCGGCATCACCATCCAGGCGAGCGACATCAACCCGGAACGGGTGCAGATCTTCTACGACAGCGGCGTCGCCCCGGCCTCCGTGCAGCCGAACGCTATCCAGGGCGACCACCTGGGCGACGTCACCGGGGTCATCAGCTACTTCGGCGGCAACTACGAGCTGCTGCCGACGGCGATCGGCGCCACCGGCAGCGGCGCGACCCTGCCGCGCGAGGTCACCGCCCTGGCCGGCGATACCGAGCACGTGACCATCGGCGCCTACAACGTCGAGAACCTCGACCCCACCGACCCGCAGGCCAAGTTCGACCAGCTCGGCCACGACATCGCCGTCGCCATGGGCCACCCCGACATCGTCGGGCTGGAGGAAATCCAGGACGCCGACGGCGCCGGGGCCGGCACGAACTACTCCGGCGCGATCACCGCCCAGAAGCTGATCGACGCCATCGTGGCCGCCGGCGGCCCGCACTACGTCTACATCGAGATCGCGCCGACGGCGAACAACGCCAATGGCGGCGAGCCCAACGGCAACATCCGCCAGGGCTTCCTCTACAATCCCGACCGGGTGTCCTATGTGGCCGGGTCGGTCCGGCAGATCTTCGACACCACGCCGGCCAACGGCGACGCCTACAACAACAGCCGCCACCCGCTGGTGGCCGACTTCACCTTCCACGGCGAGACGCTTACTGTCGTGGACGTGCACAACTACTCCCGCGGCGGCAGCGAGGAGCCGTTCGGCAAAGACCAGCCGCCGCTGAACAACGGCGACGACCGCCGGCTGGACCAGACCTCCTTCGTCAAGACCTATGTCGAGGGGCTGGTCGGGGCCAATGCTCAGGCCAAGGTCGTGGTCATGGGCGACTTCAACGCCTTTCCGTTCGAGCCTTCGCTGACCCAGCTGGAGAGCGGCGGGGCCTTGACCAACCTCTCCAACCTGCTCGCGCCCAACGAGCGGTTCTCCTATGCCTTCGAGGGCAACAGCCAGCAGATCGACAACCTGCTGGCCTCGCCCAGCCTCTATGCCGGCGCCCAGTTCGACATCGTCCACCTGAATTCGGGCCAGCCGGTCGCCACCCGGCCCACCGACCACGACGCCATCGTCTCCAGCCTGTTCGTGAACTCGGCCCCCGTCGCGGCGCTCGACACCGGGATCGTGTCGGAGAACCAGACCATCACCGTCGACGTGCTGGCCAACGACACCGACGCCAATGTTGGCGACACCAGGACCCTGATCGGGGTCGCCACCTCCGGCCTGGCCGGCCACGCCACCATCGTCGGCGGCAATGTGGTCTACGTGGCCGACGGCGACGCCTCGGACGCGCTGAAGCAGCCCCAGAACCTGGTCGACGCGGTGACCTACCAGGTGCAGGACAGCCACGGCGCAGTGAGCACGGGGACGCTCAACGTCACCGTCCGCGGCATCGCCGACGCCCCGGTCCGCACCGGCACGGCGGGCGCCGACACCCTGACCGGGACGAACCAGCTGGACGAGACGCTGAACGGGGCCGGCGGCAACGACAAGCTGCTGGGCCTGGGCGGCACGGACACCCTGAATGGCGGCCTGGGCAACGACACGCTGAGCGGCGGGGCTGGCGTCGACCGCTTCGTGTTCAACGGGGCGTTCGGCAAGGACGTGGTCACCGACTTCGAGTCGAAGGACCTGATCCAGCTGGATCACACCCAGTTCGCCGACTTCGCCGCCGTGCAGGCCCATGCCGCCCAGTCGGGTCTGGACGTGGTCATCACCCTTGATGCAGCCCACGCCATAACGCTCCAGAACGTCACCCTGGGCAGCCTGAACGCCGGCGAGTTCCTGTTCGCCTGACGCAAGCCGGGCGGCGGCGCTTATGCCGGCGCCCTGGCTCCTTGCGTAGAGGGGCGGGGCACGCGATATCGGGGTGAGCGCGGACGCCTGCCGTCCGCTCACGGATTCAAGAAGGACTTTCCATGCGTGACCCCGTCACCACCGCGCTTGGCCTCGTGCCGATGGTCGTCGAGCAGACGAGCCGCGGCGAGCGCGCCTACGACATTTTCTCCCGCCTGCTGAAGGATCGGATCATCTTCCTGGCCGGCCCGGTCGAGGACGGCATGGCGGCGCTGATCTGCGCGCAGCTGCTGCACCTGGAGGCCGAGAACCCCAAGAAAGAGATCCAGATGTACATCAACTCGCCGGGCGGCGTGGTGACCTCGGGCCTCGCGATCTACGACACCATGCAATATGTGAAGAGCCCGGTGATCACGCTTTGCCTGGGCATGGCGGCCTCGATGGGGTCGTTCCTGCTGATGGCCGGCGAGAAGGGCCAGCGGATCGCGCTGCCGAACTCGCGGATCATGGTCCACCAGCCGTCGGGCGGCTTCTCCGGCAAGGCCCAGGACATCCGTCGCCACGCCGAGGACATCATCAAGACCAAGCGCCGACTGAACGAGATCTACGCCAAGCATACGGGCCAGTCGATCGAGGTGGTCGAGGAGACCCTGGACCGCGACCACTTCATGACCGCCGAAGAGGCCAAGGCGTGGGGCATCGTCGATCACGTCTGGGAAAAGCGCGAGGGCGACGAGGTCTAGGGTTTTCCCAAATCCGCTCATCCCGGCGAATCCCGGGACCCGGATGGGATGGCGGACCGGCGGGTTCGAAGGGCGCTGAAATCTTCCAGCCCGCATTCCAGTTTTGCGATCCGGGTCCCGGCATTCGCCGGGATGAGCGGTCGTTGGAGGATCAGGGCGCCATGCGTTCCCTCGCGACGGCAACCAGCCGTCGCCGGCCGGTCTCCTCGGTGACGTCGATCCGCTCAAAGTCCCGCCCGTCGGCGTCGCGCACATCGGCGAACAGGCCCTTGGGGTCCTCATGGAAATGCAGGAACGCGCGGCTCTTCAGGTAGAAAATCCCCCGCGACGCCTCCTTCAGACCGCCCAGCGCGCGGATCTCCGCCAGCAGCGGCTCGATCGTATCCAGCACGGCGGGGCCAGCGTGTTTCATGGCCGGGCCGTGAAAACCTTGAAATAGGGCTCCTCGGCGATGGCCAGCATCTCGGTGTCGCCGCCGGTGTCGCCATAGGCCGCGCGCACACGCAGCCCCGGACCATAGGCGGCCTTCAGCCGCACCACCTTCTGGGGCCCGCGGCAGTTGGGGGCGGCGAAGGCGCCGGTGATCCGGTCGCGCTCGTCGTAGGCCAGCGGCGTGCCCAGGATGTCGTCCGCCCCCAGGCCGCGGGCGAAGGGCGCCACGACCACGTCCGGCGAGGCGGTGACGATGATCAGGCGGACCCGCTCCGTCCGCCAGCGCTTCCAGGCGGCCACGGCGTCGGGCCGCAGCAGGCTGCGCGAGTGCTGCTCGGCGAACCGGCGGGCGTCGGCCTCCAGCCGCTCGCGGCTGACTCCGGCCAGATAGACGCGGGTGGCGTCAGCCTTGATCCGCCCGCGGTCGCGGTGGACCAGGTAGGCGAGGGCGGCCGGAATCAACCGCACGCCCCCGAGCGCCCAGGCCAGCGGCGGCGTCCGCCACTTCAGGAACGCCGTATAGCTGTCACGGACGGTGAGGGTGCCGTCGAAGTCGAAGGCGACGATGGGCGGATCGGAACCCTGCGCGGCGGTTGGGCTTTCGGGTTCACGCTCTTGTGCCATTCCGGCGCATTTCCCATTTGGTAAGACGCGGCGCCCAGGGTCCGGGCTTCGCGCCGCACATTGTCGCGACGTTGTGCGAAGGCTTGTGATCCCGGCGCGGATCGGGGAATGTCAACCCTTGGACAACCCGCGGCGCGTATTCTGCAGTGTCAGGGCGCAGATGCCCCGGGGCGCAGCCCGCCAGACAACCGGCCGGCTCCGTCGAAAGAGTGAGATGAAACCATGACTAAGGCGGCCAGCGGAGACTCGAAGAGCACGCTCTATTGCTCTTTCTGCGGCAAGAGCCAGCACGAAGTCCGCAAGCTTATCGCGGGCCCCACGGTGTTCATCTGCGATGAATGCGTGGAACTGTGCATGGATATCATCCGCGAAGAGCACAAGATTTCCTTCGTCAAATCCAAAGACGGCGTTCCGACGCCCAAGGAAATCCGCGAGGTCCTGGACGATTACGTGATCGGGCAAGATCACGCCAAGAAAGTCCTCTCGGTCGCGGTGCACAATCACTACAAGCGCCTGAACCACGCGGCGAAGAACAACGACGTCGAACTGGGCAAGGCCAACATCCTGCTGATCGGCCCGACCGGCACCGGCAAGACCCTGCTGGCCCAGACCCTGGCCCGAATCATCGACGTGCCGTTCACCGTCGCCGACGCGACGACGCTCACCGAAGCCGGCTATGTGGGCGAGGACGTCGAGAATATTATCCTGAAGCTGCTGCAGTCGGCCGACTACAACGTCGAGCGCGCGCAGCGCGGCATCGTCTACATCGACGAGGTCGATAAGATCAGCCGCAAGTCCGACAATCCCTCGATCACCAGGGACGTGTCCGGCGAGGGCGTGCAGCAGGCGCTGCTCAAGATTATGGAAGGCACCGTCGCCTCCGTGCCGCCGCAGGGCGGACGCAAGCATCCGCAGCAGGAGTTCCTGCAGGTCGACACCACCAACATCCTGTTCATCTGCGGCGGGGCCTTCGCGGGCCTGGAGAAGATCATCTCCGCGCGGGGCCAGGGCACCTCGGTCGGCTTCGGCGCCAAGGTGTCGGACCCGGACGAACGCCGCACCGGCGAGGTGTTCCGCCAAGTGGAGCCGGACGACCTGCTCCGCTTCGGCTTGATCCCGGAATTCGTCGGCCGCCTGCCGGTGATCGCCACCCTCGACGACCTGGACGAAAAGGCCCTGGTGAAGATCCTCACCGAGCCGAAGAACGCCTTCGTCAAGCAGTACCAGCGCCTGTTCGAGATGGAGAACGTTGGCCTGACGTTCACCGACGACGCCCTGAACGCGGTGGCCCGCAAGGCCATCCTGCGCAGGACCGGCGCGCGGGGGTTGCGCTCGATCCTGGAGAGCATCCTGCTCGACACCATGTACGAGCTGCCGACCTATGACGGCGTCGAAGAGGTGGTGGTCAACGCCGAGGTCGTGGAAGGCCGCGCCCAGCCGCTGATCATCTACGCCGAGCGCCGCGACAAGGGCGGGGCCGCCTAAGCTTCCAACCTGTTCTGAACGTTCAGCGCCCGCGGCCCAGCCGCGGGCGCAATCGTCTGGGAAATGATCAACGAAGTTTGATCGCGCTCAAGGCCGCGGCCTTGCCGCGCCCCTAGCGTCTCCACGCTGAGCTCCCGGGTTGTACGGG
>NZ_JANXWD010000013.1 GCF_025351295.1 Phenylobacterium sp.
GAGGGCCGATTTTCGCCCTCTCATGGCCCTTCCGCTCAAACAGGCAAAATCTCGTAGTTGAAATAATTGGGTTTTCTGAATCTCTAGGGCTGCAAACTTGCGCCTCAGGCACCCCAAAAAACCTATTTCAACAACCTGCTAACTCTTTGAATTAGAGCGCGTCGGGCGGCGAAACCGGGATCCACTTTCGCCTGACGCGCTGTAGAGCACGACAGCTTGAAGTGGATACCGGTTCAAGCGCCCGTCATGCTCTAAACTTTTGATTTAGAGCCTTTTTGTCCGGTTCAACTGATTCCATTTGAACCGGAAAGGCTCTAGGCTCCCCACGCCATTGGATTTGCAACAAAGCCCGTCATCCCGGCCGAAAGCCCGCGTTTACGGCGGCCCGGCCCCGGTGTTCATCCCTGGCCAGCCTTCGGCGCCTTGGCGAGCTGCGCCTCGCGCCAGCCCTGCTCCTGGGCGATCAGCTCCGGCGTGGCGATGCCCTCGAAGTCCTCGGGCTCGAAGAACGGGCGCAGCTCCAGCTCCGTGTCCTCCATGGGCGCTTTGCGCGCCCAGGCCACCGCCTCGGCGAAGTCGGCGACCTGCCAGATCCAGTAGCCGCCGATCACTTCCTTGGTCTCGGTGAAGGGGCCGTCCAGCACCATCGCCTTGCGGCCGCTCCACCGGATGCGGGCGCCGGCCACGGACAGCGGCTTCAGGCCGCCGCCATCGACCATCACGCCGGCGGCGATCAGTTCGTCGTTGTACTTGCCCATCTCGGCCACGGCCTCGGCGCTCGGCATCCGGTCGGCGGCGGTCGCGGACTGATAGGGCTTCACCATCACCATCACACGCATCGGATATCTCCTTCGGTTCTCAGTGGATCGGGCGACCCTGACGCACGGAGGACGAACGGGCGACACCGCGCCCGACAAATGACCGGCTGGAAGTTTTCGCCAGCCGCTTCAACACTCCGCCAGGTTCACGGCCAGGCCGCCCAGCGAGGTCTCCTTGTAGATGTGGCTCATGTCCTGGCCGGTGCGCTTCATGGTGGCGATCACCTTGTCCAGGCTGACCGAGTGCTGGCCGTCGCCCAGCATGGCCAGGCGCGCGGCGTCGATGGCCTTCACCGCGCCCATGGCGTTACGCTCGATGCAGGGGATCTGCACCAGCCCGCCGATCGGGTCGCAGGTGAGGCCCAGGTTGTGCTCCATGGCGATCTCGGCGGCGTTCTCGATCTGGGCGTTGGACGCGCCCAGCGCGGCCGCCAGCCCCGCCGCCGCCATCGAGCAGGCCACCCCCACCTCGCCCTGGCAGCCCACCTCGGCGCCGGAGATCGAGGCGTTCTTCTTGTAGAGCGTGCCGATGGCCGCGGCGGTCAGCAGGAAGTTCCGCCGCCCGCCGGCCGTGCCCTGGTGGAAGCGGTCGTAGTAGCGCAGCACCGCCGGCAGCAGTCCCGCCGCGCCATTCGTGGGCGCCGTCACCACCTTGCCCCCCGCCGCGTTCTCCTCGTTCACCGCCAAGGCCCAGAGGTTGACCCAGTCCAGGGCCGCCAGCGGGTCGGTGATCTGCCGCTCGGCGTTGTTGACCAGGTGGCTCCAGATGCCATGCGCGCGGCGGGTGACCTTCAGCGCGCCGGGCAGGACGCCGGGGGTCTTCATGCCGCGCTCGATGCAGGCGTACATGGCGGCGACCAGCGCATCGAGGCCGGCCTCGATCTCGGGGTCGGCGCGCAGCATCCGCTCGTTGGCCATCATCAGGTCGCCGATCGTGAGGCCCGCCCCCTGGGCCTGCTCCAGCAACTCCGCACCGGACTCGAACGGGTAGGGGGCGGGCAGGGCGCGGGCGGGCGCGGTGTTCTGGCCGATCTCGTCCTCGTCGCGCACGAAGCCGCCGCCGATGGAGAAGTAGGTGCGCTCGGCGAGGACCGATCCGTCGGCGTCGAAGGCGGCGAATTTCAGCGCGTTGGGATGCTGCGGCAGCCGCGTGCGGCCGGCCCAGACCAGATCTCGCGCCTCATCGAAGGCGATCTCGTGAGTCCCGCCCAGCTTCAGGCGGCCCTCGGTGCGCGCCGCCAGGACCACGGCGTCGCCCGCGTCGGGGTCGAGCGTCCGCGGCTCGAACCCCGCCAGCCCCAGGATCACCGCCCGGTCCGTCGCATGCCCCCGCCCGGTCAACGCCAGCGACGCATAGAGCGTGGTTTCGACCCGGGCCGCGCGCCCCACGTCCGCTCCCAGCCAGGCCAGGAACCGCCCCGCCGCCGTCATCGGCCCCATCGTATGCGAACTGGAAGGACCGACCCCCAGCTTGAACAGGTCGAAGACGCTGACGTTCATTCCGTTAGAGCCCGTCATCCCGGCCAAGCGAAGCGCAGAGCCGGGACCCATCCTCGGTGCGCCTGGGTCCCGGATCGATCCTTCGGATCGTCCGGGATGACAACCCTTTTTGCGCGCGGCCGACGACCGGGAGAGGGGGTATCGACCCCATCGTCACCAGATCTGCGCGCGCGCTCCGGGCGCGAGGTAGAGCCGGTCGCCGGGCGCGACGGCGTAGGCGCGCACCCAGGCCTCCAGGTTGCGGACCAGGTCGGCGCGGTATTCGCCCGGGGCGTGGGTGTCCGTGGCGATCTGTTGGCGCAGGGCCGCGTCGGTCTGCTGTCTGCGCCAGCGCCGGGCGAAGGCCAGGAAGAAGCGCTGGTCGCCGGTCAGGCCGTCCTTGACGATGTCGGGCTTGCCGCCCAGCGACAGGACGTAGGCGTCGTGGGCCACCAGCAGCCCTGCGAGGTCGGCGCTGCTCTCGCCCAGGACCTGCTGTCCTTTCACGCAAAGCTCCGGCTTCGGGCAATAGGCGTCGAACTGCGCGGCCAGCGGCGCCAGGGCGGCGCGGTAGCGCGCCAGGTCGTCCGGGGTCCACCACCGGACCAGGCTTCCCCGCGCATCGTAGATACTGCCCAGTTCGTCGAAGCTGTGGCCGATCTCATGGGCCATGCCCGCGCCGGCGGAGCCGTAGTTCGCCGCGGCGTCGCCCCCGGCGTCGAAGAACGGCGGCTGCAGGAGGCCGGCGGAGAATTGCAGGGCGTTCGGGCTGAAGTTGATGTTGGCGCCGACCTCTTGCGGCGGCGCCAGGAGCCAGTCGCGCGGATCGACCGGCCGGCCAAGCTTGGCCAGTTCGCGCCGATAGGCGAAGGCCTCGGCCCGGCGCAGGTTGCCGTAGGCGTCGTCGCGCCTGACCGTGAGCCCGGAATAGTCGATCCAGGTGTCGGGGTAGCCGACCCCGACCCTGACCGCCGCCAGCTTGGCCAGAGCGGTGTCGCGGGTCGCGGGCGACATCCAGCCGAGCCTGGCGATGCGGGCGCGGAACGCGGTGCGGATGTTCTCCACCATCGCCGTGGCGGCGGCCTTGGCCTGGGGCGGGAAATATCGCGCGACATAGAGCTGGCCGATGTCCTCGCTGAGGGCCGCCGTGGTCGCGGCGATGGCCTGTTGCGCGCGGGCCTCCTGGGCGGCGGCGGGCGTCGCCGGCGGGCGGCCGGACAGGCGGCCGAGGAAGGCGGCGTCCTCCTCGCCGAAGGCCTTGGGAAGCGCCGCCGAAGCGTGGGCGATGAGATGGAAGGCGAGATAATCCTGCCACGCCGCGATCGGCTGGGCGCTGACCAGCGCCGCCGCGCCGACCACCGCCGACGGTTGCCACACGACGAACACGTCCTGCCGGTCCAGGCGGGCGGCCTTGAACCAGGCGGCCCAGTCCAGACCCGGCGCCCGGGTGGCGAAGTCCGCCCGGCGCCACGGATTGTCGGTCGTGAACACATCGGCCAGGTCGTCCGCCGGGGCGTGCGTCCTCGCGATGGCGACCTCCAGGTCCAGGACCCGCCCGGCGCGGACGTCGGCGAGGTCGAAACCGGCCAGCTTCAGGATCGCCGCGACGTGCGCCCGATAGAGGTCGCGCCGCGCGGCTTTCCCGGCGCTGGCGTCGAGATAGTCGTCGCGGTCCGGCAGCCCCAGTCCGCCCTGCACCACATGCGCCGCGTAGCGATCAGCGTCGTGGAAGCTCTGATGGATCCAGACGCCGAACAGGCCGTCGGTCTGGCTATTGGTTCCGTCGTCGAGCCGCAGCGCACGTCCGAGATAGGCCGAGAGTGCGCGGCGGTCGCGGATGGCGGCGATGGCGGCCAGCTCCCCCGAAAGCGGCTGGAGGCCCTTCGCCTCGATGCCGGCCACGTCCATCCAGCTGGCGTAGACGTCGCCAACCCGCTTGGCGCGCGCCGAGGCCGGGGCCTTGGCGGCGTCCTCGACCAGGTCCCGGACCCGCCGTGCGGCCTGGTCCTTCAACATGGCCCCGGTATCGTATCGGGACCGGCCCTGCGGCAGCGGCATGGTCTTCAGCCAGACGTCGTTGGCGTACCGGTAGAAGTCGTCGCCGGGCCGGACCGCGGCGTCCGCCGCAGGGGCTGCGGGTTGCCCGCGCGCCGCGCCCGACAGGATCACGGTGGTGAGCCCGACCGCATAGGCGAGGCCGAGGGCTCTGGCGCGTTGCGTTGTCGACCTGGTCGGCCATGGGGGGGTCGGCATCCATGGACCTCATCGTGACGGCCGGCCTGGCCGTCCTCGTTCGCGCTCGATGGTGAGGCCCAGGCGCGTGCGTCGCCATAAGCAAGACGACGGCGGAGCGTGGCGAAACGATTGAAAATCAAGGGGCCGCTAGGCGGATCGGCGGCGTCCGGGACCTGGTCGCCGCCCGCCGCTCAGCTCATGGCGGGCGCGCTCGGCGGCGGGTCGCCCGGCAGGGGGATGAATTCGTCGTGGTCAGCGTCCGGCAGCTTCATCCGGCCGGCGCGCCAGTCGGCCTTGGCCTGGTCGAGGCGTTCCTGCGACGAGGAGACGAAGTTCCACTCGATGAACCGTGGCCCCACCGGCTCGCCGCCCAGCAGCATGACGATGGCGTCGGTGACGGCGGTGAACAGCACCGGCTGGCCCGCCTTGAACACGATCATCTGGCCCGGGTGGAACTGGCGCCCCTCCACCTCGACCAAGCCCCGCGCCACATAGGCGGCGCGTTCGGGATATTCCGCCGGCAGCTCCGCCTGGGCGCCGGCCCGCAGGCGCCAGTGGCAGTAGAACAGGGGCGAGTGGGTCTTCACCTTCGCCTCGGCGCCCCAGCCCTTGCCGGCCACCAGCCGGCTCCAGAGCTTTCCGTCCGGGCTCTCGTAGGTCGGCAGATCGCGCTCGCCGTGGTTGGCGAAGCTGGGCGCCATCTCCTCCAGCTCGGTCGGCAGCGCCACCCAGGCCTGGATGCCGTGCATCGTCCCGCCGTGGGCGCGCAGGGTCTCGAACCGCTCGGAGTGGGTGATGCCCTTGCCGGCGGTCATCCAGTTGACCTCGCCAGGGTTGATCTCCTGGATCGCGCCGACGCTGTCGCGGTGGGTGATGTGGCCGTCGAACAGGTAGGTGACGGTCGACAGGCCGATGTGCGGGTGCGGGCGGACGTCGACGGTCTTGGCGAAGCCGGCCTGGAAGTCCACCGGCCCCATATGGTCGAAGAACACGAAGGGCCCGACCATCCGGTGCTTGGCGTAGGGCAGCACACGACCCACCTCGAAGCCGCCGAGGTCCTTGCGGCGCTGGTCGATGACGAGTTCGATCATCTACGTCTTGGGTGGTGTTGGCTCTCGCGCCACACGCGTGAAAGCGCCGGCTGCGGCATCTCGTGTGGCCCACCCGCCGGTCACCGATCCACCGTGAGGCGGATTTTTTGGGCCGTCCGCTTTCGGCGAATAGCCGTCACGAATGACCTGAATGTGAGTGTTTGCCGACTTGCGCGCCGCCACGAGAATTATCCTTGTCCTGCAGGATCGTCGCATAAGAGTTCAACCCAAACATAATCGCTTCGATGGAAGATCGCACCCTTCGAGTTTGGCGCCGGCTTATCGAAGCGGCTGTTCTCGTCCAACGTCCAGACTTGCAGATAGAAGTCGCCGGAGTGCGGGTGCGCGGAGGCGAAGGACTCTCCGCCGAAATAGCCGGCGACCGTCGAACCATCTTGAAGATGAGCGATGACCCAGCACGGCTCGCTGGTGCTGAAGTAGGCGTCAAAGGCGGTTTTCTGCTCACCGAGCAACCACCCGCCACGCAGTCCGTAGCGCTGCAGCAGACGAAACAGCGGCGGCCAAATGGCCGGTCCGATGATGCAGGCCAGGATCCCGTTGCCAATCACGGCTGGCCAGTAGCGCGGCCTCTGGGCGAGAATCTGGCTGTTCAGATAGATCGGTCAGAAGAAGACAAAGGCGTTCAGGAGCGAGAAGCCGACAACGTCAATCAAAGCTTCCGCAGCGGTGGTCTGCCGCCGATCCAAAAACCGATACAGCTTCAATGAAATGAAGCCTGCCAGGAACAGCACGATAATCGCCCAGAACTGGACCGGCGTGAGCGTGGCGATCTTGGCGAGGTCGTTCACCGACGACCTATCCCTGCGAACTCACATACGGGCTGATCAGCCCCAGCGGCGCGGCGGTGGTGTTCTTCACCGAGCGGATGACGATGCGGCTCTCGATGTTGGAGACCAGGCCGAGGCCGAGGATCTTCTCGCGCAGGAATTCGTCGAAGGCGTGCATGTCGCGGGTGACGATGCGCAGTTCGTAGTCGGCGGCGCCGGTGACCGTGGCGCACTGCACCACCTCGGCCAGCTTGCCGATGGCGGTCTCGAAGGCGTCCAGGTTGTCCTTGGTCGGCAGGCTGAGCTTGACGGTGCAGTAGACCTCGAAGCCCAGGCCCAGCTTGTCGCGGTCCAGGATGGTGACCCGGCGCTGGATGACGCCCGCATCCTCCAGCCGCTTGATGCGCCGCCAGCAGGGGCTGGAGGACAATCCGACCCGCTCGGCGATCTCGGCCACGGACAATCCGGCGTCGTGCTGGATAAGATCCAGAATCTTGGCATCGACGGCGTCGAGCACCTCAGACAACTTTTCCTCCTGCTATCGGCGTGAGAGCATACTGTTCTTGCCCCGGAACCGCTGGTCCGAGGCATGCTTTTGGCAAGCAATTGCGCCGGTCTTATATGATCTTGCAGGCGCCAAGGGGAGGCCCGAAAGGATAAAAATTGCGATGCGGCACCAGGAAGTGACGCTCGACGACAAGTTTCTGCTCACGGATGGTCGGGTGTTCATCACCGGCGTCCAGGCACTGCTGCGTGTCCTGATCGACCAGCACCGGCTGGATCGCGCCGCGGGGCTGAACACGGCGGGATTTGTCTCGGGATACCGGGGTTCGCCGCTGGGCGGCCTCGACCAGCAGGCCGGCCGCGCCGCCAAATACCTCAAGGATGCCGAGGTGGTGTTCAAGGAGGGCCTGAACGAGGACCTCGCCGCCACGGCAGTCTGGGGCAGCCAGCAGGCCAACCTGTTCCCCGGCGCCCGCTACGACGGCGTGTTCGGCATGTGGTACGGCAAGGCGCCGGGCGTCGACCGCACCGGCGACGCCTTCAAGCACGCGAATTTCGCCGGGGTATTTCCCAAGGGCGGGGTTTTGGCGGTGGCCGGCGACGACCACACCTGCAAGTCCTCCACCCTGCCGTCGCAGTCGGAATACGCCTTCCAGGACGCCGAGATTCCGGTGCTGTCGCCGGCCGACGTGCAGGAGGTGCTGGACTACGGCCTGCTGGGCATCGCGATGTCGCGGTTCTCCGGCCTGTGGGTGGGGATGATCGCCCTGGCCGACACCATGGATTCCGGCGCGACCATCGACGTCTCGCTGGATCGCCACCGGTTCGTGACGCCCGAGAACTATCGCCTGCCCGCCGGCGGCCTGGGCATCCGCCTGAAGGACCAGCCGCTGGAGAAGGAGCGGCGGCTGCGGACCCAGAAGCTGCCTGCCGCGCTGGCCTTCGCCCGCGCCAACCGCATCGACCGGATCATGCTGGGCGCCAGTCGCCCGCGCCTGGGCATCGCCTGCCAGGGCCAGGCCTACAAGGACGTGATCGAGGCGCTGTCGGCCATGGGCATCAGCCAGGCCGAGGCCTCGTCGCTGGGGGTCGCGATCTACAAGGTCGGCATGCCCTGGCCGCTGGAGCCGCTGGGCCTGCGCGCCTTCGCGGCCGGCCTGGAGACCCTGATGGTGGTCGAGCACAAGCGGCCGCTGATCGAGAGCCAGGCCCGCGCCGCGCTCTACGACCTGCCGGCCCACGCGCGGCCGAAGATCGTCGGCAAGACCGACGAGCACGGCCAGCCGCTGCTCAGCGAACTGGTCTCGCTGTCGGTGGCGGAGATCGCGCTGGCGATCGCCGACCGCCTGCCGCCCGGCCCGCACATGGACCGGGTCTACGACTATCTGAACCGGGTCTCGGCCGCCTCGATGGCCGCGGTGACGCTGTCCAGCGACCAGCAGCGCAAGCCGTTCTTCTGCTCCGGCTGCCCGCACAATTCCTCGACCCGCCTGCCGGAGGGTTCCCGCGCCCTGGCCGGCATCGGCTGCCACTACATGGCCAGCTTCAACGACCCCTCGACCGACCTGAACAGCCACATGGGCGGTGAAGGATTGAGCTGGGTCGGGGCCTCGCCGTTCACCGACGAGAAGCACGTCTTCGTCAACCTCGGAGACGGCACCTACAACCACTCCGGATCGCTCGCCATCCGCGCCGCCGTCGCGGCCGGCGCGAACATGACCTACAAGCTGCTGTTCAACGACGCGGTCGCCATGACCGGCGGCCAGGCAGCGGAGAGCGGCTTCACCGTCCCGCAGATCACCCGGCAGCTGACCGCCGAGGGCGTGCAGAAGATCGTCGTCGTGGCCGCCGAGCCGGAGCGCTATCTCAACATAACCGACCTGGCGCCCGGCGTGGAGGTCAAGCCGCGCCTCGAGCTGATGGCCATGCAACGCCAGCTGCGCGACACGCCCGGGGTCTCGGTGCTGATCTACGACCAAGTGTGCGCCACCGAGAAGCGCCGGCGGCGCAAGCGCGGCAAGATGGCCGCCGCGCCGCTCAGGGTGATGATCAACCCGCTGGTCTGCGAAGGCTGCGGCGACTGTTCCAAGACCTCGAACTGCGTGTCGGTCGAGCCGTTGAACACCGCGTTCGGCCGCACGCGGAAGATCAACCAGTCGACCTGCAACCAGGACTATTCCTGCCTGGACGGCTTCTGCCCCAGCTTCGTCACCCTTGAAGGCGCCGACAACGCGCACCGCGAGGCCATGCCGGCCCTGACCGCCGACGCCACGCCGCTGCCGGACTTCCAGGAGTTCGCGGGCGTGCAGAACATCGTCTTCACCGGCGTGGGCGGTACGGGCGTGACGACCGTGGCCTCGATCCTGGCCATGGCGGCGCACGTCGACGGTCGCGCCGCA
This sequence comes from Phenylobacterium sp., assembly GCF_025351295.1. Classification (GTDB taxonomy): domain Bacteria; phylum Pseudomonadota; class Alphaproteobacteria; order Caulobacterales; family Caulobacteraceae; genus Phenylobacterium. Next base: position 9,315 of record NZ_JANXWD010000013.1, read on the forward strand.
TCGGTGGTCGACATGACCGGCCTGGCGCAGAAGGGCGGGGCGGTGTTCAGCCACGTCCGCATCGGCGCGACCGAGACCACGGTGATCGGCGGCCGGGTGCCGGCGGCCAGCGCCAATGTGCTGATCGCCTGCGACCTGCTGTCCGCCGCGGGACCGGACGCGCTGGCGCTCTACGCCAAGGACCGCACGGTGGCGGTGGGCAATGCCGACTTCGCCCCCACCGCCGACTTCGTCACCGACCGTGACGTCCGCTTCGACGGCGACGAACAGGGCCAGCGGATCGGGGCGGCGGTGAAGTCCTACGACTCCGCCCCGGCCAGCCACCTGGCCGAGAGCCAGCTGGGCGACGCCATCTACGCCAACATGATCATGCTGGGCTTTGCCTGGCAGAAGGGCGTGGTGCCGGTCTCCAGCCGCGCCCTCTATCGCGCCATCCGGCTGAACGGGGTGGAGACCGAGGCCAACCTCCAGGCCTTCGAACTGGGCCGCAAGGTGGCCTTCGACCCGTCCCAGCGCGGCAAGCGCGACGACGACGTGCCGACCCCGGAGACCATGCCGCTGGACGACCTGATCGCCCATCGCGCGGGCGAGCTCACCGCCTACCAGAATGCCGCCTACGCCGACCGCTACCTGGCTCGGGTCGCGCAGGTCCGCGCCGCCGAGGCGCCGCTGGGCTCGGACGATCTGACCCGCGCCGCGGCGGTCAGCCTCTACAAGCTGATGGCCTACAAGGACGAGTACGAGGTGGCCCGGCTCTATTCCGACGGCCGGTTCGCCAAGTACCGCGCCGAGACCTTCAAGGGCGGCAAGGCCAAGGTCTGGCTGGCCCCGCCGCTGCTGGCGCGCAAGGGCCCGGACGGCAGGCCGCGCAAGATGGCCTTCTCGCCCTGGATGCTGGACCTGGCGTTCCCGACCCTGGCGAAGTTGAAGGGCCTGCGCGGCACGGCCATGGATCCTTTCGGCCACACCGCGGAGCGGAAGATGGAGCGCGGCCTGGTCGCCGAGTTCGAGGCCGAGCTCGACCGGATCGTGGGTGGCCTCGACGCGGCCCACCACCTCCTGGCCGTGAAGCTGGCCCAGGTCCCGCAGCAGATCCGCGGCTACGGCCACATCAAGGACGCCTCGGTCGGCCCCGCCCGGGCGGAGGCGAAGCGGCTGTGGAAAGACTGGGAAAAGGTCGCGGCGAAGGCGCCGGTGACCGCGTAGGGCGAAGAGCCGCCTCTCCCCCGAACGCAGCGAAGAGAGGGAGAGGGTAGGGAGAGGGCCGGCTGGACCTGTCGGTTCGTACGTGTGGTCCCGCGATGAGCCACGGCGGCGGCGCGAGCGGGTCCTGGCTGGACCAACGGCGGATCACGTCTGCACGCGCCGGCCCTCTCCCTACCCTCTCCCGCTCGCTTCGCGGGGGAGAGGAGGTGCGCGTCGTCCTTGCGCCCAGCACCCGCTGGCTCCAGCGTGGCGGCGAGGCCCACGCTGAAGGACTTGATCATGAACCTGGACTGGCCCGCCATCGTCGCCGACCTGGAGCAGCTGCTGAAGCTGCGCTCGATCCCGTTCGGCATGAAGCTCTACGCCGACCGGGCCGAGATGGAGGCGATCCCGCGCATCCGGCGGCCCACGGCGGTCCACACCCTGGACCAGCTGGTCGGCCAGGCCTCGCGGCTGGGCTGGACCGTGGGCGTGACGTCCGAGGACCTGGTGGGCGCGCAGTGCCGCGCCGTGGTGGGCCTGGGATCGGCCAAGACCGACGACTGGAAATCGGGCCGGCACATGACCGGGGTGTGGTTCGAGACCGTCGAGGACGCGTCGGCCCACCAGGCGGCGATGCACTGCGTGCCGGACGGCCAGTTCGACGCGCTGGCCATCGGGCCGCTGGCGGCGGAGAAGCTGGGCGACCCGGATATCGCCCTGTTCTACGCCACGCCCGGGGCGATGATCTATTTCATCAACGGGCTGCAGTGGTCCGGCTACAAGAAGTTCGACTGGGGCGTGGTCGGCGAGAGCGCCTGCGCCGACAGCTGGGGCCGGGCGCTGACCACCCGGGCGCCCAGCCTCTCGATCCCCTGTTTCGCCGAGCGCCGCTATGGCGGGGTGCTGGACGACGAGATGCTGATGGCCTTGCCGCCGGAGTATCTGATCAAGGCCATCGCCGGCATGCGGGCGCTGTCGAAGAACGGCTTCCGCTATCCGTTCGCGCAATATGGCGTGCAGCAGGACGTGCGGGCGGGGATGGCGGTGAGCTACCGGCCGTAGGCCGGCGCCTACCGCGCCACGCCCACCCAGATGATGTGCCGGGCGCCCTTGCCGGAGGGGCTGGCGCGGACCTGGACCTCCTCGACGGCGAAACCGGCGCGGCGCATGCGGCCCATGAAGGGCTGGTCCGGGCCGGCCGACCACACCGCCAGGACGCCGCCGTGGCGTACCGCCTTGCGCAGCACCGCCAGGCCGGCCACCGAATAGAGGCTGTCGTTGGCGTCGCGGTTCAGGCCGTCGGGGCCGTTGTCCACGTCCATCAGGATGGCGTCATAGGGCGGGTTGGCGTCGCGCAGCAGGTCGGCGACGTCGGCCTGGCGCAGGATCAGGCGCTTGTCCCCCAGGCACCCGGCGAACAGGCCGGCCAGCGGGCCCTTGGCCCAGGCGACCACGGCGGGCACCAGCTCGGCCACCGTGACCTGGGCGTCCTTCGGCAGTGCGGCCAGGGCGGCGCGCAGGGTGAAGCCCATCCCCAGGCCGCCGATCAGCATGCGCGGCGCCTTGCGCTCGGCGATCTTCGCCCACGCGAGGTTGGCCAGCGCCACCTCGGAGCCCGAGAGGCGGCTGTTCATCAGCTCGATCGTGCCGGACATGATCGAGAAGTCCTGGCCGCGCTGCATCAGCCGCAGTTCGCCGCCGCCGGGGATCTGGGCGGTGTCGAGATGGATCCAGGGGTTCATGGGCCTTCCATAGGGCCTTCGCTCCCGTCGCGTCACCCGCCTTAGATTATAGCTTCGGCCATGCGCCGTATGCTGACGACGTTGTAGCGGGAGACCCTGACATGGCCGACTCCGGAGCCGACATCGAACTGGAGGCCTTCCGCGCGGAGGCGGCCGCCTGGATCGCGGCCAATTTCCCGGCCTCGCTGAAGGGCCAGGGCGCGCTGGCCAGCCTGGAAGTCACCGCCGCGACGGGCGACCTCAAGGCCTGGCGCAAGGGGATCGGCGCCAAGGGCTGGGCCACGCCGACCTGGCCGGCGGAGTACGGCGGCGGCGGGCTCTCGCCCCAGCAGGCCCGCGTGCTCGGCCAGGAGATGGCCAAGGCCGGGGCGTTCAACCCGCTGATGTTCGGCATGGGCGTGACGATGATCGGCCCGACGATCATGGACTACGGGACCGAGGCGCAGAAGCAGCAGCACCTGCCGCCGATCATCCGCGGTGACGTGCAATGGTGCGTGGGCTATTCGGAGCCCAACGCCGGCTCGGACCTGGCCTCGCTGCAGACCAAGGCGGTCGACGCCGGCGACCACTGGGTGATCAACGGCCAGAAGACCTGGACCAGCGGGGCGCAGTATTCCGACTGGTGCGGCTGCCTTGTGCGGACCGACTTTTCGGCCAAGAAGCACGACGGCATCTCGTTCCTGCTGATCGACATGCATCAGCCAGGGATCGAGACCCGGCCGATCGCGCTGATCGCCGGCGCGTCGCCGTTCTGCGAGACCTTCCTGACCGACGCGACGGCGCCCAAGGATGCCTTGCTCGGCCAGCTCAATGTGGGCTGGACAGTGGGCAAGCGGCTGCTGCAGCACGAGCGCGCCAGCCAGACCGGCGCGTCGGGCGGCGGCCGGGTGATCCCGCCGCTGTCGGATGTGGCCAAGGCCTATGTCGGCGTGGACGATAAGGGCCGCCTGGCCGACACCGACCTGCGCGCCCGGCTCGCGCGCCACATGATGGACGCCAAGGTGCACGGCCTGACCCTGGCCCGCGCCATGGCCGAGGCGAAGGGCAGCAACAACCCGGGCAACGCCGCCTCGGTGCTGAAGAACTCCGCGACCAACGTCGCCCAGACCCGGTCGGAGCTCAGCCTGGAGATCTTCGGCCATCAGGGCCTGGGCTGGCAGGGCGAGGCCTTCACGACGGATGAGATCGAGACCGTGCGCGGCTGGCTGGGCGGCAAGGCGATGTCGATCTACGGCGGCTCGTCCGAGATCCAGAACAACATCATCTCCAAGCGCATCCTGGGCCTGCCGGACACCACCCAGTCGAGCTGAAGCCGTCGCCGCTCGCCCGCTATCCCTTCAGGTGTTCGTCGAAGAAGGCGGCGATATCGCGGAACACGACCGCCGATTCCGGGCTGTCGAAGGCGTAGATGTACTCCGCGTGGCTCATCGCCTCATGGACTTCCAGCCGCGCCGTCACCCCCGCCGCGCGCATGGCGCGATAGGCCCGCACCGTGTCGCTCAGCAGGAGGTCGCGGGTGCCGGTGGTGAAGATGGTCGGCGGGAAGCCGGCGAAGTCGCCGTAGATCGGCGACACCAGCGGGTGGGTCACGCCGGCGTCCCCGGCGTAGAGCGCCGCCATCCCCCCGGCCATGCCGTCGAAGCTGGAGAACACCCCGTCGACGCCCGCGTTGACCTGGTAGCTGTCGCTGGCTCCGGTCAGGTCGGTCCACGGCGTGCCGGTGGCCAGCGCGCCGGGCAGCTCCAGGCCCAGTTCTTTCAGCTTCAGCGCCAGCGCCAGGGTCAGCCCGCCGCCGGCCGAAGTGCCGAACACCCCGATCGCCCCGGCCGGCCGCTCGGCCGCCAGCGCCCGCCACACCGCCACCGCGTCGTCCACCGCGGCCGGGAAGGGGTGCTCCGGCGGCATCCGGTAGTCCACCGACACCACGGTCATCCGCGAATAGTGCGCGCCAAGCACCGCCTCGCCGGTGCTGGCCTCGCCGCCGTTCAGCACATAGCCGCCGCCGTGGAAATTCAGCAACACGCGGCCCGCCTTGGCCGGGTCCAGGCTCGCCGGGACGATCTGGCGCACCGTCACGCCGGCGACCTGCATCAGCTCGACCCGGTGCGGGAACATCGCCGCCAGCGCGGGGACCAGGGCCAGCGCCTGGGCGTCGACCTGGGCGATCAGCGCCGTCCACTCGTCCGCCGACCCCGGCCTCCACCCCAGCGGCAGCCCGCCGCCGCCGGCCGCCGCCTGGGCCGCCATGGTCGAGATCGAGCGCTGCAGCTGCGGGCTCACCGTCGTGGGCGTGCGCAGGCTCTTGGCCGCGACCGCGCGCGGAGTCTGGATCTGGCCGGCGTCATCCATGCTGTGGTCCTCCTGAGGTCCGTCTGCGCGGACCCATCGCCCACCGTGACCCCAAGCCCGCCCGCCGCGCCACAGGTTTTCGCGCTCAGGTCCCCGGCATCGGCAGCGATATGTCCACCCGCGTCCCCGGCCCGCCGCCGAACCGCACCTCGCCCCCCAGCCCCGCCGCCAGCGAGCGCACCATCCGCAGGCCCAGCCCGCCGTCGCGCGTCCCGCCGCCAGCCTGGCCCGGCCCGTCGTCGGCCACCGCCAGGCGCAGCCGCGCGCCCTCGGCCGACAACGTCACCGTCACCTGGCCGCCGCGCCCGCCGGCGAAGGCGTGCTTGGCCGCGTTGGTGACCAGCTCGTTGACGATCAGGCCCAGGCTGACGGCATCGCGCACCGGCGCGGCGACGGCGGCGCAGCTCACCGCCACCCGGGTCCGGCCCTCCTCGAACAGACTCTCGCCCAGCCGCGCGCACAGCCCCTCCAGATAGGGCTGCAGGTCCACCCGGTCGCGGCTGTTCTGCCGGTAGAGCATCGAGTGCAGGTCGGCGATGGTGCGGATCCGGTCGACCGCCTTGCTCAGCTGCGCGCGCACCCCCGGCGGGCTCGACCGCGCCTGCAGCTCCAGGATCGCCGACACCACGCTCAGGTTGTTCTTCACCCGGTGGTTCAGCTCGTCGAACAGCTCCGCCTGTCGCGCCTCGGCGGCCTTGCGCTCGCTGACGTCGATGAAGAACTGACCGAACTCGGTGTCCGACAGCCGCATCATGTGCACGTCGTACCAGCGCTCGGCGTAGGTATCCCGGTACTCGAAGCGCACGTCGCGGCACGCCAGCGCCCGCGCACAGGCGCCGAACCACGCCGCCGCCGTGCTGGGCCGGATCTCCGACTGGCGGCGGCCGACCATCCGCGCCCCAGCCGGCGCGCGCCGCACGAACACCGGATTGGCCGCCCGCACCCAGTAGTCGACCAGCCGCCCGGCGTCGTCGCGGATCGCCTCGCAGACCACGAACCCCTCGGCCATGTTCGCGAACAGCGCACGGTAGCGTCGCTCGAGACCTGGGTCCTCCGGGACCGGCCCGGAATCGTCCGCCATACGGAACCTCCACCTTGGCAGTTAGCGCCGGTTTCCCGACGCGGGCCAGCTTGACCTTAAAAACGGCGCGTGAGCCTTCGTTCCGTCGCCGCCCCGCGCCCGCCCTGTCGCGAGACCCCCGAGTCATCGTAATCCCGACCCCACACGCCACCGGATGCCGCCCATGACCGACGCCGTCGCCCCCGACCTGCAGACCGCCCTGGGCCAGGTGCGGATCGTCAGCCTCGAGCCTGGCCGCGCGATCATCGAGTTCCAGGTGGCCCCGCACATGTGCCACTCGGGCGGTGTCGCCCAGGGCGGCTTCGTCTGCGGCTGGATCGACGCGGCCATGGCCCATGCCGCCATCGCCCAGGCGCCGGAGATGACGCCGATGTCGCTGGAGATGAAGGTCACCTACTTCGCCCCCGCCCGCCCGGGCCTGGTGATCGCCGAGGGCTGGATCGAGCGCGCCGGCCGCGCCACCGCCTTCGCCGAGGGCCGCCTGACCGACGCCAACGGCGCGGTCTTGGCCAAGGCCAGCTCCACCCTGCGCCTGATTCCCCGCGCCGCCGTCGAGGCCAGCTCGCGCAAGGCGATGGGGTAGGCGGCCGGCGCACGGGTATCTGACCGCATCGATCCGGCGAACATCGCGCGCGCTCGCCGCGGCCGCCGGTTCGGCCGCCGCCGAGACCAACATCTGGTCCACGAATTTCGATGGCGGAGACGTCTTCCAGTCCACCGGACCACTCCCGTATTTCAGCCTGGGCTTCGGCGCCGCCAGTGGCCTGAGCATCGTGGGCGCGCAGTCCTTCCCGGGCTTCGGGACGGACTACGCGCGGGTCACCACCACCTCGCCAACGGTGTTCTCGGTCGGCGGCCTGGGCGCGCACACCGGCCTGCACGTCAGCTTCGATCTTGCGTTCATCGACTCCTGGGACGGCTTCGACGCCTCGAACGGCTTTGGCCCCGATATCCCGACGGTCGACATCCAGGGCGTCGCGCCCCTGTCGCTGACCTGGATTGGCGGCGGGGGCAACGGCCCGCTGTTCGGGCCCGGCACGGTGGTCGGGACCGGCAACTTCGGCGTCAGCAGCTATAGCGACGCCGTGGTCCACTATGACGTCCTGATCGCCGACGCCTCGGACGACTGGAAGCTGAAGATCACGGCCGGCGGCGCGGGCTGGCAGGGCGGCGATGACGAGAGCTGGGGGATCGACAACTTCCACCTGGCGGCGATCGGCGGCGCCGTGCCAGAGCCTTCGACCTGGGCCCTGATGATCGGCGGCTTCGGCCTGGCCGGCGTGGCCCTGCGCCGTCGCCGCGCGGCCGTCGCGGCCTGACCGCACCGCCCGACCTGACCCGCCGCCGGTCCCCGGACCGGCGGGTACGGAAGTCGCTGAAAGTCTAGGCGCCAACGGAGTCCGCCCCACCACCTGCTCTCCCCCGAGCGCCCAGCGCCGAGAGGGAGAGGGCAGGGAGAGGGCCGGCTGGCCCTCGAAGCTCGTACCGGGTGTGACGCGAGGATCAGCGCCGACGACGCTCGCGGGCCATGGCTTGCCCATCCAGCGCCAGCCCGTCGCACGCGCCGGCCCTCTCCCTACCCTCTCCCTCTCTTCGCGCCTGCGGCGCTCGGGGGAGAGGCGCGCCGGACCCGGCCCGCGCCCCGCGCCCCGCGCACACCACCACTTGAACCCCACGGTAGATGCGAGCCTCCGGCCTTGGCGATGTCAAGGACGCGCCCCTGGCGCGCCGCGCCGCGGCGAGACCTCTCTGGCACTCAATCGGGTCAGGGACCGGCGGTAGCCGGTCGACCCGCAGCGAGCGCGCCAGCGCGCGTCCTTGAAGCGGGGGGGGCGGAGCATGCTCGGCGACGGGGCTGAGGCTGCTGACGGGAAGGGGCGCGCTTAACCTGCCCCGAATTCCCAGAAACGCCCCTCATGGCTCCGCGCGCCGGCCTCTTGGGACACCCCACGACAACGCGCCCGCAACTCCTCCACGCCCGGGCGCTCAGCCACCGCCGTCACCACCCGCAGCAACCCTTCGGCCAGCGATACTCCTCCCGCGCCGCCTTGGCTTTCAGCCGCCGGTGCAGGGCGTCGGGGACGTTGCGGATCTGGATCGTGGCCATGCGAGCCGGATGATCGCGCGCCGCCAACTTCACAAGATCTCCGTTCCCATTCCGTTCTGCGTGATTCTGCGTTAGCGGTTCAGCGTGTCCGCCGCCCCACCCACCCTGCAACTCGCCCCCGCCCTGGTCGTCCTCCCCGGCCCGCGCTGCGCCGTCGCGCCGCCCAACGGCCCGCCCTCCGCCATCCGCCCCCCCGACGCCCGCGACCTCCTCACCTCCGCCCCCGTCCTCCTCGCCCACGCGGCCATGACCGCGCGGCGCCTCAACCTCCCGGCCCCCCCGCGCACGCCCCGCATCTTCGACGCCCTCGAACTCTTCGCCTTCGTCCGGCCCGCTCAGTTCACCGCCCCCTCCGCCGCCGGCCTCGCCCAGGTGCTGGGCCTGCCCGAACCCAAGTCCGTCGAGCAGCAGGCCGCCACCCTGCAACGCGCCGCCCACACCCTGCTCGCCGAACTCGCCGCCGCCCCCACGCCCACCCGCGAGGAAGCCCTCGCCATCGCCGAGACCCTGGCCCGCGCCGGCTGGTCCTGGGGTACGGCCGTCATCGCCGCCCTGCGCGCCCAGCTCCCCGGCAACACCTTCCGCTCCTCCGGCCTCGACGTCTGGCAGCGGCTCAGCGAATGGGAGGCCGAGGCTCCGCCCGGCGAACCCGGATCCAAGCCGGTCCCCGCCGCCGACGCCCGCGCCCGGCTGGCGGCCCTGCTGGCCCAGGCCGGCCTGGACGAGGCGCGGCCCACCCAGGCGGACTACGCCGCCGAGACCGCCCACGTCTTCCAGCCCCGCGACCGCGAGGGCGAGCCCAATATGATGCTGGCCGAGGCGGGCACCGGGGTCGGCAAGACCCTGGGCTACCTGGCGCCGGCCTCGCTGTGGGCCGAGGCCAACGGCCCGGCGGTCTGGGTCTCCACCTATACCCGCGCCCTGCAGCGCCAGATCGAGCGCGAGAGCCGGGCGATCTATCCGGACGAGAAGGTGCGCGCCAGGAAGGCCGTGGTCCGCAAGGGTCGCGAGAACTACCTGTGCCTGCTGAACTTCCAGGAGCAGGCCAACGCCGCGCAACTGGGCGGGTCCGACCTGATCGGCATGGCGCTGACCGCGCGCTGGGCGCGCGCCACCCGCGACGGCGACATGACCGGCGGCGACTTCCCGGCCTGGCTGCCCACCCTGTTCGCCGTGCCGCCCCCGGCCCAGGCCAGCCCCGGCAACCTGGTCGACCGGCGTGGCGAATGCGTCCACGCCGGCTGCGCCCACTACCGCACCTGCTTCGTGGAGAAGGCGATCCGCGGCTCGCGCCGCGCCGACATCGTTATCGCCAACCACGCCCTGGTGCTGACCCAGGCGGCGTTCGACGGCGCGCGCGCGGCGCGCGGTTCCAAGGCCGACGGCGAGACCACCCAGCTCAAGCGCATCGTCTTCGACGAGGGCCACCACCTGTTCGACGCGGCCGACAGCGCTTTCTCCGCGGCGCTCTCGGGCCAGGAGGCGGCCGAGCTGCGCCGCTGGATCCGCGGGCCGGAGGGGCGGGGGCGCCGCGGCCGGGGGCTGGAGGCGCGGCTGCTGGACGTGCTGGGGGACGACGACGAGGCGCGCACGGCGCTCTCCGACGCCATCCAGGCCGCCTCGCAGCTGCCGGGCGAGGGCTGGTCCGGCCGCATCGCCCCGCCGAACGGGGAGGTCAATCCCATCGGCCCGGTGGAGACCTTCCTGGTGGCCATGCTGGAGCAGCTGCGGGCGCGTGCGGCCCCCAGCGAGGTGGGCATGGAATGCGCCGCCCGCCCGGCGCTGGACCGGGTGCGCGAGACCGCCCAGGCCGCCGCCCGCGCGCTGGCCGACCTGGAGACCCCCCTGCTGGCCCTGGCGCGGGCGCTGGAGGACCTGATGGACGCCGAGGCCGAGACCCTGGGCGGCTCGGAACGCGCAAGAATTGAAGGCGCTTTGAGGGGGCTCGATCGGCGCGCCCGCATGCAGCTGCCGGCCTGGCGCTCCATGCTGCAGGCCATCGACGAGAACGCCGACGACGACCCGGACTTCGTCGACTGGTTCGATGCGAACTTCCTCTACGGCCGGGTGGTGGACGCCGCCTGCCGCCGCCACTGGGTGGACCCCACCGAGCCGCTGACCAACACCGTCATCGCCCCGGCCCACGGGGTGCTGGTCACCTCGGCGACCCTGGCCGACATGACCCTGGACGACCCCTTCGCGCTGGCCGAAATGCGCAGCGGCGCCGCGCGCCTGCCCGAGCGGCCCAAGACGCTCCGGCTGGCCTCGCCGTTCGACTATGCGGGCAACAGCCGCGCCATCGTGGTCACCGACGTCAGCCGCGATGACGCGCGCCAGGTCGGCGCCGCGATGCGCGAGCTGTTCCTGGCGGCGGGGGGCGGGGGCCTGGGCCTGTTCACAGCCATCCGCAGGTTGCGCGCCGTGCACGAGCGGATCGCGGCGCCGCTGGCCGACAAGGGCATCGCCCTCTACGCCCAGCACGTCGACCCGCTGGAGGTCGGCGCCCTGGTCGACATCTTCCGCGCCGAACAGGACGCCTGCCTGCTGGGCACCGATGCGGTGCGCGACGGCGTCGACGTGCCTGGCCGGTCGCTGAGGCTGCTGGTCTTCGACCGCATCCCCTGGCCGCGCCCCGACATCCTGCACAAGGCGCGGCGCGTGCGGTTCGGCGGCAAGAGCTACGACGACAGCATCGCCCGCGCCAGAATCGCCCAGGCCTTCGGCAGACTGATCCGCCGCGCCGACGACAAGGGCGTCTTCGTCATGCTCGACGCCAGCAGCCCCACCCGCCTGTTCAGCAGCCTGCCGCCGGGCGTCGAGCTCCAGCGCCTGACCCTGGTGGAGGCCATCGAGGCGGTGCAGGCGTTTTTGCCGCCATCACCTTAAGATCCTCCTCCAACGGAGGAGGAACTGAAGTTCTACATTTGTTCTTTACACCGCCGCCGCCCCGCGGCTAAGCTTCCGCGCATTCCGGCTCAGCAATCATTCAGGGTTGTGTTGCAGGCTCCGCCGGAACCGTCGGGGGACGCTGTCATGAACCTGTTTCGCAAGCTGGGCGCCGCGCTGTTGATCCTGGCGATGGGCGCTGCGCCCGCCGCAGCGCAAGACCCTGTCCTCAACAAGGAAGGTTTCTGGAGCGTCGGACACAACCGGTCCGGCGGGGGGTGTTTCGCCAGCCTCCCGACCAAGGCCGGTGCGCTGCTCATCCTGCGCGCCGAAGATGGGCAGGTCGCCCTGCTGGTGGGATCGAAGACGCCGATGACGCGCGGTCGCAAGGCCACCCTGGCGACGGAAGCCTACAGTTTCGAGTTCAAGCCCGACTTCTCGGACGCCAACGATCTGCTGGCGACCGAGGGCGCACTCAACGACCGCGCCCTGGCGGCGCTGCGGCTGGCCCAGGGTGTCGAGGTGGCGGTCGATGGCGTGACGGTGATCAGCGCGACGCTGGACGGCACCGGCGCGGAAGGGGCGCTCGACGCCGTCATCGCCTGCTCCAGGGGCGAGCAGGGATGGTGGGGCGCCGGCGCCGGCGGCGGCGCCAAGGCCAGCGTCAGCGCCGCCATGAATCCGGAGAAGACCTGGTTCCTGGAACGGTCGCCGCTGGCTCGGATTTGCACCGCCTATGCGCTGGTGACCGAGCGCACCATGCTGATCTTGATCGGCGCAGAGGGGGTGGTCGGATTGGCCGTCAGGTCGGATGACCCCCTGCCCCGGGGGCGTCATGGCCGCATGGAGGCGGACGCCCACAGCTTCACCTTCAAGCCGGTCTACGACGGCGACTCGTATTTCGCGTTCGATCCGGAATTTGACCGTGACGCGCTCTCCGCCCTCCGCGGCGCGAAGGCGCTACGGGTCAGCGTGGACGGGCGCGCGGTCGCCGAGGTGGTGATCGATGGCACCGGTCTGCCCGCCGTCCTCGATGACCTGGCCGCCTGCTCAAAGGGACAACGCGGCTGGTGGGGCGAGGGCGCCAAGCCGCGCTAAAGCACCACCCGCTCCAGCGCCGCCAGGATCATCTCCCAGCCCTTCGGCGTCTGGTCCTGGTATTCCGGCGGCACGCCCTCATGGGTCAGGGTGAGTTCGCAGCCGCCGGCGGCCGCGGCGAAGTCCAGGGTCACCCGCGTGGACCCCGGGTCGAACTGCGGCACGGCGAAGGTGAAGACCAGCCGGCGCGGCCGGTCGATGACCTCATACGCGCCGACGTGGGCCACAGCGCCCATGTCCGGGCGCCGGTCGGTGAAGGTGAAGCGGCCGCCGACCCGGGCGTCGACCTCGGCCACGATCATCTCGCCGTCCGGAGTGGCGAAGGCGAAGCGGCCCGCCGTCTTCGGGTCCAGCCAGGCGTCGAACACCGTCTCCGGCGGGTGCGCATAGCGGTGGCGGACGACGATCTCAGCCATGGCCAGCACCTTCTGGGTCGATCAGCCGCCCTGCGACTGGCGCATCTTGGCCATGGCCGCGGCCAGTTCCTCGGCGGTGATCTTGCCGTCGTGATTGGCGTCGACGGCGTCGAACCGCTCGGCCGGCCGGCCGGCCGCGATCCATTCGGCCTTGCTGACCGCGCCGTCGCCGTCCTTGTCCCAGGCCTTGATAATGGTCGCCGGGTCCGGCGCCTGGGCCGCCGCGACGCCGGCGCCGGCCAGCGCGGCCAAAGCCGCGGCGGCGAAGATGAGGGTGCGCATGGGGTGTCTCTCCGAAGATGCGGCGGCACAGGGCGCGCCGTCTGTAGCAACCATATTGCCCGTCTGTGGCCGAAATCGGAGCCTAGTGTTTGCCCCGGTCGCGACCGAAGTTCGGCTCGGCGCTCTCCTGGCCCATGGCCACGATGCCGCGGCGGATCTCCCGTGTGCGGCTGAACAGCTCGAACAGCTTGTCGCCCTCGCCCCAGCGGATGGCGCGGCTCAGCGCCTGCAGGTCCTCGGTGAAGCGGCCCAGCACCTCCAGCACCGCGTCCTTGTTGGTCAGGAACACATCGCGCCACATGGTCGGGTCGGAGGCGGCGATGCGGGTGAAGTCACGGAAGCCGCCGGCCGAATACTTCATCACCTCGGCCTCGGCGACGCCCTCCAGGTCGGCGGCGGTGCCGACGATGTTGTAGGCGATCAGGTGGGGCAGGTGGCTGGTGATGGCCAGCACCAGGTCGTGGTGACGGGCGTCCATCTCCTCGACCCGCGCCCCGATAGCGGTCCAGAACGCCGCCAGCCGGCCGACCGCGTCGCGGTAAGGGGCGTCGGTCCGCCCGTCCGGCGTCAGGATGGTCCAGCGGTTCTGGAACAGCTCGGCGAAGCCCGCGTCTGGCCCCGACTGCTCGGTCCCGGCGATGGGGTGGCCGGGGATCACGAAGACGCTGTCCGGGCAGGCCGCCGTCAGCGCCTCGGCCACCGCGCCCTTGACCGAGCCGACGTCGGTGACCGTCGCGCCGGGCTTGAACCCCGGGGAGGCCGCCCGCGCCGCTTCGCCCATCGCCAGCACCGGCACCGCGAACAGCACCAGGTCGGCGTCCCGCACCGCCTCTGCGGCGTCGCCTGTGACCGCGTCTGCGAGCTTCAGCTCGACGATCCGCGCCCGCGTCTCGGCCGAGGTCTCGGCGATGACGATCTCGCCGACGCAGCCCGCCGCCCGCGCGGCGCGGACCACCGACGACCCGATCAGGCCACAGCCGATCACCGCCAGCTTCGCATAGATCGGCGCGGTCATCGGATCAGGCCTTCATGAACTCGGCCAGCGCGTCGGCCACGGCGCGGTTGTGCTCTTCCAGGCCGATGGTGATGCGCAGGTGGTCTGGCAGGCCGTAGTTGCCGACCCCGCGCACGATCAGCCCCCGGCGCGCCAGCCAGGCCTCGGCCTCGGCCGCCGTGCGGCCGGGCGTCGTCGGAAAGCCCACCAGCACGAAATTGGCCTGCGAGGCCACGACCTCGAGCCCGAGGCCGCCGAACTGCTGGGTCAGCCAGGGCCGCCAGTAGGCGACGTGTTCGCGCGACCGTGCCTGAAAGTCGACGTCGGCCAGCGCCGCGACCGCGGCCTGCTGGGCGGCGATCGAGGTGTTGAACGGCGCCCGGATCCGGTCCACGGCGTCGGCGATCGGCGCCGGGCAATAGGCCCAGCCAATGCGCAGCGCCGCCAGGCCGTGCAGCTTGGAGAAGGTCCGGGTGACCACCACGTTGTCCTGCGCCCGGGCCAGCTCCAGGCCGTCGTCGAAGCGCGGATCGGTGGCGAATTCGGCATAGGCGCCGTCCAGCACCAGGACCACGGAGGCCGGCAGGCCGGCGTGCAGCGCGCGCAGCTCGTCGCGGGTCAGGAAGGTGCCGGTGGGATTGCCGGGCTGGGTGACGAAGACCAGCCGGGTGCGCGCGTCCACTGCCGCCAGCATCGCCTCGACCGAGAGATGATAGCCGGGCTCGGCGGCCTGCCGCACTTGCGCCTGGCAGGCCCGCGCGCCGATGGAATAGGCGGAGAAGCCGTACTGGCCCATGACGATGTTGTCGCCCGGCTCCAGGAACACCTGGTTCAGCAGGTGCAGCACCTCGTCGGTGCCGTCGCCGAACACGAGCCGGTCCGGCTCCAGGTCGAAGTGCGCCGCCACCGCCGCACGCAGCTCGCTGGCCCGGCTGTCGGGATAGAGGTGCAGGCTGTCCACGGCTGCCACGAACGCCGCCCGGGCTGCGGGGCTGCTGCCCAGGATGTTCTCGTTGGACGACAGCTTGATCGGCGTCTCGACGCCCTCGGCCTTGGACTTGCCGGGCACATAGGCGTGGATGTCCAGGATCCCGGGCTTGGGGAGCGGTTTCGGCGCCTGGGCGCGCGGGTCGGCGGGGGCGAGGAGATCGGTGCTGTCGGGCATGCCTGGAACGGGGTGACGCTGTGCCGGTGGGCGGAGGCTGCGTCTTACACGTCCAGCGGGGCCGGTGCAGCCCCGATCACGCCGGTCAGCCGGCCCGGCGCGCGGGCCAGGCGTTCGTCGCCGCCCTGGTAGAAGCCGGCCAGCATGAACAGCTTCAGCCCGCCGGCCTCCAGCACCAGGTCGGCCGCCACGCCGTCGCGGCCGAGGGCGTCCTCCACGGCGCGGGCGGCGCCCGGCGCGTCGGTAACCCAGAAGGTGCGGTCGTCGCCGGTCGGCTCCACCTCCACGGCGGCCACGGCCAGCGCCGCCATCTCGCCCCAGGCCGCCAGGCAGGGCAGGGCGGCGAATACCTTCAGCTGCGGTTCGGCCAGCAGCCGGCCCCACCAGGCGCTGTCGGGGCTGAGCGCGCAGACCGCGACCCCGCCGGGGGTGCGGGCCTGGGCGATGGCGTCCTCGGGCCTCGCCGCCTGGCTGAGCGGCGGGGCGGCGCCGAAGCGCTGGCGGGCCATTTCGACCGCGCGGCCGGGGTCCTTGGCGCCCCAGACACTGAGGTGGAATGGGCCCTGGCTGGCCAGGCTGTCGCCGATCAGCTCGCGCCAGATGCGCACGATCAGGCTGGGGTTCGCGGAGGTGTGCTCGGCGGCGATCAGCCGGCGCAGGATCGCGGCTTCGCGGGCGGGCCGCAGACCGAACTTGTCGCCGTCGCCGGCCGCCCGCTTGGCCGCGGCGACGATCCGGGCCAGGGCGGCGCGCTCGTCCACCAGGCGCAGGAGCTCGGTGTCCAGCGCGTCGATGCGCTGACGCACGGCCTCCAGGGAGGGCGGGACGGCCGCCGTCTTCGCCACGGATAGGATCTCCCCCGAAACCGGAGCCCGCGACCTAAGTCATTGCGACAGGGGGTGCAAGGGCCGGTTTTGACACCAGAATGTGCGGCTGAAACGGACCGGGAAGGCAGCGGCGGTGACTGCCGCCCCCAGTGGGCCAGGGCGCCCGATGAACCTCGAAGGGCAGGCATGGGCAAGGTGAGCATCTCCGATGGTGCACGGAAGTCGGCGGTCACGAGGGCGGGGCGCCGAATGGGCGCTCGGGGACGCGGTTGGTGTTCTGGAAGGCGGTGATGCGCCAGCCACCCGGCAGGCGCCGGAGCACCTGGGTCTGCACGCCGGCCTGCGGCGTGTGGGCGGATACCCCGTCGGGCGGACGGGCGTCGGCCATGCGCCAGGTCACCAGCACGACCGCGAGGTCGGGGGCCAGCGGGCGGATGTCGACGGTCTCCAGGGTCAGCACACTCGTCCGGAAGACCGTGTGGTGAGCCAGGGACAGCTTCTGTTCAAGCTCGGCGCGACCGCGCCATCGCCAGCCCAGGACGTTCACGACGTCGGCATCCTCGGTGAACAGCGCGGCGTAGGCCGGAATGTCGTGGGCGTTCCAGGTTCGCGCCTGTTGCACCTCCAGGGCCTGGATCGCGGCATCGTCGGCCATGGCGAAGCCGTCCGCGGTGCAGACAGGCCCACCGGCATAGGCCGAGGCGGCAAGGCAGAGCGACAGGCCGCCGGCGAGCGCCGCGCGAATCACAGGCTGACCCCGGCCAGCCGGTGGCCCTTGCGCCGGAGCGCGAGGCCGGTCACGGCGAGGCCAAGCACCAGGGTCAGCCAGGTCGCCGGCTCGGGCACGCCCGGCGCCTCGACGACGCCGGCGAAGTCGAGTTGGCCTTCCGCCAGGCCGCCGGGCCGGAATTGCACCGTGCCGGTCCCGTCGAAGCGCCCGATGGCGTCCGCGAAGCGGCCCGTGCCGCCGGTGGCGACGAACGCCTGTGCATTGTTGAAGAGACCCGGGGTTCCCGAAGCGGTTAGGAGACCGCTGTAGGTCCCGAACAGATGGTCGGCCGCGCCGAACGCGAAGTCGAACCGGCCGTCGTAGTAGGCGACGGGGGGCGGGGCGTTGAGGCAGTGGCTCTGGGTCGGGGTAAACGCGCCGAGGTTCGACAGGCCGCTGGCGTTCGCCGGCCCGATGCTGACGGTCAGCGTCGGCGCACAGCGGCCACCCGGTTGGGCGGGTGGGTTGGTGTTGTGCTCGCTTCCGGAGAACAGGACGGTCGTGGCGCGGGCCGGCGCCGCGGCGCCAGTCGCCAGCGCCAGCGCAACGAGGGCGTCGCGGACTTTCAAACGTGCCATGGTTCGGGCTCCATGCCGCCCGGGTTGAGCGACTGGCGGGCACCGGACAGCATGGGCGAGTAGGCGACAGGACCCGTAGCGGATGTTTTCCCGATGTTTTCCCGATGACTAGTTAGTTCCGTGGGTTAGGTGATGACCCGACCCTCCCTGGCGGACTGTGCGGACCTGATTGTCGGCGACGTCACCGTGCGCCCGTCGATCTGCGAGGTCGCCGGCCCGACGGGCCGCGAAGCTGTCGAGCCGCGTGTGATGGAGGTGCTGTTGGCGTTGATCGGGGCGCAGGGCGCCGTGCTCTCGCGCGATGCATTGGTCGCAGCCTGCTGGGGCGGGCGGGCGGTCAGCGAGGACGCGATCACCCGGGTGATCTCCAAGATCCGCCGCCTCTCCGAAGGAATTGCCGCCGGCGCCTTCAGCATCGAGACGTTGCCGAAGATCGGCTATCGTCTGCTGGCGTTCCCGGCGAGCGCAGACGCTGGGGGACGCCGCGACCTGAGGCCGCCGCAGCGGGCGAACGACCGGCTCGGCCGTCGGCGGACCTGGATGGCGCTCGGGGCGCTACTGGTCGTACTGGGAGGCGCTGGCGCCTGGGCGTGGCGCGAGCGCGTCGCGGCCGCTCGGCCGGAGCCGGTCAGGACCGCGCGACCGGCGCAGACGCCCGCCGAGTTTGCCGCGGCGGACCTGGAAGTTCGCGGGCGGGCCGCCGTCTTCGAGGGCACGCCGGCACAGCTTGACCGCGGAATAGGCTACCTGCGCGAGGCGACGGCCCGCGCGCCCCGAGACGCCGACGCCTGGGGCGCCCTGGCCATGGCGCAGGTGTTGAGTCTGCGGACCACGGCGCCCACCGAGCGGGCTGCCGTGACGCTTCGCATCCGCGAGGCGGCGACCCGGGCGCTTGCGCTGGACCCGCACGAAGGCCTGGCCCTGGCCGCCCAGGTCAGTCTGGAGCCCACCTTCGGCGCTTGGTCGCACAAGGACGAGGCGTTGCGGCGCGCCCTGCAACTCGCGCCGACCGACACGCCGGCCGTCCTGGTGCAACGCGCGCAGTTCCTGGCCGCCGTGGGACGTATGCGGGAGGCCACGGCCCTGATGGAACGCGCCGCCGCCGCGGCGCCGCTCCTGCCCTGGATCCAGGCCGGGCGGGTGCAACTGTTGGCGGACAGCCAGCAACTGGACGCCGCCGAATGTGTGGCGGCCCGCGCCGCCAGCCTTTGGCCGCGAGATCCGCAGCTCTGGCGCGCGCGCTTCTGGCTGAAGATCGACTCGGGGCGCACGTCGGAGGCGCTGGCGATGGCGACGGACCCCGCGCTCTGGCCGGATTCGGCCCTGGCCGCCGACATGGCCATGGCCGCACACCTCGCGGACGCGGTTCGCAGCCGCTCGCCCGCGGCGGGGGACGCTGTGCTTGCCGCCTACCGCGGCGCGATGGAGCGTCGCGCGCCGGACGCGCCGGGACAGGCGATGCGGGCTGCCTTGGCCCTGGGCCGTCCGCAGGCGGCGCTGGCGCTGGCGGAGCGGCTGTTCGCCGGCCCCGGGAGCCCTGACGCGGCGGGGGCGCTCATCGGGCCGCAGCGGCCCGGGGAGCGAGACACGGCGCCCCTGTTTTCGGCGGCCGCCCGCCCGCTCTGGAGCGATGCCCGGTTCACGAGCCTCATGCAGGCGTCCGGCCTTGCAGCCTATTGGCGCGCGACCCGCAAGCCGGACTTCTGTCGCGAGATCGTGCTCGCGGCGCCATGTTCCGACTAGGTTGCGCCAGGCGCCTGACCCGAAGCGCCCTACGCCGCCCTGGCGTTGGCGCCGGGGTCCAGGGCCTGTTGCAGGGCGGTGAGCAGGTGTTCCGGCTTCATGGGCTTCTCGACCACGCCGTTCATCCCGGCGGCCAGGTAGCCGGCGGCGTCCTCGGGGTCGGCGTTGGCGGTCAGCGCGATGATCGGGGTCTCGCCGACCCGGCCCGGAATGGCGCGGATCGCCCGGGTGGCGGCGACGCCATCCATGCGCGGCATCTTGATGTCCATCAGGATCAGGTCGAAGCGGCCGGTGCGGGCGGCCTCGACCGCCTCCTCGCCGTCTTCCGCGGACTCGCTGGTGCAATCGAACATCTCGACCAGCGACTGGGCGACCATGCGGTTGGTGGCGTTGTCGTCGACCACCAGGATGTGGGCGGCGCGGCCGGCGTCTTCGTGGGGCGCCGCGGCCGCCTCGGGCGCCAGGGCCAGCAGGATCTCGAACGCGGCGGTGTCCGAGGCGCCGGCGTTGGCCTCCTTGCGCAGCTGTCCGTCCATGCCGGCCAGGATGCGCCGGGCCAGCATGGCGCCCAGCGCGACCTCCAGGCCCAGCCGCGCCTCGATGCCGCGGATGCGGGTCTCGGCGTCCTTGGCGTCCCAGCCGGAGTCGCGGGGACCGCGGATGCGGCCTTCCAGGCGCACGCCGTCCGGGCCGGGATAGGCATAGAGGCCCGCCTCCACCGCGCCGCGGGCCTGGGCGGCGACCGCCTCGCCGATGAAACCGTCGAAGATCTGCAGGAGGCGCTTGCGGTCCGCCATGCCCACGGCGTCGGGATCGCCGTCATAGCCGACCAGCAGGGTGACGCCGGCGGCGGTCGCCCGCGGCTGCCAGCGCGCCTCGATGTCGTCCATCACCTCGCGCAGGCGCACCGGTTCGAGGTTCAGATCCACGCCGTTGACCGTGCCGCGCATGTCGCGGGCGGTCTCGAGCATGCGCGCGACCCCGGCCGCGGCCTCGGCGACGCTGGCCACGCAGGCTTCGCCGTCGGCCGTGAGCCGCTGGCGGCCCAGCTGCGCGGTCAAGGCCTGGATACCCTCCATCTGCTGACGGATATCGGCCGTGACTCGCTCGAAGAAGAAGTCGGGCAGGGACATGAACCGCCTGGGACGCAGAAGCTAGGGACCCATATTGGGCGCCAGCGCTTGCGCAGAGGTTAAGCCCGGCCGCAGGACGTCTGATTTCGACGTAACGTTGAAAAAGAGACGGGCGGAACCAGGGGTTCCGCCCGCAGGGCCGGCGCTCGGGGAGGCATGAGCGCCAAAGTCGAAGCAGCAGTCCTAGAAGCGGTACTGCAGTTCCACGCCGTAGGTGCGCGGCTGGATCAGCCCGCGGACCGTGGCGGTCCGGGTCTGGACGATCGAGGTCGTGCCCGGGTTCGGGCTGTCGAAGATCGCCGAAGGCGTCGTCGAGCCGTTGGAGGTGTAGCCCTTCTGGTCGAAGGCGTTCTTCAGGTAGCCGATGACCGTGAAGCGGTTCTGGGCGTCCTTCCAGAGCATGCGGAAGTCGGTGGTGTCATAGGACGGCACGCTGTTCGCCGCGCTCTTGAACGGCTGGTAGAAGGTCTTGTCGGTCCAGGTGTAGGTGGCTGACAGGATCAGCGAGCCCGGCGCGAAGTCGAAGGTGTAGTTGCCGTTCAGGGCCAGCTTGTTCTTCGGCGACTGGTAGATCTGCGACCCCTTCAGGGTCTGGAACACCAGGCGGGTGCCGTTGGAGACCACCACCCCGCCGGACGGCGTGGCGCGCGGGTCCAGCGCGCCTGGATCCGCCGGGTCGTAGAAGCAGCAGCCCTTGATGATGCGGGTGTGCAGGTAGCCATAGCTGGCCGACAGGTCGAGGTGGTCGATCGGCCGCCAGATGCTCTCCAGCTCGACGCCATAGGCCTTGGCGTCGACGTTGACGAAGTTGTTCGCCGCCGCCGTGCCGGCCGCGTTCAGCTGCGACAGGTTGAGCTGCAGATCCTTGTAGTCGTTGTAGAATGTGGCGGCGTTGATCTGGAAGTGACCGCCGATCGTCTTTTTCAGGCCGACCTCGAAGGCGTCGACCTTTTCCTGCTTGGCCTCAGGCTGGCTGGACAGGGTGCCCAGCAGGAAGCCGCCGGACTTGTAGCCGCGGCTGTACTTGGCATAGCCCAGGGTGTCCTTGTCCGGCGTCCAGTCGAGGTTCACCACCCCGGTGACCGCGTCCCAGCTGCCGGCCACGGAGCGGAAATTCTGCACGCCAGGCTTGGTCGGGTCGACGTCGGTGGAGACGTCGAAGGCGACGGTCCCCGCGGCGATCGCCGGCGACAGGAAGATCAGGCGCTGGCTCTCGGTCCCGTCCTTCTTGTCCTTGGTGTAGCGAAGCCCGCCGGTCAGGGAGAGCTGCTCGTTGAACGCATAGGTCGCCTGGCCGAACACCGCATAGGCCTTGGAGGTCAGGGTCGCGCGGGTGTCGAAGAAGTCGCGGCTGGGGTTCGGCGCGGCGAGCGTTCCGGCCAAGGTCAGCGGGGTGGCCAGCGAGGCCTGGTTGGGGTTCGCGAGCTGGATCTGCTGGCGATACTTCTCATGATACTGATAGGCCCCGACGATCCAGCGAAGCGGGCCGTCGCCGTGCGAGGTCAGGTTGATCTCGTTCGAGTAGTACCGCTTGTGCTCGTTGAAGTCGGTGGTCTGGGTCGGGAAGTAGGGGGCCGCCATACCGGGAATAGCGATGGCCGCGGTGCGGCTGGTGCCGTCGTAGTCGCCGCCCGTCTGGTAGTTGTACTGCTGGAAGCCGCCGATGTACTTCAGGTCCGCGAAGCCCAGGTCATAGGTGATGCTGGTGGTGATGACGTGGTTGCCGCGCAGCTGGCCATAGCCGTCGGTGTTGGTGTTCTGGACGTAGGGGTCCTTCACGCCGGGGTTCGGGGTCGTGTAGCCGAACTGCGGGTTGGGCTGCAGGGCGCCGATCAGGCCGAACGCGCGGGTGGTGTCGTAGGGCGTGACCAGGTTGGCCAGGCGGTCGCCGACGCCCAGGGTGTCGTCCCAGCTGGAGTGGTTGTAGCGCAGGAAGATGTTCAGCTTGTCGGTCGGCTCGGCCTCGAGCTGGAACTCGAAGTAGGTGCGCTTGATCGTGGCGCCTTCGTTGCCCGTGCCGATGTTCTTGATGAAGCCGTCGCGCTGATGGTCCTGGCTGCCGCCGACCTTGATGCGCAGGTTGTCGGCCAGCGGGATCGACACCACGCCCTCGATCACCGTGCGGTTGTAGTTGGCGTAGGAGGCGCGGATCTCGCCGCCGAACTCGTGCGCCGGGCGCTTGGAGATCTGGTTGATGGCCCCACCGATGGCGTTGCGGCCGTACAGCGTGCCCTGCGGGCCGCGCAGGATCTCGGTCCGCTCGATGAACAGCGGCGTCTTGAACAGTTCCGACGACGAGGCCGAATAGAAGCCGTCCGAGTAGCTGGCCACGCCCGGGTCGTTCCCGATGTAGAAGGTGTTGCGCCCAGCGCCGCGCAGGCTGACCCGGTCGGTGCCGGAATAGTTCATCCCGGGCGTGAAATTCACGAAGTCCTGGATGCTGTTGATGCCGACGATGTCGCGCTTGGCCGAGGTGTAGGCCGAGACGGCGACCGGCACGTCCTGCAGCGACTGCTCGCGCTTCTCTGCGGTGACGACCAGTTCCTCGACGGTGTTGCTGGCGTCGGCGGAGGCCTGGGCCAGGGCCGGCTGGGCGATGGCGGTAAGGGCCGCGGCGGAAACGCCGGCGACCAGGAGCGCGCGCAATGGCGCGTGGATGCGAGACATGAAGGGTCCTCCCGAGGCCATACGGAGGGAGCCGCGACCTCGTGGTCTGTTGATTGTTGAAGCGGACGCGGGGAGGCGTCCGGGGCGCGGACCCTCAAACCGGGCTGCGCGCGGCGTCAACTTATCGCTGATGAGTTACGCCTTTTGGCCACGCCTTTTGGCCAACTGTGGCGAAAAGACCGCATTTTCGAATTGTGAGCGCAAAACTGAACAACGGTCACCGAACCCTTGTGGGCCAAGGGATCGCGGCGGGTCACAAGTCGCTCAAGCCATACCGGATCGTCAAATCGGTCTAGAAGCGCCCATGAAAGAGGGGCGGCGGATCGCTCCGCCGCCCCTGAAAGGCAGTGCCCTGGACGGTTGGCTTCTACCAGCGCTTGGTGACCGAGACGCCGTAGGTGCGCGGATCGGTGTAGAAGGCGTTGCGGAACAGACCGGAACTGTCGTCGGTCAGGTAGAAGTCGGTGATCGCCTTCTCGTTGGTGACGTTCTTGATGAAGCCACCGACCTCGACGCCCAGGTCCTTGTTCTCGACCGTGAGCGTCAGGTTGACGTTATCCCAGGCGTGAATGCGGTCGGCGTTGCTGTTGTAGATCCGCGCGAACGACTGGGTCTGATGGTAGTAGTCGCCGCGCAGGATGGCATCCCAGTTGTCAAGGACGTGCCAAGTGTACTGGGCGCCCAGCGAGACGGTCCAGTGCGGGGCGTTGGGCAGCTTGTTGCCGCTCAGGGCCACCGGCACGCCCTCGCTGACCAGGCCGCCGAAGACGTTGGTGCCGGCTGCGATCGCCCCCGTCCCGCCGATGTTGGTGCCCGCGCCGGCCGCGGAGGCCAGGGAGCAGACCCCCAGGATGTTGAACGGGTTGGTGGCGTTGGCGATCGTCAGCGCCGTCGCCGCCGCCGCCGTGGAGACCACGCAGTTTGAGGCGGCGTTCGACTTCACCAGCGTCAGACCCGGATTGTCCTGGGTGCGGTCGAAGGTGTCGATCGAATTGGCGTTCTTGATCTTGGTGTCGAGGTAGCCGATCTGCGCGTTGAAGCGCAGACCGTCCAGCGGCTGCCAGATCGACTCGAACTCCGCACCCATGACCCGGGCGTCGATGTTCTCGTTGATCGAGGTCCGGTTGATGATCTTCGAAACCTGGTAGCCCTTGTAGTTGTAATAGAACCCGGTGGCGTTCACCTGCAGGGTGCCGTTGAGCAGGGTGTTCTTGGTCCCGACCTCGAAGCTGTCGATGAACTCGGGCTTGAACGTCGGGCTGATCGGCACGACCCCGATGCCGGGGCTGAAGGCCGGGTTCAGGCCGCCGGCCTTGTAGCCGCGCGAATAGAAGCCATAGAGCAGAGTCTCGTCGGTGAATCCGGTGTGCGGCTTCCAGTCGAAGCCGAAGCGGCCGGTCGGTTCCGAGAACTTGGCCTTCAGGATGGCATCCTGGCCGGCGGACGGGCCGCCGATGCCGCTGCCGGGCGTGCCCAGCGTGACGGAGTGGTTCTCGACTTCCTTCCGGTCGACCGTATAGCGCAGGCCCAGGGTCCATTTGAAGTTCTGCGCCATCTGCCAGTAGAGCTCGCCGAACGCGGCATAGGACGTCAGGTCATAGGGGCCGTAGTTGTCATAGTAGTTGTGGCCTAGGCGCGTCGGATCCTTTTTGGGATCGATGGCTACGCAAGCGGGGCCACTGGTGCAGTTGGCATTACCGGCGAATATTTGGTTGTTTGCCTGGTAGTAGCCGGTCCCGGTGTTGAACATCACGAAGTAGTCGCCGGTGCCCTGGAAGCGGGTGAAGATGCCGCCGATGTTGAAGTTCCAGGGCCCGTCGAAGCTCGACTGGAACCGGATCTCGTGGCTCCACTGCTCGGTATAGGCCGTCGAGAAATCGCTGGTGGTGAAGCGGTTGAAGGCTCCGTTCTGCGGGTCGTTGATCACGCCGCCCGGGAACAGCGACGCATAGAGTTGGGCGTAGCCAGGCACGCCCGCGAGGACGTTCACCGGATTAGGCGTGGTGTTGAACGGCACGCTGGGGGTGTAGCGGTTGTAGTCCTGGCGCGTGTTCAGCTTGTAGTAGGTGTAGGCCGTCAGCCAGGTCATCTTGATGTCCGGGGTGACCTCGAACTCGGCGTTGAATTCGTAGATGTCGGTCTTCGACTTGTAGGTCGGGTCGAAGGTCGATTCGATGTCGCGGATGCCCGGCGTCTGGACCTTGCCGGCATAGGCGTCGCCGGTCTGGAAGCCGGCCAGGGCGCCGAACAGGCCGCCCAGGGTCGCCTGAGAGTTCACCGTGCCCAACCGGTCAGCGGCATAGAGCGACGTCGCGTTGCAGCCCTGGCTGAAGAAGCCGCGCTCGATCTGGCCGACCAGGCCGCCGGCCGCGGAGGAGTAGTTCACGCCGCCGACGTTGGCCGGACCGTTGTCCTTGCTGCAGATCTGCTTGCCGATCCGCGAACGGTTGTCGTCCTCTTCGAAGTGATCCCACATCGCCCAGGCCCGGAACTTGTCGGTCGGATGGAAGGCGATGGTGGCGCGCGCGCCGAACAGGTCACGGTCGTCGGCGTCGTTGCCGGTGACGATGTTAGTCCCGAAGCCGTCGCGCTTCAGATAGGTGCCGGCCAGGCGCACGGCGAACATGTCGCCCAGCGGAATGTTGATCATCCCACGGGCCTTCCTGGCGTTGTAGTTGCCGTATTCGGCGCGGATGTTGGCCGCGAAGGTGTCGGTGGGCTTGGCGGTCAGCAGGTTGACCACGCCGCCGGTGGCGTTGCGGCCGTAGAGCGTGCCCTGCGGACCGCGCAGCACCTCGACCCGTTCCACATCGTAGAATTCGGTCTCGAACAGGTTGTTGGCGATCAGCGGGGCGTTGTTGAGGTGGATGCCGGTGCCTGCGTCGCCGGACCCCGAGACCAGCTTCGAGCCGATGCCGCGAATCTGGAAGTTGTAGCCGGTGAAGTTCCCCTTGGAGAAGTTCACGTTCGGCACGGCCAGCACCAGGTTGGGGCCGCCGTCGATCTTGGATTTCTCGAGCGCGTTCTGGTCGAAGGCCGAGACGGCGATCGGCACGTCCTGGAGGGCCTCCTCCTTCTTCTGCGCGGTGACGACCAGTTCCTCGATGACATTCGAGTTGGAGCTGGCGCTGGAGCTGGTTTGGGCCATGGCCGGCATGGCCACGGCCGTGATCGCCGCGGCGCAAACGCCCACGGCCAGCCAGCTCCGAAGAGTACGGGTATCCGACATAAGTTCCTCCCAGGGCTCCCGAGCTCTTGTCCTGGCCCGTAGACGCCGTCACGCCGCGAAAAGAATATCCGGCGGGGAGGCGGCGGCGCCCCCCGTTCAGCGGCCGGAAGCTCGGCTCCCCGTGACAAACTGTCAACGCAAGGCTAGGCCGCGTAAGGGATTGCGCGCGCCAGTGTGGCGCTGGAGCCACCAAAGCTGCCGCAAGGTCCGCTTTTCCAGCGGTGGCTTACGGCCCATATGAAGCCGATGAACCAAGGCGCCCTCGTGTTGTTTTCCGGCGGCCAGGATTCCACGGCGTGCCTCGCCTGGGCCCTGGAACGCCATGCGCGGGTCGAGACGGTCGGCTTCGACTACGGCCAGCGCCACGGGGTGGAAATGCAGGCCCGGCAGGCGGTTCGCGCGCGTCTGGTCCACGAGTTCCCCGACTGGGCGGCGCGGCTGGGCGAGGACCATGTGCTGGACCTGCGCGGGTTCGGCGCGGTGGCCGACTCGGCGCTGACCGCCGACCGGGCCATCGAGATCACCGACCGCGGCCTGCCGTCGACCTTCGTGCCCGGGCGCAACCTGGTGTTCTTCATCTACGCCGCCGCCCTGGCCGACCGGCGCGGCCTGACGGCCCTGGTGGGCGGGATGTGCGAGACCGACTTCTCCGGCTATCCCGACTGCCGGCGCGAGACGCTGGATGCCCTGCAGCAGGCGCTGCGTCTGGGGATGGAGCGCGACCTGATCCTCGAGACCCCGCTGATGGCCCTCACCAAGGCGCAGACCTGGGGCCTGGCCAAGGGCCTGGGCGGCGAGCGGCTGGTGGCGATCACCATCGAGGAGACTCACACCTGCTACCGCGGCGACCGCGGGACCCTGCACCCCTGGGGCTATGGTTGCGGCGCCTGTCCGGCGTGCGAGCTGCGGCAGCGCGGGTTCGAGGGCTGGCTCGGCGACGGGCGGCCGGAACTGGCGGCATGAGTTACGCGGTGAAGGAGATCTTCCTGACCCTGCAGGGGGAGGGCGGCCAAGCGGGGCGTCCGGCGGTCTTCTGCCGCTTCGCCGGCTGCAATCTCTGGTCGGGGCGCGAGCAGGACCGCGCCGGCGCCGTCTGCAGCTTCTGCGACACCGACTTCGTGGGGATGGACGGGCCGGGCGGCGGGCGCTTCGCCGACGCCGAGGCCCTGGCCGGCGCGGTGGAGGCCGCCTGGCGGGGCGGCCCGGACGACCGACTGACGGTGCTGACCGGCGGCGAGCCGCTGCTGCAGGTGGACCCGGCGCTGGTCGCCGCCTTGCACGCCCGCGGCTTCGCCATCGCGCTGGAGACCAATGGCACCTTGCCGGCGCCGCCCGGGATCGACTGGCTCTGCGTCAGCCCGAAGGCCGACGCCGCCGTCGTCCAGACCGAGGGCCAGGAGCTGAAGCTGGTCTATCCGCAGGCCGGCGTCGATCCGGCCCGCTTCGAGGGCCTGGCGTTCGAACGCTTCCTGCTGCAGCCGATGGACAGCCCCGACCGCGAGGCCAATACCCGGGCCGCCATCGCCTATTGCCTGGCCCACCCGCGCTGGCGGCTCAGCGTGCAGACGCACAAGTACCTCGGCATCGCCTGACCCCCGCCCGATGAGCCCCTCCGACCCCGAGAGTCCCCAGGCCGGCCCGCAGCGCGACGTCGTGGGCGAGGCGATGTTCCAGCGGGCGCTGGCGCTGCACAAGGCCGGCGACACCGGCAAGGCGGAGTCGCTCTATCGCGTCGTCCTCGACAACGCGCCGCACGACCATGAGACCGCCAACAACCTGGGCTGGCTGCTCTACAACACCGACCGGCCGGATGAGGCCCTGCCGTGCTTCCAGTGGGCGCTGGACCTGGGCGTCGCGCCGGATCCGCCGCGGGTGGGGGTCGCGCGCTGCCACATGGCGCTCAGCGCCTTCGACAAGGCCGAGCCCCTGCTGCGCGAGGCCATCGCCCGCCAGCCCGACGAGGCGGAGTTGCGCCTGTCGCTGGGCTATGCGCTGCTGGGCTTGGGCCGTTTCACGGAGGGCTGGCCGCTCTACGATGGGCTGCGCCCCGATCCCGCCAAGGCGGTGGGCCGCGGGTTCCCGGCCCCGGAATGGCAAGGAGAGCCACTGGCCGGCAAGCGGCTGTTCATCTGGCGCGAGCAGGGGTTCGGCGACCAGCTGATGCTGGCCCGCTTCCTGCCGATGCTGGGAGCGGCGAAGGTCACCTATGCGGGCCCGCCCGCCCTCGAGCGGCTGTTTCGCCAGATGCCGGTCGACTACCTGCCGGTCACCGGCCCCTGGGACGCCGGGCCGCACGACTACTGGACCCTGCCGTTCTCCCTGCCGCTCCGCTTCGGGGTGACGCCCGAGACCCTGCCCCAGGGGCCCTATTTCACCGGGACCCCGACCCGCCGGGGCGGCGTCGGGGTCATGTGGCGCGGCAACGCCCTGCCGCATCCGGAACGCTCGCTGTCCGAGGCCGCCGGCGCGGAGCTGCTGGCGCTGCCAGGGGCGATCAGCCTCGATCCGGCCGACACCGGTGCGGGGGATTTCCAGGCGACCGCCGACCTGATCGCCGGCCTCGACCTGGTGATCACCATCGACACCTCGGTGGCACACCTGGCGGGCGCGATGGGCAAGCCGGTGTGGATCCTGCTGCCGGCGCGCCATGCGGACTGGCGCTGGATGCAGGGCCGCGCGACCTCGCCCTGGTACCCGAGCGCGCGCCTCTATCGCCAGGCAATCCCCAACGACTGGGCGCCGGTGGTGGCGCAGGTGAAGCGCGACCTGACCGCGCTCTAAGAGGCGGGCGCGTCCTTCTTCTCGTCGGTCGAGCGTCGGAAAGGGCCGCGGAAGTTGGGATCGACGCGCCGCCGCCGCTCGGGCCCGAAGTAGTCGTCGGTGCGGACGAACGCGCGGGGATGCTCCACCGCCTGGTGCAGGCGCTCGATCACGCCACGGGCGGTCAGCGGCTTGGCCAGGAACTCGTTCACCCCGGCGTCGCGCGCCTCGGCCACCCGCGCCATGGTGGAGTGGCCGGTGATCATGATCACCGGGGCCAGCTGGTTGGGACTGTCGGGCGAATTGCGCAGCAGGCGGACGAAGTCGATCCCGTCCAGGGGCTGCATGCTGAGGTCGGTCATCACCACGTCGATGGGATGATCCCGCATCATCTGCAGGCCCTCGGCCCCGTCATTGGCCTCGCAGATGTCCTTCACGCCGATGGCGCGCAGGATCTCGCCGAGCAGAACCCGCATGTAGTGGTTGTCGTCCACCAGGAGGATTTTCAGCAGGTCGTAACGCACTTGGCCTTGCTAACCGATCCACTCTGCCGGGGCGACTCACCTGACCGCGAGATGCGGACGGCGGACCGGGGGGGATTAAGGCGACCCGTGTTCGGCGGTCAATCGAATATCGTTGGTATCTGAACAGAAACCATCGTTCGATCAAATGCTTGACGCCCCACTAAGTTGTTACTGAATTGAAATTCAACCCCCGGGTGCCGTGTTCGGGGCGTGCGCCCCGCCGCCGGTCTGGCCCCTGTGCCGCAGGTAGGCGTCGGCCAGGACGCAGGCCATCATGGCCTCCACCACGGGCACGGCGCGCAGCCCCACGCAGGGGTCGTGGCGGCCCTTGGTGCGCAGTTCGATCTCCTCGCCGGCCTCGTTCAGGCTCAACCGCGGGGTGAGGATCGAGGAAGTGGGCTTGAAGGCGACGCGCACCCTCACCGCCTGGCCGGTGGAGATGCCGCCCAGGATGCCGCCGGCGCTGTTGGACAGGAACATCGGCCCATCATTGCCCATCCGCATCTCGTCGGCGTTCTGCTCGCCGGTGAGCGCGGCGGCGGCGAACCCGGCCCCGATTTCCACCCCCTTGGCGGCGTTGATCGACATGCAGGCTGCCGCCAGCTCGGCGTCCAGCTTGCCGTAGACCGGCGCACCCCAGCCGGGGGGAACACCGGTTGCTTCCACGGCGACGATGGCTCCGGTGGAGGAGCCAGCCTTGCGGATCTGCTCCAGGTGCGCCTCCCAGACCGGCACGATGTCGGGGTCCGGCGCCCAGAATGGATTGTCACCGGTGATGCTGAAATCGATCTTCGCCGGGTCGACCGCGTAGGGCCCGATCTGCACCACCGCGCCCCGGATGGCGACGCCGGCCAGGATCTTGCGCGCGATGGCCCCGGCCGCCACCCGCGCCGCGGTCTCCCGCGCCGACTGCCGCCCGCCGCCGCGATAGTCGCGCACTCCGTACTTGGCGAAGTAGGCGTAGTCCGCGTGGCCCGGCCGGAAGGCGGTGGCGATCTCTGAATAGTCGCGGCTGCGCTGGTCGAGGTTGTCGATGATCATCGAGATCGGCGTGCCGGTGGTGACCTGCCCGTCCGTGCGGTCGTCCTGGAAAACGCCGGAGAGGATGCGCACCGCGTCCGGTTCCTGGCGCTGGGTGACGAACTTGCCCTGGCCCGGCCGGCGGCGGTCCAGCCAGGGCTGGATGTCGGCCTCGGTCAGCCCGATGCCGGGCGGGCAGCCGTCGACCACGCAGCCCAGCGCCGGCCCATGGCTCTCGCCCCAGGTGGTCACGCGAAAGAGGTGGCCGAAGGTATTGTGCGACATGACGAGGCGCTTCTAGCGGAACCCTCGCGCCGAACCAAACTACGGCGCGCCCAGCGTCTCGCCGAAGAACGCCAGGGCCATGTCGATGGCGGTCTGGTGCGTCAGGTCCTGCGGGACGGCGACCTTGCAGACGGGTGCGACCGCTACGCCCGCCGGGGTGCAGGCGCCCAGGAAGTCGTAGTGCCCGACGCCCGGCAGTTCCTTGAGCTGGGCGTGGGGGATCGCCGCGGCGGCCACGCGGCCGTTGGTGTCTGGCGGGGCGACCGAGTCGGCGTCGCCCAGCAGGATGGCGACCGGGACCTTCATCCGCGCCAGCCCCTCGGGCGGCAGGGCCTGCACGATGGCCGGGGCGATGGCGAAGGCGGCACGGACGCCCGGAATCGTGTGGTCGTCGCTGGCGTGGGCGACCTCGGCGAGCAACTCCGGGGCGGCCAGCGCCCGCTGCCTGTCTTCCACGGACACGGCGAATTCCTTCTGTGGGGCGCAGACCCCGTCGGCGGGGTGCTGGCCGCAGAACACCATGAAGCGGCCCATGTCGACCGGGGCGCCGGCCGAGACCAGGGCCGTGAAGCCGCCGGCCGAGAACCCCGCCACCCCCAGCCGCTTGAGGTCCAGGTGCGGCCCGACCGTCGGGTCGGCCGCCGCCCGGTCCAGCGCCGCGCGCAGGTCCTGGGCGCGGTCCCAGGACAGGATCGCGCCGGCGGGGGTCATCTTGTCGAGGGCGTTGTTGCCGGGGTGATCGGCGGCCACCACCACATAGCCGGCCCGGGCCAGCGCCGTGCCGAACCAGCCCATCATCCGCGCCGAGCCGCCGAAGCCGTGGGAGAACAGGATCACAGGCCGCGGCCGGCTGTCGGCGAAGGCTGCGTCGGCGCCGACGGCGCCGACCAGGAACAGCGGCCTGCCCGGCGGGCCGATGTCGATGCGCTCTTCCACCGCGCCGGCCGCCGCCGGGTACCAGACCGTCACCCGCACCGTCGACCGGTGCTCGGCGTCGCGCAGCGCCGCCGTGGCGTCGGTGGTCTGCAGGTGGCGTTCGCCGACCGGTCCGGCCTGGGCGGCGCCCGCCAGCAGCAGCAGCGCCGCCGCAACCGATCCGCAAACTCCAGGCACTCGCCGCATTTTCCGCTCCGCGCGATCGGGGACGCTCAAGCCTAGCCGAGCGGCGCAGCGGGAGCCGGTTAAATCGCGGTCATACAGCCGGCGTCGCTGGCCAGGCGCGGCGTCTCTCAAGAGTAGTCAGGTATTCGTCGCCAGCCTGCGACGGGGCGCTGCAGCCTCGGCCGTGCCGGACCGGCTCGCGCCCTGGGGGAATCGCATGTGAGGCCCGGTTGCGCCGTGGTTAATGCGGCGTTGAAACCGCGCCTATTCGGGCCGCGGGTCCAAGTCTGGCTTAAACCGACACGGGGTTCGTCCACATGAAGCTCTTCGCAACCGCGGCCATCGCCGCGTCTCTCCTGGTGTCGGCGACCGCCGCCCAGGCCGCCAACCTGGTCGCAAACGGCGGCTTCGAGGACACGTCCTACACGTCAAACACGCAATTCGGCGCCGGCTTCGGCGGCCAGGGCGTTGCCAACTGGTCAGGTCTCGGCGGCAATCACCTGCAGTTCTACTACTTCGGCGGCACCCAACACAGCGTGAATGCCGTGAACCAGTTCGGCGATGGCCTGGGCTACTTCTACGACACCTTCAACGCGCTGAGCCCGAACGGCGGCAACTTCGTCGCGCTCGATGGCGATACCGACTACTCGGGCCAGGTCACCCAGACGATCGGCGGCCTGACGATCGGCAAAAGCTACGACCTGACCTTCGACTGGGCCGCCGGCCAACTGCGCAACCGCGCCGGCGACACCACCGAGAAGCTGGCCGTGACCTTCGGCGGCCAGACCTTCGAGACGGAGACGCTGGCGGTGCCCAGCGGCCAGTTCTCGGGCTGGAAGAAGGGGCACTTCAGCTTTATCGCCACGAGCGCCAGCCAGGCCCTGACTTTCCTCTCCAAGGGCACGCCAAACGGCCAGCCGCCGATCGCGGCGCTGGACGGCGTCTCCCTGACGGGCAGCGTGCCCGAACCGGCGACCTGGGCGATGATGCTGCTGGGCCTTGGCGGCGCGGGCGCGATGCTCCGTCGCCGGCGCGCGGCGGTCGCCTAAGCCATTCGACGCCACGCGGGCCCTGTCCCGCCGGACTTCAGGGCGAGGCCGCGCGAGCGGCCTCGCCTTTGTCGTCTTGGGTAGACGCTTAGAGCCTTTCTGGTTCAAGTGGACGCACTTGAACCAGATAAAAAGGCTCCAACGCTTTGAATTAGAGCGCGTCGGGCGGCGAAACCGGGATCCACTTTCGCCTGACGCGCTCTAGGCGGCCCAGGCGGCGGCGAAGCGGCGGAGCAGGGCCAGGGCCGCGCTGTCGGCCATGCCGGTCGCGGCGCAGAGGCGGATGAACAGGTGGCCGTGGGGGCGGCGGCCTCGGGCGGGCAGGCCCTCGCCCTCCACCCGCACCAGGCCGCGCTCGGCGGCCTTGCGGTCGATCCATACGCTGCGGGGGCCCAGCGGGGTCTCCAGGCTGACCCGGCCACCCTTCTTCAGCACCGCCGGCGGCGCCTTGACCGTCATCCAGAGGTCGTCGCCGCGGACGATTACGCCGTCCATGGCGCGGATATAGACGC
This sequence comes from Phenylobacterium sp., assembly GCF_025351295.1. Lineage (GTDB taxonomy): Bacteria > Pseudomonadota > Alphaproteobacteria > Caulobacterales > Caulobacteraceae > Phenylobacterium. The sequence continues at coordinate 42,820 of NZ_JANXWD010000013.1, forward strand.
AGAGTTCCAGCTCACCGGCCCGCACCTTGTCGCCGGAGCGCAGGCCGGCCGGCAGGGTGATGCGGATTATCGACCCGTCCGGCGTCCGGTGGTCCGCCTCGCCGCCTTCCAGCGCCAGGCGCGGGGAGATTTCCAGGTCGGGGTCGGGGGTCGGCCGGGCGCGCAGCGGGGGCTGGACGAAGCGCTCGCTCAGCGGGTCCTGCAGGCGGCGGTAGGCCTCCACCACCTGCTGGAAGGCGCCGTCGCCGCCGCCGGCGTCGGGATGGGCCCGCCTGGCGGCGTCGCGGAACGCCTGCCGCACCTCGGCGGGGGTCGAGGCGGAGCTGACGCCCAGCACTTCGCGGGCGTCCTTCAGGGTCAGGTCAGTCGCGGTCCGACTCATGATCCGGAACCTTAGGGTAAACGCCCTCAACGCTCCGTTAAGGCCTCGCGCGCCCGCCGCCGGGCGCGCTATAGGCGGTGACGTGACCGACAAGACCCTCATTCCCCCGTCACCCAGCGAGGACGACTACGTCCGCCAGGTGACCGCCGCGGAGCCGCCGCCGCTGCTCAGCGAGACGGACCCCTACGCCCTGTTCGACGGCTGGCTCGCCGAGGCGGTGAGCAAAGAGCCGAACGACGCCAACGCCATGTCCCTGGCGACGGTCGACGAGAGCGGCCTGCCGGACGTGCGCATGGTGCTGCTGAAGGGCGTGGACGCGGCGGGCTTCGTGTTCTTCTCCAACCTGCAGAGCGCCAAGGGCCGCGAGCTGGCCGCCAGTCCGAAGGCGGCGCTGCTGTTCCATTGGAAGTCGCTGCGCCGCCAGGTGCGGGTTCGGGGGGCTGTCTCGCCTGTCAGCGATGCCGAGGCCGACGCCTATTTCGCCACCCGCGCGCGGCCGGCCCAGCTGGGCGCCTGGGCCTCGGAGCAGTCGCGGACCCTTCCGGACCGGCTGGCGCTCGAGAAGCGGATCGCCGAGGTCGGTCTGCGCTTCGGCCTGGGCAAGGTGCCGCGCCCGCCCCACTGGTCCGGGTTCCGCGTTGAACCCCAGGCCATGGAGTTCTGGCGCGACCGCCCGTTCCGCCTGCACGAGCGGCTATTGTTCGAGCGGGCCGAGGGCGGCTGGACCACGCGCCGGCTGTTTCCTTGAGTGGCGCCCGGCCCGTCGGGCTCGAGGCGGAAATCATCGCCTGGATGGGCGGGCGTACCGAGCGGACCATCGACACGGCCTGCGCCCATGTGTTCCTGGGGGCCGAGGCCGCGTTCAAGATCAAGCGCCACGTCGACCTGGGCTATGCCGACTTCTCGACCCCGGCCAAGCGCCTGTGGGCCCTGGACCGCGAACTGGCGTTCAACCAAACGGCCGCGCCGGACATCTACCGCGCCGTCCGCCCGATCACCCGCGAGGCCGACGGCTCCCTGGCCCTGGCAGGCCGCGGCGAGACAGTCGAATACGCCCTGGAGATGCGCCGCTTCGATGAGCGCGAGGTGCTCTCGGCCAAGCCGGAGTCGGTTGACGGCAACATGGCGGAGGTCCTGGGCCGCGCCATCGCCGGCTTCCACGCCGCCGCGCCGCCGCGCCCGGAAGGCGGTCTCTCCGCCCTGGCCTTCACGGTCGGCTCCAATGCCCAGCTGCTGCGCGAGACCTGCCCCGGGCTGGACCAGGCCCGCGTCGAGCACATGACGGCGCTGACCGAGGCGGAACTGGAGCGCCAGCGCCCACTGCTGGCCGCCCGCACCGTCGCGGGCTTCGCGCGGCGCTGCCACGGCGACCTGCACCTGGGCAACATCCTGATGGAGGCCGGCCGGCCGGTGCTCTTCGACTGCATCGAGTTCAACGACCTGCTGTCCGACCTGGACGTCCAGTACGACCTGGCATTCCTGCTGATGGACCTGGACTTCCGCGGCCGCCGCGACGCCGCCGTGCGCGCGCTCAGCGGCTATCTCGACGAGGCCGCCCGCAGCTTCCCGGCCGGGCTCCGGGAGGGCCTGGCCGCCCTGCCGCTGATGCTGTCTGTCCGCGCCGGCGTCCGCGCCCACGTCTCGGCGCACTCCGGCGAGCTCGCCGACGCCGCGGCCTATGTCGAGGCCGCCATCGCCCACCTGTCGCCGTCGCCGCCGGTGCTGGCGGCGGTGGGCGGCCTGTCCGGTTCGGGCAAGTCGACCTTCGCCCGCGCCGTCGCGCCAGGCCTCGGCGGTTCGCCGGGGGCGGTGATCCTGCGCACTGACGAAATCCGCAAGCGGCTGATGAACGTGGCGCCCACCGAGATCTTGCCCTCGTCCTCCTACAGCGCCGAATTCGACATCCGGACCTACGACACCCTGCTCGATGACGCCCGCGCACTCCTGCGGGCCGGGCGGGCGGTGTTGCTGGACGCCACCTTCATCGACCCCGTCCTGCGAGCCCGCGCCGAGGCGCTGGCGGCCGAATGCGGAGTCGCGTTCCGGCCGGCCTGGCTCGATGCGCCGCTGGAGGTCCTGGAAGCCCGGGTCGCCGGCCGCACGGGCGACGCCTCCGACGCCACAGTCGCCGTGCTGCGCGATCAGGTGGCGCGGCTGCGGCCGGTTGCCTGGCGCAAGGCGGACGCCACGATCCCTGCCGAAGCCGCGGTCCGGGCCTGGCTGGGCTGAGGCGCGTTGCCGAAGCGGCCTGCGCTGACTAAGCCTAGCGGCTGACAGACACGCGATAAGTCGTGGGGAGAGATGGCCATGCTGGGCCTGATGCAGAACTGGCCGCTGACGGTCGACAAGATCATCGACCACGCCAACCACTGGCATGGGAGCCGCGAGGTGGTCAGCCGCTCGATCGAGGGCCCGATCGTGCGCACCACCTACGCCCGGATCCACGACCGGGCGAAGCGGCTCAGCAACGCGCTGAAGGGGCTGGGCATCCAGGCCGGGGACCGGGTCGCGACCCTGGCGTGGAACACCGGCCGCCACATCGAGGCCTGGTACGGGATCATGGGGATCGGCGCGGTCTGCCACACCCTGAACCCGCGGCTGTTCGCCGAGCAGCTCTGCTACATCATCAACCACGCCGAGGATCAGGTGATCTTCACCGACCTGACCTTCCTGCCGATACTGATCGAGAACCGCGCCAAGCTGCCGACAGTGAAGCATTTCATCGTCATGACCGATGAAGGCCACATGGGCGGCTTTCCCGGCGCGCTCTGCTTCGAGACCCTGATCGACCAGAACTCCGCCGACTGCGCGTGGGGCGGCTTCGACGAGAACACCGCTGCGGGGCTCTGCTACACCTCGGGCACGACGGGCCATCCGAAGGGGGTGCTGTACTCCCACCGCTCGAACTTCCTGCACACCCTGGTGACCATGGGCGTCGACGTGCTGGGCATCTCGGCGCGCGATACGGTGCTGCCGGTGGTGCCGATGTTCCACGCCAACGCCTGGGGCCTGGCGCTCTCCGGACCCGCGGCCGGCTCCAAGCTGGTCATGCCCGGCCAGAAGCTGGACGGCGCCTCGGTGCACGAATTGCTGGAGACCGAGGGCGTCACCTTCTCCGCCGCGGTGCCCACCGTCTGGCAGATGCTGCTGACCCATCTGCGCCAGACGAACGGCACACTCAGCACGCTGAAGCGGGTGGTGATCGGCGGGTCGGCGGTGCCGGAGGCGATCGTCCGTGGCTTCCGCGACGAATATGGCGTCGACGTCACCCACGCCTGGGGCATGACCGAGACCTCGCCGCTCGGCACCCAGGCCACGCCCAACGCCGCCATCGCCGCGATGGGCGAGGAGGAGCAGCTTCGCTACAAGCTGAAGCAGGGCCGGCCGCCCATCGCCATCGAGCTGAAACTGCAGGACGACGCCGGGGTCGAGTTGCCGCATGACGGGACCACCTTCGGCAAGCTCAAGGTCCGCGGGCCGTTCGTGGCGGGCGCGTATTTCCGCGGCGACGGCGGCCAGATCCTTGACGACGCCGGCTTCTTCGACACCGGCGACGTGGCGACCCTGGACGAGCATGGCTTCATGCAGATCACCGACCGCGCCAAGGACGTGATCAAGTCCGGCGGCGAATGGATCTCCTCCATCGAGATCGAGAACATCGCCATGGGCCACCCCAAGGCCGAGCTGGCCGCCGTGATCGGCGTGCTGCATCCCAAGTGGGACGAACGCCCCCTGTTGCTGGTCAAGCTCAAGGCCGGCGAACAGGGGACGAAGGACGAGTTCCTGGCCTTCCTGGAGGGCAAGATCGCCAAGTGGTGGACCCCCGACGACGTGGTTTTCGTCGACGACATCCCGCTGGGCGCCACCGGCAAGATCGACAAGAAGCTGATCCGCGACCGCATGAAGGACTACGTCCTGCCCACCGCCAAGGCCAAGGCGACCGCGTAGGGCCATGGCCGAGCTGCGACGGGCGACCGAGGCCGACTATCCGGAGATCGTCGCCTTGACCAACCGCGCCTTCCGGGAGACCGGGCCGCAGGCGAGCTGGAACGTCGAGGACATGATCGAGGGCGAGCGGATCAGCGAGCCGCTGCTGCGCGACGACCTGGCCGCCAACCCCGACGCCCATCTGCTGATCTGGCGCGACGCGGCGGGCGATCATCTGGGCCACGTCTGGCTGGACCCGGCGGCGGACGGCGCCTGGTACCTTGGGATGCTGACCGTGCGGCCGGACCGCCAGGCCGCGGGGCTGGGCCGCACCCTGCTCGCCGCCTCGGAGGCCTACGCCCGGGCGCGCGGCGCGACCCGCATGCGCATGACGGTCATCCATCAGCGCGAGACCCTGATCGCCTGGTACCTACGCCGCGGCTATGCGGTGACCGGCGAGACCAAGCCCTTCCCTTATGACGACCAGCGGTTCGGCCGGCCGACGCAGGACGGCCTCTACTTCGACGTGCTTGAGCGCGGCCTGTAGCGATGGCGAACCTCGGGTCGATCGACCTCCTGGCGGTCCTTGGCGACAGGGTGGGTTTGGCTTAGGAATTTGCCCGGCTTGACCCCCGCCGGGCCGGCGACCAATCTCCCCGGCCTCAGTCAGGGGACATGTCGATGCGCAAGGGCTTGTGGGGCGCGGCTGCGGCCGTTCTGGCGGCGGCGTGGGTCAGCGGGGCGATGGCCGCCGATCCGCCGCGGCTGCTGCAGCACCCCAGCCTCTCGGCCAGCCAGATCGCCTTCGACTACGCCGGCGAGATCTGGACCGTGCCGCGTGACGGCGGCAAGGCGACCGCGGTGGTGGTCGGCCAGGGCCAGAACAGCCGGCCGGTCTTCTCGCCGGACGGGCGCTGGATCGCCTTCAGCGGCCGCTACGACGGCAACCTGGACGTCTATGTCGTGCCCGCCGCCGGCGGCGAGCCGCGCCGCCTGACCTGGCACCCCGGCGGCGACATCGCGCTGGGCTGGACGCCCGACGGCAAGCGCATCCTATTCAGCAGTCCGCGCGCCACCAACCGCGACACCGACAACCTGTTCACGATCGCCATGACCGGCGGCCCGGCCCGGATGGAGCCGCTGCCGTCCGGCGAGGTGGGCAGCTATTCGCCCGACGGGACGCACCTGGCCTACCTGCCGTTCTACGCACCGCAGCCGGCTTGGAAGAACTATCGCGGCGGCGCGACAATGCACATCTGGATCGCCAACCTGGCCGACTCCACCGTCGAGAAGATCCCGCGCGAGAACTCCAACGACCGCAACCCGATGTGGGTCGGCGACAGTATCTACTTCCTGTCCGACCGCAACGGCCCGGTCAGCCTCTATGCCTTCGACACCAGGACCAAGGCTGTGAAGCCGCTGGTGGACAACGCCCACGGCTTAGACGTCGCCTCGGCCAGCGCCGGGCCGGGCGGCATCGTCTACGACGCCTTCGGGGCGCTGAAGATCTACGACACCGCCAGCGGCCGGTCGCACACCGTGCCGGTCAGCCTTTCGGCCGAACTGCCGCAACTGCGCCCCCGCTTCGAGCCGCTGAAGCCCGACCAGATCCTGCACGTCGCGCTGACGCCGGCCGGCAAGCGGGTGCTGATCGAGGCGCACGGCGAGATCCTCTCCGCCCCCGCCGAGAAGGGCGATATCCGCAACCTCACCCAGAGCCCGGGCGTCGCCGACCGCGACCCCGCCGCCTCGCCGGACGGCAAGCAGGTGGCCTGGTTCTCCGACGAGTCCGGGGAATATGCCCTGCACATCCGCGCCGCCGACGGGCAGGGGCCGGTGAAGAAGATCGCCCTGGGCGACCCGCCGTCGTTCTTCTATGCGCCCCGCTGGGCGCCCGACAGCCAGAAGCTCGTGTTCTTCGACAAGCGGCTGATGGTCTGGATGGTCGATCTGGCCAAGGGCGGGGCGCCGGTGAAGATCGACACCGACCTGTTCGACAGCCCGCTCTATCGCCCCGACACCGGCTGGTCGCCCGACAGCCGCTGGATCGCCTACACCAAGCAGCTGCCCAGCCACCTGCACGCGGCGTTCGTCTATTCGCTGGACAGCGGCAAGAGCGTGCAGGTCACCGACGGCCTCAGCGATGCGGCCTCGCCCCGGTTCGACCGCAGCGGCGACTATCTCTACTTCACCGCCAGCACCAGCACCGGCCTGGGCGCCGGCTGGCTGGACATGTCCAGCTATGCCCGGCCGGCGGACGCGGCGGTCTATGCGGTGGTCCTGCGCAAGGACCAGGCCTCGCCGGTCGGGCCCGAGAGCGACGAGGAGGGCAAGCCGGAGGAGGCCAAGCCCGGGGCGGTCAAGCCGACCACCGACAAGGACGAGACGCCCAAGACCGCCAAGAAGGCCGCCGCCGAAGCCGCCGCGAAACCGGTGAAACAGACGCGTATCGACTTCGACCACCTGGACCAGCGGGTGGTGGCCCTGCCGATCCCGCACGCCCGCTTCGCCGACCTGATGACCGGTACGGACGGCATCGTCTTCACCGTCACCGAGCCGCTGTCGATCTCGGACGAGGACCAGAACGCCGCTCAGGGCGGACCCGACCAGACCCTGTTCCGCTTCGACCTGAAGACCCGGAAGAACGAGCATCTGGTCGAGGGGATCGACAACGGTTCGGCCGCCGTCTCGGCCGACGGCTCCAAGATCCTCTACGCCCGCCAGAACCAGTGGACCCTGGCCGCCAGCGAGAAGCCGCCCAAGCCCGCCGACGAGACCAAGCTGAAGCTGGCCGACCTGTCGGTGTGGGTCGATCCGCGCGCCGAATGGCGGCAGATGTACCATGAGACCTGGCGCATCGAGCGGGACTTCCTCTACGACCCGAAGGCCCAGGGCCTGGACCTGGCGCGGGCGGAAAAGGTCTATGCGCCGTTCCTGGACGGGCTGGCCGGCCGTCAGGACCTGAACACCCTGTTCGAGGAGATGACCGGCCAGCTGGGCCTGGGCCACGTCTTCGTGCGCGGCGGCGCCTTGCCGAGCCAGACGCAGGTCAAGGTCGGCCTGCTGGGCGCCGACTATGACGTCGATGCCGGCCGCTATCGGATCAAGCGCATCCTGCGCGGCGAGAACTGGAACCCCAGCCTGCAGGCGCCGCTCAGCCAGCCGGGCGTCAATGTGGCGGAGGGCGAATACCTGCTGGCGGTGAACGGTCGCGAGGTCACCGCCGACGCAGAGGTCTATCGCGCCTTCGAGGGCCTGGCCGGCAAGCAGACGGTGATCACCGTGGGGCCGAAGGCCGACGGGACCGGCGCACGCAAGGTCACGGTCGTCCCGGTCGCCAGCGAAACGGCGCTGCGCCTGCGCAGCTGGATGGAGGCCAACCGCCAGCAGGTGGACCGGCTGTCCGGCGGCCGGCTGGCCTATGTCTACCTGCCGGACACCGCCACCGGCGGCTACGCCAACTTCAACCGCTACTACTACGCCCAGGTCGGCAAGCAGGGCGCGATCATCGACGAGCGCTTCAACCACGGCGGCCAGATCGCCGATTACATCGTCGAGCAGCTGGGCCGCACGCCGAACTTCGTCAACGCCACCCGCGAGGGCGAAGAGGTGGTCGAGCCCGCGCAGGCGATCTTCGGACCCAAGGTGATGCTGATCAACGAGCTCAGCGGCTCCGGCGGCGACGCGCTGCCCTATCTGTTCCGCTTCCATGCGGCCGGGACCCTGGTCGGCAAGCGCACCTGGGGCGGGCTGGTGGGCATCGGCAACTATCCGCCGCTGATCGACGGCGGCACGGTCACCGCCCCGCGCTGGGCGCTCTACGGCACCCGCGGCCAGTGGGAGGTAGAGAACCTGGGCATCCCGCCGGATGTGGACGTGGAGCAGGACCCGGCCGCCATGCGCAGCGGCGCCGACCCGCAGCTGGAGCGTGCCGTCGCGGTGGCGCTGGACGCCCTCGGCAAGACCCCGCCGGCGAAGTTCGTCCGCCCCGCCTATCCCGACCGCAAGCCGGTGCTGCCGGGAAACTGACGCCGCGCCGTGCCCCACGTGCCCGCACGCCGCCTTGCGCCACGACACAGCGGGTCTACCGTGGATCGGACTGGTGTCCGTCCAACCCCAAGGGGGAAATCCCGATGCTGAACACACTGCGTCTTGCCCGCATGCTGCCCATGGCCGCGGGCGTTCTTGGCCTCGCCGTCGGCGCCCCCGCCCTGGCCGCGAAGATGGCCGACGCCGGGCCCCTGGCTACGGTGCGGACCTTCCTCAACGCCTTCAACAAGGGCGATATCCCCGCCGCCGAGGCCACCTATGCGGCCGACGTCTCGATCATCGACGAGGTCCCGCCGCACCTATGGCGCGGCCCCGGCGCCTTCCAGGCCTGGGCGGGCGATCTGGACAAGCACGACAAAGGCGCGGGCCTAAGCGCCGAGAAGGTCACTTTCAACCGGGCCGACGTGGTCACGATCAGCGGCGATGACGCCTAGGTCGTGGTCGCCGTCACCTACACCTACAAGGTCCGTGGCAAGCCCACCATCGAGCCTGCCCACATGGCCCTGGCCCTGCACAAGGCCGACGGCGCCTGGAAGATCGCGGGCTGGACCTGGGCAGGCACGGTCCCCCACGCCGTGGTCGCGAAGCCGGCGGCCCCCGCCGCCACGACCGCGCCCCCTGCGCCGGCCAAGCCGTGAGGGCCGGGCCGGCGGAGTTGACCAGATAGGTTGTTAGCAACATAAGGCGCGGTGGCTCACCTCTCCACCGTGTCGTTCGAGACCACCCTGCAGGTGCGGGATACGTGCCTGTGCCTGCATGCCCAGCGGGCGGCCCGCGGGCTGGCGCGCCGCTTCGACGAGGCGCTGCGGCCGGCCGGGCTGACCAACGGCCAGTTCTCGCTGATGATGGCGCTGAACGGGCCGGAGCCGGCGACCATGGGCGCGGCGGCGACGCTGCTCGGGACCGACCGCACCACCCTGACCGGCGCCCTGAAGCCGCTGGTCCGGCAGGGGCTGGCGGAGGTCCGTGTCGATGGCCAGGATCGCCGGGCCCGCCGCATCGCCCTGACGCCGCAGGGCCGCACGCGCCTCGCCGCGGCCCTGCCGCTGTGGCGCGAGGCGCACGCTGCCCTGGAAGTCGACCTCGACGGCGCGGACCCTGCAAGGATCCGCCGCGACCTCCAGTCCCTGGCGGCGAGGGCGTAGGGCTTAATCCTTCCCCCTCGGGGGGAAGTGGCCCGACGCCGAAGGCGAGGGTCGATGGGGGAAGTGCGAGTGAGGACTCCTGCGACTTCCCCCATTGTCGCCCGCCTATGGCCTTGGCGACATTTCCTCCGCAAGCCGGGGAAAGTTGGAGCCTAGTTGTAGCCCTAGGCGGCCAGGCGGTACGCGCTGTCCGGGCCGGGCGCGCCGTCGGTGGCCAGGGCGCCCTGCCGCACCAGGTGGATCATCGCCGCCAGCATCGAGCGCGCCGCCGCTGGGTGCAGGCGTGCGTCCACGTCGGCGTAGAGCCGGGGCACCAGGTCGCGGATGCGGGCGGGACCGGCCTTCAGGGCGCCAAGGATCTGGTCGACCCGCTCCTGGCGGTGTTCGGCATAGGCGGCGATGAAGGCGTCGACCTCGCGGATCGGCGGGCCGTGGGTGGGCCACAGCGTGGCGAAGTTGCGCGCGCGGATCACCTCCAGGCTGGCCAGGTAGTCGCTCATGTCGCCGTCGGGCGGAGTGATCACCGTGGTCGACCAGCCCATGATGTGGTCGCCGGAGAACAGGCCGTTCTCCTCCTTCAGCGCATAGCAGATGTGGTTGGAGGTGTGGCCGGGCGTCGGGATCGCCTCCATCGTCCAACCATTGCCCTGCACCGTCCCCCCCTCGCAGAGCGTGACATCGGGCTTGAAGTCGTGGTCGTGGCCGGCCTCCATCTTCACCTCGCCGGTGTCTTCCTCCTCATGGCCGGCGACGGCGCAGCCGTAGATCGTGGCCCCGGTCGCCGCCTTCAGCGCGCCCGCCAGCGGCGAGTGGTCGGAGTGGTGGTGGGTGATCAGGATGTGGGTCACGGTCTCGCCGGCCACCGCCGCCAGGATCGCCTCCAGGTGCGCCGGGTCGTCCGGACCGGGGTCGATCACCGCCACCTCGCCCTGGCCGACGATGTAAGTGCCGGTGCCCTTGAAGGTGAACGGCCCAGGATTGTTGGCGGTGACGCGCCGGATCAGCGGCGAGACCCGGTCGCAACGGCCGTACTCGATCTCGATCTCGCGGACATACGGGATCATGCGCCGAGCACGCCCGAGAGGTCATAGCCGGCGGCGCGGCCGAGGCCGACCAGGTCGCTGCGGCTCATCGCCCCCGACGTCGCCTGGCTGAGCGACCAGGTGATGATCGACCGAGTGCCCGAGCGGCAGAAGGCCAGCACCGGCTCGTCGGCCTCCGCCAGCACGGCCTTGGTCGCCTCCACCTGTTCCGGCGTGGGCGCGCCGCGTACCGGGATGTGGTGGAAGGCCAGGCCTGCGGCCTCTGCCGCCACGGCGATCTCGGCCGCGGTCGGCTGGCCGGGCTCCTCGCCGTCGGGGCGGTTGCTGATCAGGGTCTTGAAGCCCTGGCGGGCCGCCTCGGCCACATCGGCGATGCTGATCTGCGGCGCCGTGGTGAAGTCGTCGGTGACGTTTCGGAAGTCGCTCATGATACTCGCTACCCGCCTTTGTGGGCCCTTCGTTGACATCATCGGGGGTGGGTGGAATTTTCGCAACGTCCGGCCCTCAAATCGCTCTGCGCAAAGGCTCTCCCAGCCCCATGCTCCGCTACATCGGCCGGCGCCTCCTGGTCGCGATCCCGACCCTGTTCCTGGTGATCACCGCCGCCTTCTTCATGATGCGCGCGGCGCCCGGCAGCCCCTTCGACGGCGACCGCAAGCTGCTGCCGGAGATCGAGGCCAACGTGCTGGCCAAGTACGGGATGAACAAGCCGCTTGGCGCCCAGTACGTCGACTACCTGGTGGGCGTGGCCAAGGGCGACCTGGGGCCGTCGCTGAAATACCGCGACAAGTCGGTGCTCGACATCATCAAGGAGAACTACCCGGTCTCCCTCAAGCTCGGGCTTTCGGCCATCGTGATCGCCTCGATCGTGGGCGTCAGCCTGGGGGTGATGGCGGCGCTGCGCCAGAACCGGCTGACCGACGATGCGGTGATGGCGGTGGCCATCCTGGGCGTCTGCATCCCGACTTTCGTCACCGCGCCGCTGCTGGTGCTGGTCATCGCGTCCAACCTCGGCTGGCTGCCGACCGCGGGGTGGAACGACGGGGCGCTGGTCAACATGGTGCTGCCGGTGACGGTGCTGGCCCTGCCGCAGATCGCCATCATCGCACGGCTGACCCGGGCCGGGATGATCGAGGTGCTGCACGCCAACTATATCCGCACCGCCCGCGCCAAGGGCCTGCCGGAACGCCTGATCGTCGGCAAGCACGCCCTGCGCGCCGCCTTGCTGCCCCTGGTCAGCTACCTGGGCCCGGCCTGCGCCGGCCTGATCACCGGCTCGCTGGTGGTGGAGCGGATCTTCAACCTGCCGGGCCTGGGCAAGTTCTTCGTGATCAGTGCGCTGCAGCGCGACTACACCGTGGTGATGGGGATGGTGATCGTCTATGCGGCCCTGATCCTGGTCCTGAACCTGGTCGCCGACCTGCTGCTGGCGGTGTTGGACCCCCGGGTGCGGCTGGCATGAGCGTGTTCATTGCCGACGGCGGCCCCGCCACATCCACCCCCGCCACACCCACCCCCGCCGCACCCACCCCCGTCAAGGGCCGCAGCCTGTGGGACGACGCGCGCCGG
>NZ_JANXWD010000033.1 GCF_025351295.1 Phenylobacterium sp.
CGCCTCCCCCGCCCCCGCCGCCTGCGGCTGCGGCCTACGAGGCCAAGCAGTTCATCGTCTACTTCCCGTTTGATCAGTACGTGATCACGCCGGACGCCCAGGCGGTGATCAACGACGCGGCCAACTACGCCAAGGGCGGCAACGCCACTCGCGTGGTTGTGGTCGGCCACACCGACACCTCCGGTTCGCCGGCCTACAACGTCCGCCTGTCGGAACGTCGGGCCAAGGCCGTGGCCGACGCCCTGGTCGGCGCCGGTGTCGCCCAGACGACCCTCTCGGTCGACTGGAAGGGCGAGACCATGCCCGCGGTCGCCACCGGCGACGGCGTCAAGGAACCGCTGAACCGCCGCTCGACGATCGACATCAACTTCTAGGTCGATCGCCACGGACTGAATTGAGGGGCCCGGCGGAAACGCCGGGCCCTTTTTCTTGGAGGCCAAGCTCCGCGCTGTATCCCTCCCTCAATGGGGAGGGACAGGCCGCGGAGCGGCTAGGGTGGGGGAGTCACGATCATCCCCAACGCCGCGTGCCGGCCCACACCTCCCCACCCTGGCGGGGTCGCCGCCTGTCCCTCCCCATTGAGGGAGGGAAAGTACCCCGACCCACTTGCTTTCGCCGCACAGCCCTCCCATTCACCGGCCGAACCCGAGGCGCGCGCATGGCTTTCGAGCATCTGGACCGGTCAAAGTTTGCCGACGAACGCACCGCGCTGGCCGCCGCCCTGGCGACCCGGCCGCTGAGCCTGCAGGATCGCGAGGCGGTGCAGGCGGAGGCCGAGGCGCTGGTCCGGGCGGCACGCAAGAGCGCCACCCGCCAGGGCGTGGTCGAGAGCTTCCTGGCAGAGTTCAGCCTGTCCACCCGCGAGGGGCTGGCGCTGATGTGCCTGGCCGAAGCCTTGCTCCGCACCCCCGACGAGGAAACCCGCGACCGGCTGATCGCCGAGAAGATCGCCTCGGCCGACTGGGCCAGCCACGCCGGCCAGTCGGACTCCATGCTGGTCAACGCCTCGACCTGGAGCCTGATGCTCACCGGCAAGCTGATCGATCCCGACGATGAGGCCCGGGCCAACCTGCCGGGCTTCATCAAGCGGCTGGCCGGGCGGCTGGGCGAACCGGTGATCCGCCGCGCGGTGGGCGCCGCGGTGCGCATCATGGGCGAGCAGTTCGTCCTGGGCGCCACCATCGCCAAGGCGATCCGGCGGGCGGCCGCCGACGACTTCACCTGTTCCTTCGACATGCTGGGCGAGGGCGCGCGCACCGACGCCGACGCCGACCGCTACGAGGCGGCCTACGCCGGGGCGATCGGGACGGTGGCGAAACAGGCCAAGGGGCAAGGCCCCGAGCGCGGCCACGGGATCTCGGTGAAGCTCTCGGCGCTGTCGCCGCGCTACGAGGCGCGCCAGGCCGAGCGGGTGTTCGCCGACCTCTATCCGCGCATCGTCCGGCTGGCGACGATGGCCGCCCAGGCCGACATCAACCTGACCCTCGACGCCGAGGAGGCCGACCGGCTGGCGATCTCGCTGGACCTGCTGGACCGGCTGGCGCGCGAGCCGGCGCTGGGCGCCTGGCACGGCCTGGGGTTGGCGGTGCAGGCCTACCAGAAGCGCGGACCCGAGGCGATCGCCGCCGTCGCCGGCATCGCGCGGTCCAGCGGCCGGCGGCTGATGGTGCGGCTGGTCAAGGGGGCCTACTGGGATTCGGAGATCAAGCGCGCCCAGGTGGCCGGCCTGCCGGGCTATCCGGTCTATACCACCAAGGCGGCGACGGACGTCTCCTACCTGGTCTGCGCGCGGGCCCTGCTGGGCGCCGCGCCGCACCTCTATGGGCAATTCGCCACCCACAATGCCCATACGCTGGCGGCGGTGCGCATTATGGCGAGCCAGATGGGACTTTCGCCCGAATTCCAGCGCCTGCACGGGATGGGCGAGGCGCTGTATGGGGCGGCCCAGGACCGCTACGGCGACTTCCCGCTCCGGGTCTACGCTCCGGTGGGCAGCCATGAGGACCTGCTGCCCTATCTGGTCCGGCGGCTGCTGGAGAACGGCGCCAACACCTCCTTCGTCCACGCCCTGCTGGACGAGAAGACCCCGGTGTCGAAGGTCGTGGTCGACCCCATCGGCGCCGTCGAGGCGGCCGGCGCCGGACCGCATGCCCGCATCCCCCTGCCGCGCGACCTCTATGGTCCGAGCCGCAGGAATTCGCAGGGCGTGGACCTGTCGATCGCCGAGACGCGGGACGGCCTGGCCACCGCGATCGCCGCGCTGGACGGGGAGGCGCTGGAGGCCGGACCCATCGTCGGCGGCAAATTGCTGAAGGACGGGGCCGGTCAGGCCGTGGTTTCCCCATCGGACCTCGGCCGGACGATCGGCCGAAGCTGGTCCGCGACCCCGGCCCACGTCGACGCCGCCTTCGCCGCCGCCAAGGCCGCCCAGCCGGCCTGGGACCGGCGCGGCGGCGAGGGCCGGGCCAGGCTGCTGCGCGCCATGGGCGACGCCCTGGAGGCCGACCGCGACCGGCTGATCGCCATCTGCGTGCGCGAGGCCGGCAAGACCCTGGCCGACGCCGTCGCCGAGGTGCGCGAGGCCGCCGACTTCTGCCGCTACTACGCCCACCTGGCCGAACGCCAGTTCGCCCAGCCGGAGACCCTGCGCGGACCGGTCGGCGAGACCAATCAGCTCAGCCTGCACGGCCGCGGCGTCTTCGTCTGCATCAGCCCCTGGAACTTCCCGCTGGCAATCTTCACCGGCCAGGTCGCCGCCGCCCTGGCCGCCGGCAACGCGGTCCTGGCCAAGCCCGCCGAACAGACCCCCATCGTCGCCACCGAGGCGGTGAAGCTGTTCCACGCCGCCGGCATCCCCTCCGAGGTGTTGCACCTCCTGCCGGGCGACGGCGCGACGGTCGGCCAGGCCCTGGTCGCCCATGCCGGCTGCGACGGCGTGGCCTTCACCGGCGGCACCGAGACGGCCTGGGCGATCAACCGGACGCTAGCCGCGCGCCAGGGCCCCATCGTGCCGTTCATCGCCGAGACCGGGGGCCTGAACGCCATGTTCGTGGACACCACGGCTTTGCGCGAACAGGTGATCGACGACGTCCTGCAATCGGGCTTCGGCTCGGCCGGCCAGCGGTGCTCGGCGCTGCGCATCCTGTTCGTGCCGCACGATACCGCCGAGCTGCTGATCGAGGGCCTGAAGGGCGCCATGCGCACCCTGGTCGTCGGCGACCCGGCCGACCCGCGCACCGACATCGGCCCGGTGATTGACGAGGACGCCCGCGCCGCCCTGGAGGCCCACGCCCGGCGCCTGACGGCCGAGGCCAGGATCCTGGAGCGCCTCGACGTTCCGGCCGGCGGCCATTTCTTCGCGCCCACCCTGGCGGAGATTCCCGGCGCCGCCTTCCTGGAGCGCGAGGTGTTCGGCCCGATCCTGCACGTGGTCCGCTACGACCCCACGAAGCTGGCCCAGGCCGCCGCGCCCCTGGTCAAGGCCCGCTACGGCCTGACCCTGGGCGTCCACAGCCGCATCGAGGCCTTCGCCGCGGAGGTGCAGCGCACCGTCCCGGCCGGCAACGCCTACGTCAACCGCTCGATGGTCGGCGCGGTGGTAGGCGTCCAGCCGTTCGGCGGCGAGGGCCTCTCGGGCACCGGACCCAAGGCCGGCGGCCCGAACGCCCTGCTGCGCTACGCCGTCGAGCGTGCGCTCAGCGTCAACATCGCCGCCCAGGGCGGTGACCCCGCCCTTCTGAACCTGGACGCCTGAGGTAATAAGTAGGGACACACACCATCAAGGGCGGGCAATGAGCCGCCCGGGGCCGAGGTCGCTTGCGCTGATCCCCTGCGCCAGCAAACCGGCCTGCAACGCCCCCGTGGTCGCCAGCGCGGCGCAGGCCTCGGCCAGGGCCGGCGCGGTCTGGATGCCGTAGCCGCCCTGGCCGGCCAGCCAGATGAACGCCGGCTCGCGCGGGTCGGCGCCGACGATGGGAATGCGGTCCGGCGCGAAGGTGCGCAGGCCGGCCCAGCGGTGGGCGACGCGGCGGACCTGTTCGGTCGTCGCCTGTTCGAAGGCCTCCACGGCGTAGGCGACGTCGAGCTCCTCGGGCTGGGCGTCGCAGGGCTCGCTGGGGGTCTCGTCGGCGGGGGAGAGCAACAGGCCGCCGGCGTCGGGCTTGAAGTAGAAGGTCTCGTCCACGTCGATGACGAAGGGCCAGTCGTCGAGGCCGTCTCGCGGCACGGGTTGCACGCGTAGCGCCGTGCGGCGCATCGGCGTCAGGCCCAGGTCGCCCAGGCCCGCGAGCCGGCCCACCGGGCCTGCCCAGGCCCCGGCGGCGTTGACCACCACGGCGCCCTCGAAGACGCCGGCCGAGGTCGTGACCCGCCAACCCGCGGGCGTGCGGTCCAGCCCGGTCACGCGCGCGCCGGTGACCAGTTCCGCGCCCCGCGCCTTGCCCAGCCGCAGGAACCCTTGCAGCACCGCATCCACGTCGATGTCGGCGGTGCTCGCGTTGAGCGCGCCGCGCCAGGCGATCTCCGGCCGCAGGATCGGGCAGAGGCCGCGGATCTCGTCGGCCCCGATCGGCCGCAGCGCCCCGCCGGCGCCCTCCAGCGACCGGGCGAGCGCGACGGCCTGGTCGGGCCGGGCGATCTCCAGCACGGCGCGCGGCCGCACCAGGGGGTGTTCGGCGAAGCCCGCCGGCGGGGTCCAGAAGAACCGCCGCGACGCGCGGGTGAGGGCGCAGACCGTGGGGTGGCCATAGGTGTCGATGTAGCTCGCCGCCGAGCGGCCGGTGGTGTGGTAGCCCGGTTGGTCCTCGGCCTCGATCACAACCGTCGGTCCGTGCTGCGCCAGGAACGCGGCGGCAGAGGCGCCGGCCATGCCCGCGCCGATGACGATGAAGCGGCTCTGCATGCGCTCCTCCTGCCGTGAGCCTGTCGGAATATCATGTTCACAGTGTCGTGAATCGGCGCATCTCCAGGATCTCTCGACCGAGGGGCGCGGGGTGCGCGTTAAGGTCTCATTAGCGAAAAACCTTGGGGACAGCCCCCTCGCCTCATTGACGAGTCAACCGGACAGGTGCCCCATATGTGGGTCGGTTCGGGGGTTGAACCACAAGATGTAGAGCGGAGAGCGGGTGCGCTTTCCAACGAGGGGCTTGGCAGGATCATGAGTGAAGCGGTGCAAGTTGGGATTGCCGAGGCTTCTGAACAGGTTGCCAAGCGGGAGCGACCGCAGCTGCAGCTGGTCCGCAAGGTCGAGGTCGACCGGTCGCGCGATGCCCTGCTGACCGACTTCGGCAAGACCACCCTGGAAGACCGCTATCTGCTGCCCGGCGAGAGCTATCAGGACATGTTCGCCCGGGTGGCGACGGCCTATGCCGACGACGCCGACCACGCCCAGCGCATTTACGATTACATCTCCCAGCTCTGGTTCATGCCCTCCACGCCGGTGCTGTCGAACGGCGGCGCGGGGCGCGGCCTGCCGATCTCCTGCTTCCTGAACGCCGTGCCCGACAGCCTGGAAGGCATCCAGAGCGTCTGGAACGAGAACGTGGCCCTGGCCTCCAACGGCGGGGGCATCGGCACCTACTGGGGCGGCGTGCGCTCCATCGGCGAGAAGGTGAAGGGCGCCGGCCAGACCAGCGGCATCATCCCCTTCATCCGGGTGATGGACTCGCTGACCCTGGCGATCAGCCAGGGGTCGCTGCGCCGCGGCTCGGCGGCGGTCTACCTCGATATCCACCATCCGGAGATCGAGGAGTTCCTGGAAATCCGGAAGCCCTCCGGCGACTTCAACCGCAAGTCGCTGAACCTGCACCACGGCATCTCGATCACCGACGAGTTCATGGAGGCCGTGCGCGACGGGCTGATGTTCGGCCTGCGCTCGCCCAAGACCAAGGACGTCGTCCGCGAGGTCGACGCCCGCTCGCTGTGGCAGAAGATCCTCGAGATCCGCCTGCAGACCGGCGAGCCCTACCTGATCTTCGCCGACACCGTGAACCGCTCCATGCCACAGCATCAGCGCGAACTGGGCCTGTCGGTCCGCCAGTCGAACCTGTGCTCCGAGATCGTGCTGCACACCGGCAAGGACCACCGGGGCGAGGAACGGACCGCGGTCTGCTGCCTGTCGTCGGTCAACGCCGAGACCTTCCTGGAGTGGCGCGACCACCCGACCTTCATCGAGGACGTCATGCGCTTCCTCGACAACGTGCTGCAGGACTTCATCGACCGCGCGCCGCCGGAGATGAAGAACGCCGTCTATGCCGCCCAGCGCGAGCGCTCGGTTGGCCTGGGGCTGATGGGCTTCCACTCGTTCCTGCAGAGCCAGAACGTGCCCTTCGAGAGCGCCATGGCCAAGTCCTGGAACATGCGCCTGTTCAAGACCCTGCGCCGCCAGTGCGACGCGGCTTCGCGCACCCTCGCCGCCGAGCGTGGCCCCTGCCCCGACGCCCAGGACCGCGGGATCATGGAGCGGTTCAGCCACAAGTTGGCGATCGCGCCCACAGCCTCGATCTCGATCATCTGCGGCGGCACCAGCGCCGGCATCGAGCCGATCCCGGCCAACATCTACAGCCACAAGACGCTGTCGGGCACCTTCGCGGTGAAGAACCCCTTCCTCGAGAAGGTCCTGGAGCGGACCGGCCAGAACACCCCGGCCATCTGGGACTCGATCCTGCAGAACGAGGGCTCGGTGCAGCACCTCGACTTCCTGGGCCAGGACGACAAGGACACCTTCAAGACCGCCTTCGAGATCGACCAGCGCTGGGTCGTGGAACTGGCCGCCGACCGCACACCGGACATCTGCCAGAGCCAGTCGATCAACATCTTCCTGCCCGGCGACGTCGATAAGTGGGACCTGCACATGCTGCACTGGATGGCGTGGGAGCGCGGCTGCAAGTCGCTCTACTACCTCCGCTCCAAGTCCGTGCAGCGGGCCAGCCACGCCGGCGAGGAGGCGATGGCGGCCGTCGTCCACGCCGAGGGCAAGACCGACTACGAGGAATGCCTCGCCTGCCAGTAGGCGGACGCACGGCAAAGGCCGCGACCAATCGCCGCCGGATTCGGCGGCGCCTCGAGCCGTTAAGCATGCCGCAATTCGCGTGAGGCACTTTTCGCCTTGCGGCCCTGGTCCAGCGTGGAACTATGGGCGCGGGGACCACGCGGCCGTTCGCGTGGATTGGGAGACGAGCATGCGTTGGGTGGCTTTCATGGCCATCGCGCTCAGTTGCGGAGGCGCTTGCGGCGCCGGCGCGCAATCGTTCTCGCCCACCTCGTCGGCCCGGCTGCTGAACGAAGCGGCGTTCGCGCCGCGCAACGCCGCCATCACCGTCGATCCAGGCGCGCGGTTCGTCGAGCACGAGGCCTACGCCGTCGGCCAGGGTCCCATCGTCTGGCAATCCGCCGAGGTGCTGTTGTCCGGCGACCACGAGGACGGCCCCGTCGACTCGCTGCGGGTCAACATCGGCGGCGTCCTGCGCACCCCGGGCGGCCTGCCGCTCAACCTGGAGCGCGGCGCGTTCAAGGCCGGCGACATCGACGTCACCCTGGTGCGCAGCTGGCCCAAGGCGATCAGCTTCGATTCGGAAACCTTCGCCTTCGACATCGCGCCGCACGCCGGCCTCGGCCTCTCCAGCCGCGGTGGCCAAGCCGAGGGCGGCGCGACGCTCACCGTCTCGCCGAAGTCGCGCCGCGCACAGGCCCTGGCGCAGCTGCGCGGCATGGGCGTGAGGGACGGCGCCAGCTACGGCGACGCCGGGCGCTGGTACCTGTTCGCCGCCGCCAGCGGCCAGGCGGTGGGCCTCAACATCATGCGCGACGACCGCGGCTGGGACCGCGCCGGCTGGAGCACGGACTCCACCGGCGCCCTGGTCGGCGACGCCCAGATCGGGATCGGCTGGCGCAAGGGCGACGTGCAGTCATCGTTTGGCGTGATCCACCGCGAGGTGAAGGGCCGCCACATGGTTTTCGGCCAGACGACGCAGAACGACACCGTCGCCGCGGTCACCTTCTCGATCCGGCCCGGGCGGTAAGACCGCCTCGGGCGCCGGTCTTCGCTTCGCGAAACCGGGATGACGCCTTAGATTCCATCGTATGAGTCTCCTCGGCCGAAGCTTTGCCGACGGCGACCGGCTGGAGGTGGCCGGCGTCGCGGTGCGCCTGAAGGTGAACCGCCGCGCCCGGCGCGTGTCGCTGCGATTGGACCGCACCCGCCGCGAGATCGTCGCCACCGCCCCGTCGCCGCGGCGCCTAGCCGAGGCCGCCGCCTTCGCCCGCGAGCGCGCGGCCTGGATCGCCGAGCGGCTGGCCGAACTGCCGGATGCGAGCCCCCTGGTCCCCGGCCAGCTGATCGAGGTGTTCGGCCGCCCGGTGCGGCTGGAGGCCGGCTCCGGCCGCGCCCGCTGGATCGAGCCGATCGACGGCTCCACCCCGCGCATCGCCGCCATGGGCGAGGGCGAGGGCTATGCGCGGGCGGTGATCCTGGTCCTGAAGAAGAAGGCGCTGGAGGTGTTCTGCGCCCGCACCGCCCACTACGCCCTGGCGCTGGGGGCGCCGATGCCCAAGGTCAGCGTCGCCGACGCCAAGTCGCGCTGGGGATCCTGCAAGCCCGGCCCGCGCGGGACGGCCGGCGTGATCCGCTATTCCTGGCGCCTGGCGCTGGCCCCCTTCGAGGTCGCCGACTACGTGGCCGCCCACGAATGCGCCCACCTTCTGGAGCTCAACCACGGCCCCAGGTTCTGGGCCCACGTCCGCACCCTGGTCGGCGACGAACGCGGCCACCGCGCCTGGTTGCGGGCGGAGGGCGCGAGGCTGCACGCGTTCGGGGGCTGACGTCCCTGCTCGTTAAGGGAGGGAAATCAATACGGCGGATCCCGTCGATCCCGGGGGGCTTCCGGCGCCGGCTGTTCCCGGTCCCCGTGCAGCAGCCCCGTCACGCCATCGACGATCTGGTCGATGGCGCTGGGGGGTTCGGGGACGTAGTCGCCGCCGGGGATGGGCTGGACCTTCAGGCGCGGCAGGGCGGCGGTCATGTACTGCTTCCAGACGCCGGCCGGGGCCGCGCCGCCAGTGACCTTGCGCATCGGCTTGTTGTCGTCCTTGCCGACCCAGACGGCGGTGACGAAGCCGCCGGTGTAGCCGATGAACCAGGCGTCGCGGTAGTCGCTGGTGGTGCCGGTCTTGCCGGCCAGGTCGTAGCCGGGGACGTTGGCCCGCCCGCCGGTGCCGCCGGCGATCACCCCGCGCATCATCGAGACCATGTAGCCCAGGGCCGGCTGGGCGATCACCGCCTGGCGCGGGCCGCGGTCGACGCCATGGTCATAGAGCACCCGGCCGGTGGCGGTGCGGATCCGCTCGATGCCGTAGCCCTTGGCGAAATAGCCGCCGTTGGAGAACGGCGCATAGGCCTGGGCCATCTCCAGCGGGCTGACCTCGACGGCGCCCAGGGCCATGGACGGGTCCAGCTGGATCGTCGAGGTGATCCCCAGCCGATGCGCCGTGGCGGCGACATTGGCGGTGCCGACCTCGCTGGCCAGCCGCGCGGCCACGGTATTGATCGACTGCGCCAGGGCGGTGCGCAGCGTGATCGGCCCGAGATAGGCGTTGGTATAGTTGTGCGGCTCCCAGTTGCCGATCTTCAGCGGCTCGTCGACCACGGGGGTGTCCGGGGTACGCCCGGCCTCCATGGCGGTCAGGTAGACGAAGGGCTTGAACGCCGAGCCGGCCTGGCGCCGGGCCTGGGTGGCTCGGTCGAACTGGCTCTGCAGGTAGTTCACCCCCCCGACGTAGGCGCGCACCCGGCCCTCGCCGTCGAGGGAGACCAGGGCGGCCTGCTCCACCCCCTGGCTCTTCGCGGCGAGCACCCCGTCCTGCACCGCCTGCTCGGCGCTGGCCTGCAGCGGCAGGTCTAGCGTGGTCTCCACCACAAGATCCTCGGTGGGCTCTCCGACCACGGCGCGGACCTGGTCATCGACCCAGTCGGTGAAGTACTGCGCCCGCTGATTGGCCAGCACGGGGTTCACGCGGACCTTGGTGCGCAGCGCCTCGTCGCGCTGGGCCGGGGTGATGAAGTGGGCGGAGGTCATCTCGTCCAGCACCATGGTGGCGCGGCGGGCGGCGCGGTCGGTGGAGGCCACCGGCGAATAGCGCGACGGCCCCTTCATGATCCCGGCCAGCAGGGCGCTCTCGCCCAGGCTGAGCTGCGACGCCGGCTTGCCGAAATAGCGCTGCGAGGCCGCCTCGATGCCATAGGCGCCGGCCCCGAAATAGACCCGGTTCAGATAGAGCTCGAGGATCTGCTTTTTCGAGAACTTGGCCTCCAGCCAGACCGCCAGGATCAGCTCCTGGGCCTTGCGCCGATAGTTCTGGTTGGGCGTCAGGAACAGGTTCCGCGCCAGCTGTTGGGTGATCGTCGAACCGCCGCGCAGGGGGCCGCCCTCGCCCTTGTGGCGCATGTTGTAGATCTGGCTGCGCGCGATGCCCCAGGGATTGAAGCCGAAGTGCCAGTAGTACCAGCGGTCCTCGATGGCGATGAACGCCTTGGGCACGTAGGGCGGCAGCTTGTCCAGGTCGACGGGCGGGGCGTACTGGCTGCCACGCACGGCCAGCAGGGCGCCGGAGCGGTCCAGGTACGAGACCGACGGCTGGCGCTTCACATCATAGAGCTGCGAGGTGTCCGGCAGGTCGACCGCGAACACCGCGAAGAAGGCCACCAGGAAGATCAGCCCCCAGACGCCCAGCACCAGGGTCCAGTAGATCAGGTTCTGGAGCGGCGTGCGTTTGGGGCGCGGTTGTCGCCCGCGGCCAGGCGGCTGGGCATTGGCCATGGATACGTCGTCCTACCGATCGATGAGCCCGCCCGGCCCCCGCCTTATCGCAGCCCATCAGAACGCCCAACATGATTGACGAGATATGAACAGGCGCGGCGGTGGGCTTCCTTCCGGGCGCGGCTTCGGCCAAGTTGCGCGCCGGGCCGGGGCTTGGGCCAAAACCGACAAAGGGAACGACGCGTATGTCGCGGATGAGGATTGCGCTGCTGGCCTTGCTGGCGTTGACGATGGCCGGCTGCGGACAGAAGGGCCCGGTGGGCGGCGCGCTGCCGGACGACATGTCGCTGGGCAATCCGGCCGCCAAGGTGACGGTGACGGAATATGCCTCGGTCGGCTGCCCGATCTGCGGGCGCTGGTACCAGGAGGTCTATCCGGCCTTCAAAGCCAAATACATCGACACCAACCGCATCCACTTCGTCTCCAAGGAAATGCTGGTGGGCGGCGGGGTCGAGGTGACGGTGGCCGCCTCCGGCTTCCTGCTGGCCCGCTGCGCCGGCAAGGACAAGTACTTCGCGGTCGTCGATGCACTCTACAAGAACCAGGAGCAGGCCTTCCAGGCGCCGCGCGAGACCCTGGTGAACATCGCCCGCACGGTTGGGATGAACGACGCCCAGTTCAACGCCTGCGTCAACGACGAGAAGGCCATCCAGGCGCTCAACGACCGGGTGGAGAAGCACAACAAGGAAGGCGTCGACTCCACGCCGACCTTCGTGATCAACGACAAGAAGCTGGACGCCGGCTACCACTCGCTGGACGAGCTGGACGCAGCGATCAAGGCGGCCGGCGGTTAGCGCGCCGCACCCTTCCTATCCTCATCCCACGGCCGCGCCCGCAGGGCGATCCGGGGGACAACGGGCGGCGCTCGTCGCCAACTCCGGCTGCGGCATCGCAGATCGGCTCTGCATTTGCGCATAGCCGCAGTGCACAATTTTCTATTGCGCCCTCGATCTTAACACCGTTATCTTAGCGATGCTTAGTTCGCAGTGCGCCAAGGGAGGGGATACCCGCGGCGGCCAAAACGCGGTGGACCGGGCCGGTACTCAAATCCTTGACGCCGATACTCCCCGAAACGCTGGAGGGCTCAATGAAGCTCCAAATCCTTGCGGCCTGCGCCGCCCTCGTCACCCTGTCCGCCGGTTCCGCCTTCGCGGGCGAGCCGATCACCGCCAAGCTCTCTGCCCCGGTCGCCGAGAAGGTGAAGTTCATCGCCGGCGGCGCGATCTTCAACTGCGAAGCCGACACCTGCGTGGCCAGCTCCCCGACCTCGTCGACCTTCGCCTCTGCGACCTGCAAGACCATCGCCGACAAGGTGGGCCCGGTCACCGCCTTCGGCGGCCGCAAAGGCCTCGAAGCCGACAAGCTCGCCCTCTGCAACGCCAAGGCCATCGCCAAGAACGGCGACGCCACCAAGCTGGCCAAGCAGTAGGCCCTACGCTCCCAGCAGCTCGATTTCCTTGAGCTTCTGTCGCACTGGCCCGCTGGCGCAAGCCGGCGGGCCTTTTTCTATCGCTCCTCCCTCGTCGCGAAGACGACGGGGCCGGTGGATCGGCGCGGAACGCGACGAGACGGAGGGGGCGCGAAGCTCCATCCGCGGAGCTTGAGGCCTCGCGCCCCCTCCGTCGGCTTCGCCGCCACCTCCCCCGCACTCTGCGGTACGGTGGAGGAGCGGGGAGCCCTCCCTCGGTTGCGGCGCACAACATCGCGTGCTAGTAGGCGCGCGGCTTTGGGCCGGGGGCGGTTTTTGGCCCCAGGACCGATGTGCTTTTTTCAAGCGCTTTCAAGCCTTTAGTCGCTGCGGACCGGTCCGTTTGCGGCGTGTGAAACGCGACCCGGGCGGATATTAAGTGGCGGAAGATTCCAACACGGCGAATGTGGGCGCCAGATACGCGCAAGCCCTGTTCGACCTCGCGACCGATCAGAAGCAGGTGGCGGCCGTCGAGGCGGACCTGAATTCCCTGAAAGCCGCCCTGGCGGACTCCAAGGACCTGCGCACCCTGCTGGCCTCGCCGACCTTCAGCGCCGACGACAAGGCCAAGGGCCTGGCCGGCATTGCCACCAAGGCGAAGTTCAACGCCACCACCAAGAAGTTCCTGGGGCTGCTGGCCGCCAACGGTCGCGCCATGGTCCTGCCCGCGGTCATCGCCGCCTTCGCCAGGCTCAGCGCCCACGCGCGCGGCGCCGTCTCCGCCGAGGTGACCACCGCCATCCCGCTCAGCGCCGCCCAGGCCAAGGGCGTGCAGGCGGCGCTGCGCCAATCGCTGGGCAAGGATCCTGAAATCACCACCCGCGTCGACCCCGCCATCCTCGGCGGGATCAAGGTCAAGGTCGGTTCCCGTCTGTTCGATGCTTCGCTGAAGTCGAAGCTCGACTCCCTGAAATTCGCCCTCAAGAGAGCGTAAGAGCCATGGATATCCGCGCCGCCGAAATCTCGGCCATCCTCAAGTCGCAGATCGCCAACTTCGGCGAGGAAGCCGACGTTTCCGACGTCGGCTCGGTGCTGTCCGTCGGCGACGGCATCGCCCGCGTGTTCGGCCTCGACAACGTCCAGGCCGGCGAAATGGTGGAGTTCCCCTCCGCCGGGGTGAAGGGCATGGCCCTGAACCTGGAACGCGACAACGTCGGCGTGGTGATCTTCGGCCAGGACCAGGCCATCTCCGAAGGCGACGAGGTCCGCCGCCTGGGCGAGATCGTCGACGTGCCGGTGGGCAGGGGCATGCTGGGCCGGGTCGTGAACCCGCTGGGCGAGCCGATCGACGGCAAGGGCCCGCTCAAGGACGTGGCCGAGCGCCGCCGGGTGGACGTGAAGGCGCCGGGCATCATCCCGCGCAAATCGGTGCACGAGCCCGTGCAGACCGGCCTGAAGGCCATCGACACCCTGATCCCGATCGGCCGTGGCCAGCGCGAACTGATCATCGGCGACCGCCAGACCGGCAAGACCGCCGTGGCGATCGACACCATCCTGAACCAGAAGTCGGTCAACGCCGGCGACGATGAGAGCGCCAAGCTCTATTGCATCTACGTCGCCATCGGCCAGAAGCGCTC
>NZ_JANXWD010000001.1 GCF_025351295.1 Phenylobacterium sp.
GGATGGAGCGACCGTTTACCGTCGAGGACACCGTCAACGACCGCCGGATCGCGAGGCTCTACCTGCCGCTCAGCGGAACCCCGCCCGTCGTGGCGTGCGCTGTGGTCCGTATCGACTGAAATCCGCAGACCCGGAAAGGATCGGAGCCGCCGAAGCGGCTCCGACCAAGATGACCTATTCCGCCGCGATGGCGGGCGCGGCCTCAGCGTCGGCCAAGTCCGCTTCGCCCTGCGGAACGGCCTCGGCGCTCCCACCTTCGACGAGCGCCGCTGCCGCGCGCAACAGCGGCGGCAGCCAGCCGGTCCCGACCACGAGCTGCTCGGCGGCCTGCGCCATCTCGGGCTTCTTCAAGCTGGCGATCCGCGCGGCCGCTTCGTCCGACACCGCCTCGCGCACGGCCTCGCCGATCCGCGCCTTGGTGACGCGCCCGAAGTAGCTGTGTTCGGTCGGGGTCCAGTAGGAGCCCATATCGAGACTGACCGCTTGGGCCAGCTGGTCGGCGTGAGCCAGCGCGGCGGGCCGCCGCTCCCACGCGCGGACGGCGTTGACGCTGACCCCCACGCAGTGAGCAAGAAGGCTCTGGCGACTGTCGCCGTCGAGGGTGGTGACAAGAGCCCAGACCTCTCGCGGGTCTTCCGGCATCTGCCGCGCCCAGGCTTCATGCCGCTGATCGATGGCGCGACTGGCGCGGGTGTCCTCGATCTCCGGCGCGTATTGCCCAAGGCCCGTGGACGCGCTGCGCAGGTCCAGGCAGGTGGCGGGCGCGCAGGCGGGATAGAAAGTCCGCAAGGTCAGGGCGTGGACGACACAGAGCAGGGCCACGTCCGGGTTCTCGGCCAGGGCGTCGCGCAGGCCGGCCGTGCGATGGGCCGTCAGGTCGGCGATCAGGCGATCCGACAACGGCGCAAGCTCGTCTTCCGCCTCGTCGTCCTCGCCGTCCTCCGCCGCACCTTCCACCGCCCCAGCCGGGGCCATGCCGGGCGAGGCGTCGTCCTCGGCGCCTTCGGCCTCCACCGGCGGTGGCAGGTCTTCGGCTCGCACCCAGCCGCGCTCAATTCGAGCTTGCCCGTCATGGCCCAGCACCACGAAGACGCCGCCGCGCGCGATTTCGTCGGGATCGAAGCCGTAGCCGTCGCCGTAGGCCTGAAGCTCGGCGTCCATTTCGGCGAGCTTGGCTTCCACGTCAGGCGGCAGGTCTTCGACTTCGCCCCACTGTTCGGTCAAGGCGTCATAGGCCTCGGACAGGGCGGCGATACTCGCCTCATCCTCGGCCGTACGCTCGATCCGGCGCGGATAGACCCGCGTCGTCAGGCCGTGGCCGGTCGGGTAGTCGAGATGGGCCTGCGCCCACTTCCAACCCTCGGCCTCGCGAAGCTGGGTCGCCAGCGCGACCAGCTTTTCCAGCACAAGCCGGTCCAGCAGGGCCACATCCTCCAGCCAGCCGCCGCGATCCTCGGTGAAGAGGTCACGCAGGATGACGCCGCCCGCCTCCGCATAGGCCTCCGCGCCGACGAACACGACGCGGCGATCATCGGCCGGAACCTTTGCCTCGGTCATGGCGCGGCGGATGAGGTGTGGGCTGCGGTTGAATGAAAGCTGCTCGAATACCTGCTCCTGGCGGGCATGGTCCTCGGTGACGCCGAAGGCCATGAGCTGGTCCAGGGTCAGGCCGTCCTCGCGGTAGATGGCCAGCAGCTTGGGGCTGACAGCGCCGAGACGCAGCCGCTGGCGCACCACGGGGGCCGACACCCCGAACCGGGCGCCGATTTCCTCAGGCCCCCAGCCCTTGCGTTCGCCGAGGTCGCGGAAGGCCTCGAACTGGTCGGCGGGGTGCATGTCCGTGCGGCTGATGTTCTCGTCCAGGGAGATTTCTGCGGCGTCGTTGAGCGTATCGATCACGCAGCGAACCGGCTCGGTCTTCCTGATCTCTTTGCGCGAGGCCCGAAGGCACTGCGCGAGGCGGCGGCCCTCACCGATGGTGACGAGATAGAAGCCGGTCGGCTCGCCCGCCTCGTCGAACTCGGGCTCCACCACCAGCGGCTGAAGCACGCCCTTGGCGGCGATGCTGGTGGCGCGGGCCTCGATCTCACCTGGGCTGTGCGGGACCTTGCGCACGTTCTTCGGCGACTTCTTGAGCTTGTTGAGTGGGATTTCGACCACGGCGCCGTGGTCGAGGACGGTCTCAAACTTGGCAGTCATAGGAACCTCCTTGGGGTCAGGGTGCAGGCGCAAGGCGCGCCTGAACCCCTGCCCGTCGGCGAGACCGGGTGTGCAAACGGAGGGGCGCCTTCGCGGGGACCCAGCTGCAGGGCTTTCAAACCCAGAGCAGCGTGAGATCAGGGCGAGGACCGAAGCTGGGCGGAAGGCGCTCCGAAGTGCGCCGAGGGCGGACGCCCTAAGCCGCCCGAGCCGCGATCCTGCTCGGATCGGGGCGAGATGGGGAGGAGGCCGCAAGGAGCCTGGTCGCGAGACCAGGCGGGACGCGCCGTCGAGCGGCCGCCGGCGCGAAGGCGCCCGAAGGGTCGGACCCGTAGGAGGAGCGAAGCGACGGGACCGAGCACGACCGCCGGCTGCTCTCATTTGACCTTGGGGCGTTGCGGCCAGGCTGTGCGAAGAGTCCGCTAATCAATCTGACGTGGCCGGCGAAACTATCGCTGGTCTAAGTCGCGACCATGGCGCCGCCTAGGTTTAGCGCTGCGCCGACCGCTTCAGCTGCACGTCCACACCGGTCATGCGAAGACGCCATTCGCACAGCTGATCGCTGGTGCCGAAAGCGGCCGCGATGTCGGTGATACCTTCGCCACGCCTGCGGCTACGAATGAGGACTTCGCGGGGGAGCAACATGGCGGCGGCGAGCCAATCCGCCTCCGCCTCGGCGTCTTCAGAGTAGTCGCTGAGCAGCAGCATGCCGGTCGTGGATACATCGACGCGCGCCGGAACGTGTTTGAGAATTACGTGCGCCAGCTCGTGCATCAGCGTGC
>NZ_JANXWD010000035.1 GCF_025351295.1 Phenylobacterium sp.
ACGACGGTGGTGCTGTGCGCCGCTTGCGACGGCCTCATCGGTCCGGGCGTCGTGCGTTGGACGACCGCAGCCGCCGCGACGCCGGCCCGGGCAAGGCGATCAGCCGCGCCAAGGGCGCGCCGACCCGCCGCGAAGGCCGCCTGACCATCCAGACCGTGGCCGGAGACGCCGACGGCGCCGAGCGGATGCGCAGCCTCGCCTCGGTGCGCCGCGCCCGCGAACGCGAACGTGAAAAGCGCAAGGGCAGCGGCCAGGAGCAGG
Organism: Phenylobacterium sp.; assembly: GCF_025351295.1. Lineage (GTDB taxonomy): Bacteria > Pseudomonadota > Alphaproteobacteria > Caulobacterales > Caulobacteraceae > Phenylobacterium. The sequence goes on from NZ_JANXWD010000035.1 coordinate 262, forward strand.
CGCGCGTGGCCCGCGAGGTCGTCATCCCCGACGTCATCACGGTGAGCGAGCTTGCCAACCGCATGGCCGTGCGCGGCGTCGAGATTATCAAGTTCCTGATGCGTCAGGGCGTGATGTTGAAGATCAACGACGTCATCGACAACGACACCGCCGAGCTGGTGGCCACCGAGTTCGGCCACACCGTGCGCCGCGTGTCCGAAGCCGACGTCGAAGAGGGCTTCATCAAGGCCGAGGATGTCGACGATCACCTGCTGCCGCGGCCGCCGGTGGTCACCGTCATGGGCCACGTCGACCACGGCAAGACCTCGCTGCTGGACGCGCTGCGCTCCTCCGATGTGGTGTCGGGCGAGCACGGCGGCATCACCCAGCACATCGGCGCCTACCAGGTCCGGCTGCCCGACGGCCAGGCGGTCACCTTCCTCGACACCCCCGGCCACGCCGCCTTCTCCGCCATGCGGATGCGCGGCGCGAATGTCACGGACATCGTGGTGCTGGTGGTGGCGGCGGACGACGGCGTGATGCCCCAGACCATCGAGGCGATCAATCACGCCAAGGCCGCCGGCGCGCCGATCATCGTGGCGATCAACAAGATCGACAAGCCGGGCGCCGATCCGACCCGGGTGATCAACGAACTGCTGCAGCACGAGATCGTGGTCGAGAGCCTGGGCGGCGACACCCAGGCGATCCAGGTCTCCGCCAAGGAGAAGCTGGGCCTCGACGACCTGATCGAAGGCATCCTGCTGCAGGCCGAGGTCCTGGACCTGAAGGCCAACCCCGACCGCACCGCCGACGGCATGGTGATCGAAGCCAAGCTGGACCGTGGGCGCGGCGCCGTCTCCACCGTACTGGTCAAGCGCGGCACCCTGAAGCGCGGCGACATCGTCGTGGCCGGCGACACCTTCGGCCGCGTGCGCGCCCTGCTCAACGAGCGCGGCGAACAACTGGACTCGGCGGGCCCGTCGGTGCCGGTGGAAATCCTCGGCCTGGACGGCACCCCGTCGCCCGGCGAGCCGTTCGCCGTCGTCGAGAACGAAGCCCGCGCCCGCGAGCTCACCGACTACCGTGTCCGCGTCAAGCGCGAGAAGACCGGCTCCCCGATGCAGGGCGCCAGCCTGGCCGACATGATGGCGCGCCTGGCGGACAAGAAGGTCTCCGAGCTGCCGCTGATCATCAAGGCGGACGTGCAGGGCTCGGCCGAGGCCATCGTCGGCTCGCTGGACAAGCTGGCGCACGAGGAGGTCCGCGCGCGGATCATCCTGTCGGGCGCCGGGGCGATCAGCGAGAGCGACGTGATGCTGGCCAAGGGCGCCAATTCGCCGATCCTCGGCTTCAACGTCCGCGCCTCGAAACAGGCCCAGGCGCTGGCCGAGCGCGAGGGCGTGGAGATCCGTTACTACGCGATCATCTACGACCTGATCGACGACATCAAAGGCGTGCTCTCCGGCATGCTGGCCCCGATCCAGCGGGAAACCTTCCTCGGCAACGCCGAAGTTCTGCAGGCCTTCGACATCTCGAAGATCGGCCGCGTGGCCGGCTGCCGGGTCGTCGAGGGCGTGGTCCGCAAGGGCGCGCGGGTCCGGATCATCCGCCAGGACATCGTGGTTCTCGAACTGGGCACCCTGCAGACGCTCAAGCGCTTCAAGGACGAGGTCAACGAAGTGCCCTCCGGCCAGGAATGCGGCATGGCCTTCCAGGGCTTCCAGGACATCAAGGCCGGCGACACCATCGAGTGCTTCACCCTCGAAGAGGTGAGGCGTTCGCTGTAGCGGCGCGCGCTGAGTCCGGCCCGAGCGCCCCCTCCACCGCTCCGCGGTCCCCCTCCCCGGTTTTCACGGGTGAGGAACTGGATCGACTCTGTTCCTCACCCGCTTGCGGGGGAGGGGGAGATGGTGAAGGGGTGGAGGGGGCGTTGCGGCCGTGCTGCCGATCGCGCGCGTCACGCGTTGACGGAGTGAGGGCTATTGCCTCGAGCCTGAAATGGCCGCCGTGATATCGCCATCCCGTCGACCTAGACCTCGGAACGCCATGCGCCGCCTCCCGCTCCTCGCCGCCGTTCTCGCCCTGTCGCTCTCAGCCTGCGCCACGGTGCAGAAGCTGCCCGCGGCCGGCGACGTCCATGCCCTGCTGATCTCGATCCGCGACGAGGACCGGGCGACCTTCGACAGCCTGGTGGACCGCAAGGCGCTGAAGCACGAGATCCAGGGGCGGCTGGTCGAGCGGGCCAGCAAGGACAAGCGCCTCTCCGGCGTGGCGGCCCTGCTCGCGCCCAGCCTGGCGGACTTGGTCGGCGAAAGCGTGGTCCAGCCCAAGGTGTTCAAGGCGGTGGCGGAACACTACGGCTACACGCCGGCGACCAAGATCCCCAACATCCTGGCGATCTCCCAGGCGCTGCGGCAGCTGCCTGACGGGCGGATCTGCGCGATCTCCAAGAAGGACGGACCCTGCCTGCTGGACTTCACCAAGGCGCCGGACGGGCATTGGAAGCTTTCCGGCTTCGAGGGCGACGTTTCCATGCTGCGCCTCAAGGGTTGATCGTCCTAAGCTGCCCCCAGTAACCGGGGGATGGCATGGCGTACGAGGCGGCGCTCGCAGCCTATTCGAAGTTCGAGTTCACGCATGGCGGGCGGACCTACCCGGTCTATCGGCGCGGCGCCGGGCCGGGCGTGATCGTCATGCACGAGATGCCGGGGCTGCACCCGCTGGTGGTGCGCTTCGCCGACCGCGTGGCGGCCGCGGGGATGACCGCCTTCTGCCCCAGCTTCTTCGGGACCCCGGGCAAGCCGGCCGGCAAGTCGTATGCCCTGACCACGGCGCTGGGCGTGCTGTGCATGCGGCGTGAGTTCTATGTCTGGCGCGGCGACCGCTCCAGCCCGGTGGTCGACTGGCTGCGGGCCCTGGCGCGGCAGGCGCACGCCGAGTGCGGCGGCCGGGGCGTGGGCGCGGTGGGCATGTGTTTCACCGGCAACTTCGCGCTGGCGATGATGACCGATCCGTCGGTGGTGGCCCCGGTGCTGTCGCAGCCGTCGCTGCCGATCACCCGCAACAACGCCGCCCGGGAGGCCGAGATCGCGCTGTCCCCCGGCGAGATCGCCTGCGTGCGCGACCGGATGAACGCCGAGGACCTGTCGGTGATCGGCCTGCGTTTCAAGAGCGACGTCCTGACGCCGGACGCCCGCTTCGAAACTTATCGCCGCGAGTTCGGGGACCGCTTCGAGGCCATCGAGTTGGAGGATGAAGACGCCAAGCCGGCGTTCATCCCGCCGCACTCGGTCCTGACCCTGCACCTGAAGGAGACCGGTCCGTCGAAGGCGGCCGAGCAACGGGTGATCCAGTTCTTCCGCGAGCGGACCGGGGCGGCCTGATCGCGCACAGGGGATCGGCGCGCGCCGGCTTACGTCAGTCGAACAGGGCGGCGGCGGCGGCGAGGTTTGGGTACTTGGCGGAAGCGCCGAACCGATTGGCCCCGTGGCGGCTGTCGCGGAAGCCCAGCAGGCCCAGGACGATGATGCTGCCAATCACCGGAACGAAGCTGATCAGATAGAACCAGCCGGAGAGGTCCTGGTCATGGAAGCGCTTGGCGCTGGTCGCCAGGTTGATCCAGGTTAAGGCCGCGGCCACTGCACCGGCCAACAGGCCGAATGTCAGCTGCGTAACCAGGGTTTCCTTCAGACCGATCGGGGCGACCACAACGCCTGCCAGAACAAGGGTCACGAACCCCACGACGAGCAGGCCAAGCTGGACCAGCCACCACTGTGACTGGCGAATCCGCCCGTTGAAGCTGAACAGCAACGTCTTGAAAATGGCCCAAACCCCCGCAGCCCGCCGTCGATCCTGCGGTGGGGCCGCGATCCTGTCCAGCCGGCGCGCGCCGCACCCGGTGCTGACCCTGCATCTGAGGCCGACCGGGGCCGACGACGGCGGCCGAGCAACCGGTGATCCAGTTCCTCAAGGATAGAACGACGGGCGCCTGAGCCCGGCAGGCCGGTTGGCGCGTTGCACAAGCGGCCGCCGTATGAACGGCGCCTGTAGCTCATGAAGCGGACGAGGTTCAGGCCCAGTGGCGTTTCCTGCGATCTCCATCCCGCTTCAAAGGAACATCCGATGAAATTCCTCCACATGACTCTGGGCGCCGTGTCCGCGCTCGCCCTGACCGCGGGCGTCGCCAGCGCCCAGACCCCCTCGCCCCAAACGCTGCCTCCGACTTCGGTCGAGACCGCGAAGCAGCAGCACGCGGCCCAGGCCGCGGAACACGCCGCGGCTGAGCAGAAGAAGGCCGCCGCGCATACCGCCGCCAAGAAGGCCGAAGCCGCCACCAACGCCGCGGACGCGACGGCCGACCAGAAGGCGGTCGCCGCCCACGCGGCGGCCAAGAAGGCCCACGCCGCCGTCAGCGCCCAGGATGCGGCGGCGGATCAGAAGAAGGCCGCCGCCCACGCGGCTTACAAGAAGGCGCATGCGGCAAGCGCCGCCAAACACGCCGCCGCGGAGAAGGAGAAGGCCGCCGCTCACGTCCATATGAAGGCGGCCGAAGCCAAGGCGGCGGCCGATCGGGCCAAGGCCGCCGCTCAGACGCCGGCGCCGGCGCCCAAATAGGGTCTGGTGTCGGGGGGTTCGCCCCGAGCCCCCCGGCGGCAGCCCTGGAACTCGCGCCGACCAACGGGTGTCATCACGGTCCTTGGCTGCGGCAAAACCGGGATGACACCTGTCGATGGATGAACTAGAAGCCGCCGCTTTCCTGCTCGGGCGTCCGATCCGCCGGCCAGGGTGCGAGGCTGAACTCCCATGAAACGTCCCTACACCCCTGCCCGGGCGGCGCCGAAGGGCCCGACGCAGCGCCAGCTGCGGGCCGGCGAGCTGGTGCGTCACGCCCTGGTGGAGATCTTCCGGACGGAAGAGATCAACGATCCGGTCCTGGCCGGGGTCTCGGTGACCGTCACCGAGGTGCGGGTGAACCCCGACCTGCGCCACGCCACGGTGTTCGTGGAGCCGCTGGGCGGCGGGAACGCCGCGGCGGTGACCGAGGCGCTCAACCGCCATGCCAAGTTCGTCCGCGGCCACCTGGGCCGTGCCATCGAGCTGCGCTTCACGCCCGAGCTGCTGTTCCGCCACGACGAGAGCTTCACGGAGGCCGCGCGGATGGCGCGGCTGTTCGACGATCCCAAGGTGCGCCAGGACCTGACCCCCGACGAGCCCTCGGACTCGTGGAAGGACGAGGACTGATGGGTCGCCGCAAGAAGGGCCAGGCGATCTCGGGCTGGATCAACCTCGACAAGTCCTACGACCTGACCTCGACCTATGCGGTGAGCCGTGTCCGCCGGCTGTTCGACGCCCAGAAGGCCGGCCACGCCGGCACCCTGGACCCGCTGGCCACCGGCATCCTGCCCATCGCCCTGGGCGAGGCGACCAAGACGGTTCCGTTCCTGGTGGACGCCGACAAGGCCTATCGCTTCACCATCGCCTGGGGCCGCACGACCGCGACCTATGACCGCGAGGGTGACATCGTCGCCGAGTCCGACGTCCGCCCGACGGTGGCGCAGGTCGAGGCCGCCCTGCCGGCCTTCGTCGGCGAGATCGACCAGGTCCCGCCGGCCTATTCGGCGATCAAGGTGGACGGCGAGCGGGCCTACGACCTGGCCCGCGCCGGCGAGCCGGTGGAACTGGCGTCGCGCAAGGTGAACGTCCATTCGGCGCGGGTCGCCGAGGGCCCGAACGACGCCGACCACGTCACCATCGAGATCGAATGCGGCAAGGGTACCTATGTCCGCGCCATCGTCCGCGACCTGGCCGATGCGCTGGGCGCGTGTGGCCACGTCAGCGCGCTTCGCCGCACCCGCGTGGGCCGGTTCACCGAGGCGACGGCGGTAACGCTGGAAATGCTTGGGGATTTGGGCTATGAGGCCCGCCAATCGGAGACACTCCTTCCGGTCGAGACCGCACTGGACGACATCCCGGTGCTGGCCGTGACCGACGAAGACGCCTTCCGATTGAAGCAGGGACGGTCGATCGTTCTCGGTCCCCGACAGGTGGAAGCGGTGAAGGCCAGGCTCAAGCCGGGCTCTCGCACCGTTTCGGCCATGGCGGGCGGATCGATGGTCGCGCTCTGCGAGATGCGTGCGGGTCGGCTCGAACCCTCGCGGGTCTTCAACCTTTGAAGAGCGGAGAAACCCGATGTCGATCACGGCCGAACGCAAAGCCGAAGTCATCAAGTCCCATGCCCGCGGCGAAGCGGACACGGGCAGCGCCGAAGTCCAGGTGGCGATCATGACCGAACGGATCACGAACCTCACCGAACACTTCAAGATGCACAAGAAGGACAACCACTCGCGCCGGGGCCTGTTGAAGATGGTCTCCGCCCGCCGGTCGCTCCTGGACCACCTGAAGACGTCCGACCTGGACCGCTATCAGAAGCTGATCGAGACCCTCGGCCTGCGCCGCTAGTCTCGCTCGCAAACCGCTCCCTGGTCCTGTGGCCGGGGCGGCGGGTTCGAGTTCTGTTTTCGCCGCTCCCCGCGACAGGCCGGAGGACCGATGCGGCGACCGGGACCCTTGTAGAGGGGCCCACACACGCCGAGGGAAATCCCTCAACCCGCCTGTTCACTGGAGAGGATTCGCCTACCGCGATCCCCTGTCCGCGCCCGCCGGGAATACGCCCACGGGCTGAGAAAGAAGAGAAATGTTCGACATCAAACGCAAGACCATCGAGTGGGGCGGCAAGACGCTGACGCTCGAAACCGGCCGCATGGCCCGTCAGGCTGACGGCGCGGTGCTGGCCACCTACGGCGAGACCATGGTGCTGGCCACCGCCGTCTTCGCCAAGAGCGCGAAGCCCGGCCAGGACTTCTTCCCGCTGACCGTGAACTATCAGGAGAAGTTCTACGCCGCGGGCAAGATCCCCGGCAGCTTCCCCCGCCGCGAGGGCGCGCCCTCGCAGAAGGAAACCCTCACCAGCCGCCTGATCGACCGTCCGATCCGCCCGCTGTTCGTCAAGGGCTTCAAGAACGAAGTGCAGGTCGTCTGCACCGTCCTGGCCCACGACCTCGAGAACGACCCCGATATCGTCGCCCTGGTGGCCGCCTCGGCCGCCCTGGTGATCTCCGGGGCGCCCTTCATGGGCCCGATCGGCGGCGCCCGCGTCGGCTTCGTCGACGGTGAGTACGTGCTGAACCCGACCATCGACCAGATGAAGGAAAGCCGGATGGACCTGGTGGTCGCCGGCACCGACGACGCGGTCATGATGGTCGAGTCCGAGATCCAGGAGATGTCGGAAGACGACGTGCTGAAGGGCGTGATGTTCGCGCACCGCGGCATGCAGCCGGTGATCCAGGCGATCATCGAACTGGCCGACCACTCCGCCAAGGAGCCCTTCGACTTCCAGCCCGACGACACCGACGCCATCAAGGCCGACGTGAAGACGCTGATCGGCAAGGACCTGGCCGCCGCCTACAAGATCGTGGCCAAGGGCGAACGCCAGGACGCGGTCGGCAAGGCCAAGGCCAAGGCCACCGAGAAGTTCGGCAAGTCGGAAGCCAATCCGGCCGGCATCGCGCACGACAAGCTGGGCGGGGTGTTCAAGGAACTGGAAGCCGACGTCGTCCGCCGCAACATCCTGGACACCGGCATCCGCATCGACGGCCGCAAGGTCGACCAGGTGCGCCAGATCGTGTCGGAAGTGGGCGTGCTCAGCCGGGCCCACGGCTCGGCCCTGTTCACCCGCGGCGAAACCCAGGCCCTGGTCGTGGCCACCCTGGGCACCGGCGACGACGAGCAGCTCATGGATGCCCTCGACGGCAAGTACTATGAGAAGTTCATGCTGCACTACAATTTCCCCCCCTTCTCGGTCGGGGAAACGGGCCGCATGGGCGCGCCAGGCCGCCGTGAAGTGGGCCACGGTAAGCTGGCGTGGCGGGCGATCCGTCCGATGCTGCCGGCCTATGAGGACTTCCCCTACACCATCCGCCTGGTCTCCGAGATCTTCGAGTCGAACGGCTCGTCCTCGATGGCCTCGGTCTGCGGCTCCTCACTGGCCCTGATGGATGCGGGCGTGCCCCTGAAGAAGCCGGTCTCCGGCATCGCCATGGGCCTGATCCTGGAAAAGGACGGCTTCGCCGTGCTCTCCGACATCCTGGGTGACGAAGACCACCTCGGCGACATGGACTTCAAGGTCGCCGGCACCGCCGACGGCATCAC
>NZ_JANXWD010000045.1 GCF_025351295.1 Phenylobacterium sp.
GCGCCGACACCACGAGGATCGCCTGCGGCGCCTCTCAACTGATTGAGCCCGCAGGCCTGAACAGCCCCCGGGCGCCCCACTGCACCTCGGAGACTGTCGCCCCTCCGAACACCGCACTTCGACATTTTCTGCCTCAGGTCCACGAGGCTCAGAAACCTCTGTTAAGGCCGCTTGGCGGTTGCAGTTTGGGTGCAGTAGCGACGCAGTTCAAGCATCCGCCGACGATGGTCAGCAGATGCATCTGAAAAGACAAAGAGAAATGGCGCACCCGACACGATTCGAACGTGTGACCTTTGCCTTCGGAGGAACGAACGGCACTGCCAGTTCTGCCAACTGCCCCCTAGGCAGGCAAGCCGACCCGCACAGCAAAAGCGGCCAAGATCAGAGCGACGACGAAGGCAATCACTATCGATGCCACCACAACGGGCCGCCGCCTGACGCGGCTGGACCGGCTGCTCTGAAGAATCTGGATCACCATCTCGTAAGTATGCGCTTGCTCGGCGCCAATCGGTAGGCTCACGCCGAACGATACGCGCTTGTCAGACGGCCCAGCTACGCTCGAACGGGAGTGTCCGCGCCACAGTTTGACCCTGCTTACTCCCGCCAACGCCCAAAATGACGCTACTTTTCGTCGAAAACCCCGGAGTAAACCCCGGAGTAAACGACGAGCGCTGAAGCTCGCGATGGAGCTCCATCGGAAAATTCACTGATTTTCTTGAAGAAAATGGCGCGCCCGGAACGATTCGAACGTCCGACCCTCAGATTCGTAGTCTGATGCTCTATCCAGCTGAGCTACGGGCGCGCAGGGCCTTTCGGCAAGGGCGCGGAACCTAGTCGCGGGCGGGCGGGAGCGCAAGACCCCTGCCGGTGGATTTTCCCGCCCCGGTCCGCCGCCGCTCAGCGGGGGAACGGCAGGCCGGGCAGGCCCTTGAGGATGTCGGTTGCCCGGGGCTTGCGGGGCGGCTGGCCGGGTTGCGGCTGGGCCGCGCCCGGCGGCGGTTCATAGCCGCCGCGGCCGCCGCCGGACGGCATGGCCATGCCCAGCAGCGCGCCGGTGGCGGAGCGGTAGCGGACCTTGACCGCCCACTGCTGGTTCCAGACCGCCTTGGGGTCGGCGGGCCGGGGCGGATAGACGAAGTTGGCCTCGCCGCCATAGGCCGCCAGCTGCACCAGGCCCTGGGGCATGGCGTCCAGCACCTCCTTGGGCACGGCGCAGGTCCTGGTGGCCGGCCCCATCAGGGCCCGGGAGGCGACCAGGCGGTTGATGTCGCCCTGGCTGAGGTAGTCTGGCATGGCGAAGGCGGCGGACTGGGTCTCGGAGGAGGTCCACATCACCACCGTGTCCTGGCCGCCGCCCAGGGCCGTCGCCAGATAGGCCTGGGCGTTGCCGACCAGGTTCCAGCCCAGGTTGACCCAGCCGCCGGGCGCCTTGGCGTTGGTGGTCAGGTTGAGCGGGCCCAGGAAGTCCTGGTCCTCCTCCAGGGTGAAGCTGATCTGCGGGCTGTAGTTGCCCTTGATGGTGTGCTGGCCGACCAGGGATCCGTTCGACGGGACCTGGGTCTTGGTGCGCTCGTTGGGCCAGTCGCCATAGGTCTTGTTGCGGTAGGCCGAGGGCGGCTGCATCGGGCGGACGTCGAGGCCCTTGAAGGCCGCCATGGCGGCGGCGGGGTTGCCGGCGCTCAGCGTGGCGAAGTCGATCACCACCGGCTGGCCGGGCCGGGCGTGCTCGCCGCAGCCCCAGAAGATCAGCATCTTGCCGCGCGGCTTCTGGAACTCGCGCGGGATGTCGCTGGGGCCGTGTTCCACCGGCGGGGTGGAGACCGGCCTGGGCGTCACCAGCGGCAGGTCGGGGCCGGCGCCCAGGCCCTGGGGCGGCAGGTGGTCGGCGGCCGGCGCGGGGTTGGTCTGGCTGGAGCCCAGTTGCAGGGTCAGGCTCTTGTTGGCCGCGCCGCCGCCGCCGCCCATCATGGCGCGCATCATCGCCCCGGCGTCCGGGCGTCCGCCGCCGCCCGCGCCGGGCATGCCGAAGCCGGTCTGGGTGGCCGCGCTCATCCAGTAGACCGCGATGGGGCCCGTGATCCTGGGCCCCGCCGGCTGTGCGCCGGCCACCGAGGCGATGGCGGCGACGCCCGCAACCAGCGCGAACCTGCGACCCGGACCCATGAAACCCTCCCGAACTGAACCGGGGCGGAGGCTAGCAGCGGCCTCGGCAAGCCGAAAGGCGCCTGTTCAGGCCGGAAGGTCCCGCCAGCAAGGGATGGACGCCTGCGGCCACGGCCGGGCTTCGAAGACCGCACGCGCCACCGCCCGGGCCAGGGTGTCGGCGGCCAAGGCCCCCAGCCGCGCCAGGACGAAGTCCGCCGCTTCGCCCAGCGGCCGGCGGCCGGTGGCGAGCGCGAAGACCACGTCGCCGTCGAACGGCGCGTGCACGGGGCGGATGGCGCGGGCCAGGCCGTCCTGGGCCATGATGGCGAGGCGCCGGGCCTGGGCCGGGGTCAGGATGGCGTCGGTGGCCACGCAGGCGATGGTGGTGTTGCGCGGCTCGTCCGGGCGCTTGGCCGCGCCCCACTGGTCGGGGCCGGCGAGGAGACCTGCGGACCCCAGGCCGCCGAACTCGCCGTCCAGCTCAAAGGGCGACGCCCAGAACGTCCGGCCGCGCCCGCCCGGACCCGGGGCGATCACCGAGCCCCAGCTGTTCACCGCCACGATGGCGCCCACGGTGAAGCCATCGTCGGTGACCACCGAGGCCGAGCCGATCCCGCCCTTCAGCGCGCCCGCCATCGCCCCGCACCCGGCGCCGACCGTGCCCTGGGCGATGTCCAGCCCGGCCGCCGCGACGGCCGCCCGCCCCAGTTCGCGATAGGGCGGCGCCTCGCCCCAGGCCTTGTCGCCGCCATTGGCCATGTCGAACAGGATCGCGCCCGGGACCACCGGCGAGGGCGGGATGCCGGCGACAAGGCCGTAGCCGCGGCCCCGCGCGCCCAACCAGGCGACCACCCCGTCCGCCGCCGCCAGCCCATAGACCGAGCCGCCGGAGAGCACGACCGCGTCCACGGCGTCGACCAGGTTTTCGGGCGCGAGCGCGTCGGTCTCCCGCGTGCCCGGCGCCCCGCCGCGCACGTCGACGGCGCAGACGGATCGCTCGTCCGGCAGGATCACAGTGACGCCGCTGCGGACCGCCAGGTCCTGCGCCTGCCCAACCCTTAGGCCGGGGACGTCGGTGATGGCGTTGCGGGGGCCTGGACCTGGGCGCTTTCCATCCATAGGAGGGACGTCGCACGACCGGGCGTTTGTTGTCCACGCGGCCCTGCCGCTATGGTCCCGCCGCCCCCAGGAGCCAGCCCCGCCCGTGAAGTTCCAGTCCTCGTTCGTCCCGCTCGCGCTCGCCGCGGTCCTGTCCGCCTGCGCCCTGCCGCAGGACGCCGCCGCCCGGCCGCGCGCGGCGGCCTCGGGGATGGTCGCGCCTCAGTCTAAGGGCATGGTCGCCGCGGCCAATCCGCTGGCGGTGGAGGCGGGGCTGAAGGTGCTGCGGGCCGGCGGTACGGCCGTCGACGCGGCGGTGGCGGTGCAGGCGACGCTGGGGCTGGTGGAGCCGCAAAGCTCGGGCCTCGGCGGCGGCGCCTTCCTGACCTACTACGACGCCAGGACCCAGGCCGTGACCGCCTACAACGGCCGCGAGACCGCGCCGATGGGCGCGACCGACAAATGGTTCTACGGCGCCGACGGCAAGCTGCTGGACCGGGTCACCGCGATGCTCTCGGGCCGCTCGACCGGCGTGCCGGGCGCCATCGCCATGCTCAGCCTGGCCCAGTCGCAGCACGGCAAACTGGCCTGGAAGGACCTGTTCGGCGAAGCCGCACGGCTGGCCGACGGCGGCTTCCCGGTCCCCGGCCGGATGGCCGCCGCCGCCGCCAGCCGCGCGCCCCAGGCCGGCGCGCCCGACGCCGTCGCCTATTTCACCAAGCCCGACGGGACCAGGGTGAAGGCCGGCGATATCATGACCAATCCGGCCTATGCGGCGACGATCCGCCGGGTGGCCGCGGAGGGGCCGAAGGCGCTGCTGGAAGGCTCGATCGCCCAGGCCATCGTCGCCAGGGTCCACGAAGGCGACAACCCCAGCACCCTGACCCTGGCCGACCTCAAGGCCTACCGGCCCCAGGTGAAGCCGGGCCTCTGCCGGCCTTATCGGGTCTACATCGTCTGCATGCCGCCGGCCCCGTCGGGCGGACCGGCGGTGCTGGAGGCCCTGGGCCTGCTCGAGCACACCGCCATCGCCGATCACCGCAACGACGTCGAGGGCTGGTACCTGTTCAGCCAGGCCAGCCGGCTGATGTATGCCGACCGCGACCGCTACATGGGTGACCCCGACTTCGTGGCCGTGCCGGTCGAGGGGCTGCTGGACCCGGCGTATTTGGCGCAGCGGGCCAAGCTGATCGGGCCCACCGCCGATCCGGCCGCGCTCACGCCCGGCAAGCCCAGGGGCGCCGGCGTCCGCGCCCCGGACCGCACCCAGGAGCCGGGCGGCACCACCCACATGGTCATCGTCGACCGGTGGGGGAACGCGGTCTCGATGACCACGACCGTCGAGAGCACCTTCGGCTCGGGACGGATGGTGGGCGGCTTCTTCCTCAACAACCAGCTGACCGACTTCTCCTTCCCGCCCACCGAGCGCGACGGGGCGCCGGCCGCCAATGCCGTGGGTCCGGGCAAGCGGCCGCGCTCATCCATGGCGCCGGCCATCGTGCTGGACCGCCAGCACCGGTTCGTCGCCGCCCTGGGCTCGCCGGGCGGACCCTCGATCCTGGCCTACAACCTCAAGGCCCTGGTCGGCGTGCTGGACTGGAAGCTGCCGATGCAGCAGGCGCTGGCCCTGCCCAACATGATCGCCGGCGGGACTTTCTACGCCGCCGAGATCGACAAGTTCTCGCCGGAGGTGACGGCAGGCCTGGCCGCCAAGGGCGTGAAACTGAGCGCCGGCTTCGGCGCCGAGGGCTCGGGCCTGCACGGCATCGAGGTCACCCCCCAGGGCCTGCGCGGCGGCGCCGACCCCCGCCGCGAAGGCGTGGCCAGGGCGCCTTAGACGCCGCTGGCATCCGGTCTCGCGGCCGACGCTTCTCCTCACCCGCAGCGGGAGGAGAGGGTCGTCCTAGACCTCGCTGGAGGCTTTCCGGGCGCGGGGCGCGGGGCCGGGGGCGCCGGGGAGGCGGAGCTCGAACACCGTGCCCTCCTGGCCGGTCACCGACAGGGTCAGGTCGCCGCCGTGGCCTTGGGCCAGTTCGCGGGCGATCGCGAGGCCGAGGCCCGTGGAATCCGGCCGCCCTGAGCCGGCGAAGGGCTGGAACAGCCGCTCGCGGATGCGCTCGGGGACGCCGGGGCCGTTGTCGGAGATGCGGATCAGGCTGGAGCCGCCGGCCGCCTCCAGCGAGACCTCGATGCGCCCGGTCCGATCGCCCTGATGCTCGATCGCCTGGCGGGCGTTGCGCAGCAGGTTGACCAGGATGCGGTGCAGCTGGTCCGGATCGGCGATCACCTGGTCGGTGGTGGCCACCTTGGACGCCAGCTTGACCCCGGCGTCGGTCAGCCGCGCCTCGGCGGCGGCCTCCTTGATCGCCTCGCCCAGGCGCACGGTCTGGGTCTCGGGCATGGCCTCCTGGGTCTTGCCGTAGACCAGCACGTCGGCGGCCAGCTTCACGGCGCGATTCAGGGCCCGTTCGAGGCGCGGCAGGGCCTGGCTGACCTTGGGATCTTTCGACGCGGCCAACCGCTCGGAGGCCAGCTGGGCGCTGGTGAGCATGTTCTTCAGGTCGTGGTTGATCTTGGCCACCGCTTCGCCCAGCGCCGCCAGGCGGGCTCTTGAGTTCAGCGCCGTGCGCAGGTCGCCCTGCATGCGGCCCAGCTCCGCCTCGGCGCGGCCGATCTCGTCGCGGCGGCCCGAGAGCTGGATGCGCGCCTCCGGATCGTCCGGGTCGGCGCGGAACCGCTCCATGGAGAAAGTGATCCGCTGCATCGGGCGCACCAGGAACAGGTTGAGCGCCAGATAGACGATCAGCCCGGCCAGGGACGACACCCCGGCCACGATCGCCACCAGTCGCCACAGATAGCTGGCCAGCGCCTTCTTAAGCTCGGTGTCGGTGGCGACGAACTCGATGAAGTCGGCCTGCCGGAAGCGCGGCTCGGCCATCACTCGCACCCGGTCGCCCGGACCGAACAGGGTCTGGAACGGGGCGAACAGGCCCAGGCCCGCCGCCCGGCTGCGCAGGTCCACCAGATAGGGGGCGCGGGGCGGCCTGGCCTTGGCGAACACCAGCCGGCGCACGCCGTCGTTGGAGACCGCCACGATCTCCACGCCGGCGCCTTCCAGCAGCTGGCTCTTCAGCTGTTCGGACACCACCCGATCCGGCGCCACCTCGGCGGCCAGCGACGCCAGTTCGGCGGCCCGCACCCGGTCCAGCAGCCACTGCTTCTCGTACGAGGCCATGGCCGGCGGGATGGCCAGCGTCCCGCCCAGGGCGGCGAACACCACGGTCAGCACCAGCAGGCGCGCGGACAGCCCACCGGGCCAGAAGAGGCGGCGGCGGCGGGTCCTTGCGGCAGGTTCGCTCGGCGTGGAGGCGTCCGCCATCGTCCTTCCGGGTTAATGCAGCCGGCCCGCCCCGGCAACGCGAGGCGTCGAACAGCGCGGCTATCTTGCCCCGACCGCCTCGCTGACGGAACGGAAACCGTCGGCGCGCAACCGCTGGGCCAGGTCGCGCTTGATCCGCACCGCCAGGCCCGGACCCTCGAACGCCAGGGCCGAGTAGAGCTGCACCGCACAGGCCCCCGCGCGGAGCTTCGCATAGGCGTCGGCCCCGGAGCCTACGCCGCCGGCCCCGACCAGGACGAACCGGCCCGCCGAGGCCGCCGCGAACCGCCGCAGCATCTGCGTCGAGAGATCGAGCAGCGGAGCGCCCGACAGGCCGCCGGTCTCCTCGCGATGCGCCGAGGCCAGGGCCGGCCGGCTGATCGTGGTGTTCGAGACGATGACGCCGGCCAGGCCGTGCGCGGCCACCGTGTCGGCAATGGCCTCGACCTCGCCGTCTTCCAGGTCCGGCGCGACCTTCAGAAACACTGGCGCGCGGCCGGCCGCCGGCAAGGCCGTGGCCGCCTCGACGATCCGGCCCAGCAGCTCGTCCAGCGCCGCCTTGGTCTGCAGGGCGCGCAGGCCGGGCGTGTTGGGCGAGGAGACGTTGATCGTCACGTAGGACGCCAGACCCCACAGCCGCGTCAGGCCGATGACGTAGTCGCCGATCCGGTCGGCGGACTGCTTGTTCGCCCCGACATTGGCTCCGATCACGCCCGGCCCACGCCGCGCCAGCCGGGCGGCGAAGGCCTCCAGGCCCTGGTTGTTGAACCCCATCCGGTTGATCACCGCCCGGTCCTCGGTCAGCCGGAACAGCCGCGGGCGCGGGTTGCCGGCCTGGGCCAGGGGCGTGACCGTGCCACACTCCACGAAGCCGAAGCCGGCCCGCAGCATCGGCCCGAACACCTCGGCGTTCTTGTCGAACCCCGGCGCCAGGCCGACCGGGTTGGGCAGGCTGAGGCCGGCCAGCTCGGTCACCAGGATCGGATCGTCCGCCGGCCCGCGCGGGCCCAGGCCCAGCTTCAGGCCGGCGATGGCGGCGCTGTGGGCGTCCTCGGGATCGAGGCCGTGCAGGGCGCGGGTAGCCAGGCCGTGCAGGTCGTTCATGCGGGCAGGCGAACCTGCGGGATCGCCTGGGCGTCCAGCGCCGCCGGGTGGACCGCGCGCACCCGATCCGCCGACAGGGCGCCGTAGAGATGCGGGAACAGGTCGCCGCCGCGCGACGGCTCCCACTTGAGCGCCGCGCCCAGGTCGTCGCCCTCGACCTCCAGCACCACCAGATCGGCCTGGCCGGCGAAATGGCGCCGCGCGGTCTCGTGGGCCTGGGCGGCGGTGGAGAAGTGGATGTAGCCGTCCTGGCGGTCGACCGCGGAGCCCTCGAACCGGCCAGCCGCCTGGGCCGCCGTCCATTCGCCGCGCGGCAGGATCTTGTAGATCCTCACCGCTCAGCGCTCGGGGAAGAACAGGCCATCGAAGTGCGGCAGCCCGTTGTCGTCGATCAGAAATATCGCCGCCGTCGCGGTCGGGAAGTTGCGCTGGGCGCGGGCCACCAGGCTCGAGGGCGCATGGCCCTCCTGCAGCAGCATCACCACCAGCTCCTGCAGGCCTGGATTGTGGCCCACGATCATGACGGTGGCGTGGTCCTTCAGGGCCTTCTCGGCCTCCCGCCGGATGGCGCCCGAATCGGCGTGGTAGAGGTCGTCGTCGAACCGCGTCTCGACACCCGGGAAGGCCGCGCTGGCCGCCTCCCAGGTGCCCCGGGCGCGGGCCGCCGGCGAGACCAGCGCGACGTCGGGCCGAAAGCCCATGTCGGCCAGGCGCACGCCCATGTCGGTCGACTCCATGACGCCCAGCGACGCCAGCCGCCGGTCGAAGTCTTCACCGGTTTCGGAATCCGGTTCGGCCTTGCCGTGTCGCAGGAGGATCAGACGATCCATGGATGCTCCCTAACCCATTACCTCCATAGCCTAGGTGCGCCCGGCTGCAAGCCATTGACACCGGTAGGGCGAGGCGGTCCAAGGCGGCCATGACGGCACAGGCCCCTATCACCGTGGGCATCGAGACCGGCGGCGGGACCTGGCGGTTCCCGGCGGACCGTCCGCTGCGGCTTGATTCGGGCGCCTCGCTGGCCCCGCTCGAGGTCGCCTACAAGACCTACGGCAAGCTGAACGCCGAGAAGACCAACGCGGTGCTGGTGTGCCACGCCCTGACCGGCGACCAGCATGTGGCCTCCAACCACCCGATGACCGGCAAGCCCGGCTGGTGGAGCCTGTTCGTCGGCCCCGGCCTGCCGCTCGACACCGACCGCTATTTCGTCATCGGGACCAATGTGATCGGCGGCTGCATGGGCTCGACCGGCCCGGCCTCGATCGATCCCGCCACCGGCGAGGCCTATGGCCTGAAGTTTCCGGTGATCACCATCGCCGACATGGTCCGCGCCCAGGCGATGCTGATCGAGGCGTTGGGGATCGAGACGCTGTTCGCCGCGGTCGGCGGCTCCATGGGCGGCATGCAGGTGCTGCAGTGGGCGGCGGACTATCCGGGCAAGCTGTTCTCGGCGGTGTGCATCGCCGCCGCCGCGCGGCATTCGGCGCAGAACATCGCCTTCGACGAGGTGGGCCGCCAGGCGGTGATGGCCGATCCCAACTGGTGCGGCGGGGCCTATCTCAAGGCCGGGGTGCGCCCTGAGAAGGGCCTGGCCGTGGCGCGGATGGCCGCCCACGTCACCTACCTCTCCGAGGCCGCCCTGCAGCGCAAGTTCGGCCGCGAACTGCGCCACGACGGCCTCAGCTGGGGGTTCGACGCCGACTTCCAGGTGGAGAGCTACCTGCGCCACCAGGGGACCAGCTTCGTCGACCGCTTCGACGCCAACTCCTACCTCTACATCACCCGCGCCCTGGACTATTTCGACCTGGCCGCGGCGCACGGCGGCGTCCTGGCCGCGGCCTTCGTGCCGGCCCGCAAGGTCAAGTTCTGCGTGCTGTCGTTCTCGTCCGACTGGCTCTATCCCACGGTCGAGAGCCGCGACATCGTCCGCGCGCTGAACGGCGCCGGCTGCCGCGCCAGCTTCGCCGAGATCCAGACCGACAAGGGCCACGACGCCTTCTTCCTGGACGAGCCGGTGCTGGACCAGACCCTGCGCGGGTTCCTGGCCGCCCAGGCCCAGGCGCGGGGCCTGGCGTGAGCGGTATCCGGGAAGATTTCGCCGAAATCCTGAAGCTCGTGCGGCCCGGCGCCCGGGTGCTGGACGTCGGCTGCGGCGAGGGCGAGCTGCTGGAGCTGCTGACCCGCGAGAAGGCGGTAGACGGCCAGGGCCTGGAGATCAGCCCCGAGGGGGTCACAGCCTGCCTGGGCCGCGGCCTGGCCGTGGTGCAGGGCGACGGCGACCGCGACCTGGACCACTTCCCGACCCGGGCCTTCGACTACGCGATCCTGTCGAAGACCCTGCAGCAGATGCGCGAACCGCGGCATGTGCTATCCGAACTGCTGCGCATCGCCGAGCAGGCGGTGGTCTCAGTGCCGAACTTCGGCCACTGGAAGGTCCGCTGGGCCCTGGTCAGCCGCGGCCGCATGCCCGAGACCGGCGCCCTGCCCGAACCCTGGTGGTCGACGCCGAATATCCACCTGTGCACCCTGCGCGACTTCGTGGGCCTCTGTGACGCCCTGGAGCTGCGCATCGACGCCTGCGCCTCCCTGGCCGAAGGCAGGCCCGCCCGCCCCATCGACCCGCGCCAGCCCCTGGAGAACTGGCGCGCCGAGACGGCCCTGTTCCTCCTGAGCCGCAAAGCCGAGCCGCAGCCGGTGATGCTGCAGGGCGGATTGTTCGGGGAGTAGCCATCCCTCCTCTTTAGGGAAGGGACAGACCGCGAAGCGGTCAGGGTGGGGAAGTCGCGATCCTCCGCAGCGTCCAGTTTCGGCCCACACTTCCCCACCCGGCTCGCCTTCGACGAGCTGTCCCTCCCCATGAAGGGGAGGGAAAATCAGCCCGCGATCGCGGCGGCGTCCTGTTCGCCGGTGCGGATTCGGAGCGCGCTTTCCAGGTCGAGCACGAAGATCTTGCCGTCGCCGATCTTGTTGGTGTTGGCAGTGGTCTGCACCGCCTCGATCACCGCGGCGACGATGTCGTCGGGCACCGCGATCTCCAGCTTCACCTTGGGCAGCAGCTTCACCTCGTATTCGGCGCCCCGGTAGACCTCGGTCTTGCCGCGCTGGCGGCCATAGCCGCGCACCTCGGTGACCGTGAGCCCCGACGCTCCCGCCTGGGTGACCGCGTCCAGGACCGCGTCCAGGCGACTGGGCTTGATGACTGCGATGATCAGTTTCATGCCATGCGCCTCCCGGTTCGAATCCGACTCTTCCGACAGCTAAGACCTTCGCCGGGGCGGCGCCAAGCGCTGTCGCAGCGTGCGCTCACCTGGGGCGCGGGTCACGGGGGCGGTTCCGGGGGCTGGGAGCAGCACCGGACGGGCCACCCGCAGGCGCGCGCGGTGGCCCTGTGGCTTGACGGCGAAGGTCTGTTTCGTCGCCTCCATCATCAGCAGGCCGGCGAAACCGGGCCACAGCCGCGAGCCCGCCTGCTCGAATCCCTCCGCCCAGCCGGCCATCCAGCCGACCGGCGGCACATAGAGCGCCCGGGTCCAGCCCGATGGCTCCAGCTCCGCCTCGCGCATCAGCTCGACCAGCTGGGCGCGGGTGTAGGGCCGGCCGTGGCCGAAGGGGGTCCGCTCGGTATTGGCCCAGAGGCCGTTACGCGAAGCGACCGTCAGGATCGCCCGGCCGGACGGCGCCAGCACCCGCCACACCTCGCGCAGGAAACCCACGGGATCGGCGCTCTCTTCCAGGCCGTGGACCACCAGGATGCGGTCGAACAGGGCGTTGGGGAACGGCAGGCCGTCCTCGGGCGTCAGGGTGGCCAGGTTGGCCCCGCCGGCCGGCCAGACCTCCACGCCCTGCTGCGCCGGCATGGCCGCCACCACGCGGCGCGCGCGCTCGCGGAACGGGCCGATGAACGGGGTCGCATAGCCCAGGGCCAGGATGTCCAGCCCGTGGCCGTCGTCCCAGGCCTCCATCAGCTTGCGCTCCACCATGGCGCGCGCCGCCCGCCCCAGGGTGGAGGCGTAGAACTGGCGAAGCTCAAGGACGTCGCGGCGCATAGCCGGTGGCTATGCTCGACGCGGCCGGCCGACCAGCCTAAATCGTCGCCTGGCTGTTGTTGGGAGTTCCGCCATGCCGCTGACCGTGCACCAGTTCGCCTGTCTCTCCGACAACTATGGCTTCCTGATCCGCGACGAGGCCAGCGGGATGACCGCCTGCATCGACACCCCGGATTCCGGGGCGATCCTGCGCGAACTGGACGATCTGGGCTGGGACCTGGACATGATCCTCAACACCCACTGGCACCCCGACCACGCCGGCGGCAACGCCGACATCAAGCTCATCACGGGCTGCACCATCGTCGGCCCGCCCGAGGTCACCCGCATCGGGCCGCTGGACCGCGAGGTGGATGGCGGCGACACGGTCGAGCTGGGCGAGACCACCTTCCAGGTGATCGAGAGCGGCGGCCACACCCTGGGCCACATCGCCTTCTTCGACGCCGCCGACCGGGTCGCCTTCGTCGGCGACACCCTGTTCGCCCTGGGTTGCGGGCGGCTGTTCGAGGGCACGCCGGAGCAGATGTGGACCAGCCTCCAGCGCCTGGCCGCCCTGCCCGACGACACCAAGGTCTACTGCGCCCACGAATACACCGCTTCCAACGCCCGCTTCGCGCTGTCGGTGGATGACAGCGCCGCGCTGAGAGGCCGGGCCGAGGCGGTGTTCGCGGCCCGCGAGCGGGGCGAGTGGACGGTGCCCACCAGCATCGGCCTGGAGAAGGCCACCAACCCGTTCCTGCGCGCCCCGGCGCTGGCGGCGCGGGTCGGCGCGGCCGGCGAGCCGGACGCCCGCGCCTTCGCCGCCGTGCGCGCGGCGAAGGATGTGTTCAAGGGTTAGGTCCGCCTAACTGCCGATGCGCAGCGCCTTGCTGATCCGGTCCGAGGACGGCCGGCCGGCTAGGCCCTGGGTGGGGGCCACCACGATCCGCATCACGTCCTTGACGATCGCGACCGAGCACTTCTTGCCCTCCATGAACTGCACCTTGCCGACCCGGGCCAGCAGGGCGCGGCCGCCGTCCGCGCCGGCCAGCCGCAGATAGGCCAGGCTCACCAGGGTCGCGGCGTCGGCGATCAGGGCCGCCGAGGCGGGCGTCGCCTCGGCCTCGAACACCACCGGATGGTGCGCCGCGCGGCCCGAGCGTACGCTGGCCTGGAGCATCCGCTCGGCCAGCGCCTGGGGGCTGAGCGCCAGCATCCGCAGCGGCTGGGCGGCGCCGGCCAGCGACACGGCCTCGCCGCTGGGGCGTTCGTCGGAGAACAGGGTGAAGCCACCCAGGCGGGTGGCCCGCAGCACCGGCTCGCCCATGTCGTTGCGATAGACCACGTCGCCGCGCGGCGCGGGGCTGGGCACCAGCACCCAGACCTCCGGGCTGTCCTCGAACTTGATCATCGGCGCCGGCTGGGTGCGGTCCAGCACGAACGCCCGGCCCTCCTCGGAGACGTAGCGGGCCAGCGGCATGCCGGAGGGCTCGCCGCCGCGATGCCGGAACAGGCTGTCGCGCAGCCGGTCGGTCACCCCGGCGCTCGCGGGCTGGGTTGCGGCGAAGGCCGCCGCGCACAGCAGCGCCGCGCTTAGAGCCCTCCTCGACGCCGTCAACCTGCCTATCATGCCAGGTGAGCAGATGCCGGTTGATCGGGGCGCTTTTTGGACGTTGGCAGGGCCTTCACCCGACCAGGTATTGGCCGCCGTTCAGTGAAAGCGTGGTGCCCGTCACATAACCCGCCCGTTCGCCGGCCAGAAAGGAGACCGTGTCGGCGATCTCGTCGCCGCGTCCCAGCCGCCCGACCGGGATCTGGCCGATGATGCCGGCCAGCACCTTTTCCGGCACCGCCTGGACCATTTCGGTGTCGATGTAGCCGGGAGCGACGCAGTTCACCGTGACGCCCTTCTTGGCGTTCTCCAGCGCCAGCGCCTTGGTGAAGCCGATGACGCCAGCCTTGGCGGCGGAATAGTTGGTCTGACCCACCTGGCCCTTCTGGCCGTTGATCGAGGAGATGTTGATCACCCGGCCCCACTCACGCTCGCGCATGCCCTCGATCACCTGGCGGGTCATGTTGAACAGCGAGTCCATGTTGACCCGGATCACCTCGCTCCACTGCTCGGAGCTCATGCGGTGGAAGACACCGTCGCGGGTGATGCCGGCGTTGTTGACCAGGATGTCGATGGGCCCAAGCTCCTTCTCCACCGCCTCGGTGGCATGCTTGCAGTCCATGAAGTTGCCGACGTTGCCCTTGACCACCATGATCCCGAGGCTCTTGGCGCACTCGGCGGCGGCCTCGTCGTTGCCGGAATACCCGGCGGCCACCTTGACCCCGTCGGCCTTCAGCCGCTCGACGATCGCCCGACCGATGCCACGGGTACCCCCCGTGACCAGCGCAACCCTGGCCATGCCCTCGACTCCCTAAGTTAAACCCGACCCGGTTGATCCAGATTCGGTATCAGATCTTTTCCACGCACATCGCGACACCCATGCCGCCGCCGACACAAAGTGTCGCGAGGCCCTTGGTGGCGTCGGTGCGGGCCATCTCGTGCAGCAGCGTGGTCAGGATGCGGGCCCCGGACGCCCCGATCGGGTGACCGATGGCGATCGCGCCGCCGTTGACGTTGACCTTCGCCGGGTCGAGCCCCAGGTCGCGGACCACGCAGATCGACTGCGCCGCGAAGGCCTCGTTGCTCTCGATCAGGTCCAGGTCGCCGACCGCCCAGCCGGCCCGCTCCAGCGCCTTGCGGCTGGCCGGGATCGGCCCGGTGCCCATGATCTCCGGATCGACGCCGGCGTGGGCCCAGGAGGCGATGCGGGCCATCGGCTTCAGGCCCCGCTTCTTGGCCTCGTCGGCGGTCATCAGCACCAGCGCCGCGGCGCCGTCGTTGAGGCCCGAGGCATTGGCGGCGGTGACAGTGCCTTCCTTGTTGAAGGCCGGCTTCAGGCCCGAGATGCTGACCATCGTCGCGCCGTGGCGGATGTATTCGTCCTGGTCGACGACCGTGTCGCCCTTGCGGCCCTTGATCGTCACCGGCGCGATCTCGCCGGCGAACTTGCCGGCCTTCTGGGCGGCCTCGGCCTTGTTCTGCGATGCGACGGCAAAGGTGTCCTGGTCGCCGCGGGTGATCTGCCAGCGGCTGGCGATGTTCTCGGCGGTCTGGCCCATGTGGTAGCCGTGGAAGGCGTCCCACAGGCCATCCTTGATCATGGTGTCGACGAAGCTGAAGTCGCCCATCTTCTGGCCGTTGCGGATGTTGGCCGCGTGCGGCGACTGGCTCATGCTCTCCTGGCCGCCGGCGATGACGATGTCGGCCGAGCCGTCCTTGATCTGCTGGGCGGCCAGGGCGACGGCGCGCAGGCCCGAGCCGCAGAGCTGGTTCAGGCTCCAGGCCGGGCTCTCCTGCGGGATGCCGGCGTTCATCGAGGCCTGGCGGGCGGGCCCCTGGCCGGCGCCGGCCTGCAGCACCTGGCCCATGATCACCTCGTCCACGTCGGCGGCGACGATCCCGGCGCGCTCGATGGCCGCCATGATGGCGATCTTGCCCAGCTCATGGGCGGGCAGGCTGGCCAGCGCCCCGTTGAATGACCCCACCGGCGTGCGTGCGGCGGAAACGATGACGACGTCGCTCATAGCGGCTCCCTGCCCATTGGGCTCGATTTCAGGCGGCCCTGAATTATCTATCCTCTTGGCGTGGGTGCAGGGCAAGACCTCGCTTCGCAATTGATTGATGGCATTTGCTTATCTGCTCGCATCCGCGATACTGCGGTGCAGAAGGGGCCCACAGCACAGCAGGGCCGCGTATAAGGATTAGGGATGGCCGACACCCAGGACACCGGCGGCGGCGCCCACGCCGGCGCAACTTCGGGCGAGAAGGTTGTCATCAAGAAGTACGCCAACCGGCGTCTCTACAACACCGCCTCCTCCAGCTACGTCACGCTTGAACATCTCTCGGAGATGGTCAAGCAGGGCGTCGACTTTGTCGTCTATGACGCCAAGACCAACGACGACATCACCCGTACTGTCCTCACTCAGATCATCTTCGAAGAGGAAAGTCAGGGGCAGAGCTTGTTGCCGATCCAGTTCCTGCGGCAACTGATCGGCTTCTATGGCAACTCGATGCAGTCCTTCCTGCCCAGCTATCTGGAACTGTCGCTCTCGACCTTCACCCAGCAGCAGGAGCGGCTGCGCAACCAGTTCTCCTCCTTTGGCCAGACCGCCGGGATGGCAGGCTACGAGGACCAGATCCGCCAGAACCTGCTGTTGTTCGACCGGGCGATGAAGATGTTCTCGCCCTTCGCCTTCGCCCCCGGATCCCGGACCGAGGACGCCCAGCCGGCGACTCAATCCAAGACCGAGCCCGGGAACGATGACGCGCTTACGGCCTTGCGTAAGCAGATGTCCGAGATGCAAGCTCAATTGGACAAGATCGCGAAAGGCTAGGCCGTGGCCGACGCATTGCAGGTTCTGTGACATGATGTCCCGCATTGACCGCATCCGCAGGACGGTCTCGGCGCGCAGGGCGGCGAGAGCTGAGGCCGATCGCCTCGACGAGGTCGAGAGCGCGGCGCCCACGAATCTGCCCGTTCCCGTGGGGCCCGCGGTCACCGTCCAGCGGAGCTTCCGCGACGACCGCGGCTCGGGAGACTCCGAACTGAACGCCCAGATTCTGGGCCAGGACGGCCAGCGCCGCGGCCTGCGCGCCGGCCCGTCGATCTTCGATATCGCGCGGGCCGCCTACACCCGCATCGAATGGTCCGGCGCCTACGACCGCCGCGCCCGCAAGGGCCGCCAGGCCCGCACCGAGGTCTAGACGCCCCCAGCGTTCAGACTCAGTCATATCTTTGCGGGTCAATGTCATGGGCAACCAATACCGGTCATCCCGGCGAAGGCCGGGACCCAGATCCGATGGCTGAGATACTGATTGGAGGGAGTCAGCGCGCCTGGAGCCCAAATCCGAGCCATTCCATCTGGATCCCGGCCTTCGCCGGGATGAGCGGTATTGAGTATGGATCCTAGGCCGACCCGCCCCGCAGCCGGGCGATCTCCGCTTCCAGCAGAGCCACCCGGCGCTCCAGCGCCGCCAGATTCGCGTCGGCGGCCGACGGCGCGCCGGGCGCGGGTGTCGAGATTCCGGCCCGGTCGGCCACCTGCGCCGCCGACACGCCCAGCAGCTCGGCAAAGGCCGCCACCTGCCCGGCGGAAACTTCCCTCTGGTCCTTGAAGACCAGCGCCAGTTCGTCCGCTGTCAGGCCCGCCACGGCCGCCATCACCGCGCGCGACAGGCCGCGCTCCGCGAGCTTCGCCTCGAACCAGGGGGCGTCGAAGAACAGGGCCATGCCGCCGGAGCTCCTCTGGCGCGGGTCTTGCTTAACCGTGTTGGTAACCCGCGATCACGGACCGGCCCATGCTCATCTTCGCCTACCGCACGTTCGAGATCGCCCTGGTGACCCTGATCTTCACCGCCCTGACCTGAACCGACGTCGCCGGACCGCGCGGACGCTCAGACCTCGTCCACACCGCCCGGATCGCGCGAGCGCGACTGCAGCCACATCACCCCGAACAGGTCGGAGAGCGACGCCGCCAGCCGTCCGAGGTTGGTGTATTTGGACTGCCCCGTCTGGCGGTGGCGGTGGTTCACCGGGCGAAACGCGACCTGACAGCCCTCGCGAAGCATCAGCGCCGGCAGGTAGCGGTGGATGTGGTCGAAGTAGGGGAGCCGCAGGAACGCCTCGCGGCGGAAGGCCTTCAGGCCGCAGCCGGTGTCGTTGGCGGTGTCGTGCAGCAGGCGCTTGCGCACGCCGTTGCCGATCCGCGAGGCCAGCTTCTTGGCCCGGCTGTCCTGGCGCTTGACCCGTTCGCCGCCCACCAGGGCCAGCTCGGCCGGCCCGGCCAGCAGGGCGTCCACCAGGGCGGGGCCGTCGGCCGGGTCGTTCTGGCCGTCGCCGTCCAGGGTGACGATCACCGGCGCGCGGGCCGCCAGGATGCCCGAGCGGATCGCCCGGCTCTGGCCGGAATTACGGCGGTGGCCCAGCACGCGCAGCTGTGGGATCTCGGCCTTGAGGGCGTCCAGCGCCGCGCGCGTACCGTCGCGGCTGGCGTCGTCCACGAACACGATCTCGAAGGCCCGGCCCGCAAACGCGGCGGCGATCTCGCGCGCCAGGGCCGGCGCGGCGCCCTCCTCGTCGAAGACGGGGACCACCACGGAAATGTCGGGCGTCGAAGCCATGGGCGCCTGCATAGCCGAAAAGCTGGCGCGCGGAAGGATCGTGCTATCACCAGCCCATGACGCTGGACGGCGCCCTGGCGAGATGGAGTGGCGGCTGGCGCGGGCCCGCGGTCGCGGCGCTGATCGCCTTCATGGCGGGTCTGCCCGGGCTGATCGCCGTGCCGCCTCTGGACCGCGACGAGGCGCGCTTCGCCCAGGCCACCGCCCAGATGCTGGAGAGCGACGACTATGTCGTGATCCGCTTCCAGGACGGGCCGCGGTTCAAGAAGCCGGTGGGCATCCACTGGCTGCAGGCCGCCAGCGTGCGCCTGCTGTCCAACCCAGAGGCGCGGCAGATCTGGGCCTATCGGATCCCGTCGCTGCTGGGCGCCATGCTGACCGCGGCGGCCTGCGCCTGGGGGGCGGCGGCGTTCTTCGGCGGCGAGGCGGGGCTGCTGGCCGGGGCCATGGTGGCCGCGACCTTCCTGCTCTCCACCGAGGCCTTCATCGCCAAAACCGACGCGGCGCTGACCGGGACGACGACGCTGGCCATGGCCGCCCTGGCCCGGCTCTATGCGGCGCGCCGCAACGGGCCGCCCGCGGCCCGCCGCGTGGTGTGGATCTTCTGGGGCGCGCTGGCCGCCTCGATCCTGATCAAGGGGCCGGTCGGGCCGATGGTGGTGGGGCTGGCGATGATCGTGCTGGCGGTCTGGGACCGGCGGACCGGCTGGCTGGGCGGGTTGAAGTGGTACTGGGGCCTGATCGTCGTCCTGGCGGTCGTGGGCCCCTGGGCCGGGGCGGTGACGGTGGCGACGGACGGCGGGTTCTGGACCCAGGCGATCGGCTCCGACCTGGCCCCCAAGCTGGCCGGGGGCCAGGAGAGCCATGGCGCGCCGCCCGGCTACCACGCCCTGCTGACCCCGCTGCTGACCTTCCCGATGACCCTGTTGCTGCCGGCCGCCCTGGTGGCCGCGTGGCGTCACCGCGCCGAGCCCGGGGTGCGGTTCGCCGTGGCCTGGCTGGTTCCCACCTGGCTGGTGTTCGAACTGCTGCCGACCAAGCTGCCGCACTATCTGATGCCGGCCTATGGCGCCCTGGCCTGGCTGGCGGCCCGAGCCCTGGCCGAGCCGATCGGCCGCGTTTGCCGCTGGCTCGGCGCGGGCCTCTCCGCCCTGGCGGGCCTGGCCCTGGCCGGCGGGGTCTTCTACCTGCTGTCGCGCTATGGCGACGCCTCGGACGCCTGGGCGGCGACGCTGGCGGCCGGGCTGCTGGCGGCGGCGGGCTTGGCCGGCGCGGTCCTGCTGGTCCGCCAG
Organism: Phenylobacterium sp.; assembly: GCF_025351295.1. Taxonomy (GTDB): domain Bacteria; phylum Pseudomonadota; class Alphaproteobacteria; order Caulobacterales; family Caulobacteraceae; genus Phenylobacterium. Next base: position 19,273 of record NZ_JANXWD010000045.1, read on the forward strand.
GCGCCGCGCCATGCGGTGGTCGGCGCGGTGGGGCTGGGCGTGCTGGGCCACGCGGTGCTGGCGGCCGGCGTCGCGCCCCGCCTGGAGCCGCTGTGGCTCTCGGCGCGGCTGGAGACGGCCATGGGCAAGGCCCAGCTGCTGCCCCGCCAGGGGATGGCCGCGGCGCCGGTGGCGGTGGCCGGGTTCGCCGAGCCCAGCCTGGTCTTCGCGCTCGGCACCACCACCGAGCTGGACGGGGCGGACGAGGCGGCCCAGGCCATCGTCGAGAACCGCCCCGCCATCGTCGAGGCCCGGGAGGAAGCCGCCTTCCGCGCTGCCCTCAAGGCCCGCGGCGGCGAGGCGCGCCAGGTCGCCGAGGTGGCCGGGGTGAACTATTCGAAGGGCGACGCCATGACCCTGCGGGTCTATGTGGCGCCGGAAGACCATGAGGCGGAACCATGAGCCGGCGGATCGAGATCGTGGAAGTGGGGCCGCGCGACGGCCTGCAGAACGAAAAGACCCTGTTCGAGATCGACCAGAAGCTGGAGATGATCGCCCGGCTGGAGGCCGCCGGCGCGCGGCGCATGGAGGTGGTCTCCTTCGTCAATCCCAAGCGCGTGCCGCAGATGGCCGGCGCCGAGGAGATCATGGCCGCCCTGCCGCACACGGCCGGCCGCTCGCGGATCGGCCTGGTGCTGAACATGCGCGGCTGGGACCGCTGCGTGGCGGCTAGGTGCGACGAGGCCAATGTCGTGGTCTGCGCCACCGACGCGTTCGGCATCCGCAACCAGGGCGCCTCGTCAGCCGAACAGGTGGCCGCCATGGCCGACATCGTCGGGGTGCGGAAGCCCGGCGACCCGCCGATCTCGGTGACCGTCAGCGTCGCCTTCGGCTGCCCCTTCGAAGGCGAGGTGCCTGAAGCCCGCGTCGTGGAAATCGTCAAGGCCGCCGCCGACCTCAAGGTGGCCGAGATCGCCCTGGCCGACACCATCGGGGTGGCCGACCCCTGGCTAGTGCGCCGCCGCGTCGAGGCCGCCCGCCAGGTGATGGGCGACGTGCCCCTGCGCCTGCATTTCCACGACACCCGCAACACCGGCCTGGCCAACGCCTTCGCGGGTGTGGAGGCCGGGGTCGACGTGCTGGACGCGTCGGTGGGCGGCCTGGGCGGCTGTCCCTTCGCCCCCAACGCCACCGGCAACATCGGCACCGAGGACCTGGTCTACATGCTGGAGCGCGCCGGCTTCGAGACCACCTATGACCTCGGCCAGCTCATCGAGATCGGCAACTGGGCGTCGGGGCTGCTGGGCAAGCGCACCGCCTCGTCGCTCGGCCGCGCGGGCGGATTCCCCTCTGAGGCGCGCGTGGTGGCCTGAGTCACACCAAATACGCTAGGCTGCTTCACCGACCGGCGTCCCGCCGGCCCGGCCGTCTCCGCCCGGATCGGGGAGCTGCGTGAAGATCCTGATCGTCGACGATCATGCGCTGGTCCGGCAAGGCGTCTCCGCCCTGCTGGAGCGCCATGCCGGCGCCCAGGTGCTGCAGGCCCAGGGCAGCGCCGAGGGCCTGGCGCTGGCGCTTGAGCACGACGACCTGGACGCGGTGTTCCTCGACCTCTCAATGCCGGGCATGGACGGGATGTCGGCGCTGCGGGAGTTCGGGCAGACCCGGCCGGCCCTGCCGGTGATCGTGCTGACCGCCGCCGACGACCCGAACCTGGTGCGCCGCGCCTTCGCCGCCGGGGCGCTGGGCTATGTGCCCAAGTCGGCGACCGCGGACACCCTGCTCTCGGCGCTCAGGCTGGTCCTGGCCGGCGAGGTCTTCGTCCCGGCCCTGGTGCTGCGCGAGCCAGCGCCGGCCGCTGCGGTCGCCGCGCCCTGGGCCGCCCCGGCCAGCATCACGCTCACGGGACGCCAGACCGAAGTGCTGCGCCACCTGGGCGAGGGCCTCTCCAACAAGGTGATCGCCTATCGGATGGGGGTCAGCGAGAAGACCGTGAAGGCCCACATGACCGGCGTGCTCCGGGCCCTGGCGGTGGGCGGCCGGGCCGAGGCGATCCAGTCGGCCCGCGCGGCCGGGCTTATCTGACAGCTTCAGCGGCGTCCTGCGCCGGCGCCTCCCGCCGGATCAGATTGCCCAGCGCGGCGCGCAGCTTGCCCGGCGGCACGGGCTTGTGCAGCAGGACCAGGCCCGTGCGGTCGGCCTCGCGCAGCCGGGTCGGGGCGGTGTCGCCGGTGATCAGCAGGGCCGGGATCTCCGCGCCATAGGCGGCCCGGATCGCCCGGATCGCCCCCAGCCCCGTCTCCCCGCCGCGCAGCCGCCAGTCGCAGATCAGCAGGTCCGGGACCGCGCCGCCTGCGACGCCGGACAGCAGCTCCGCGGCCGATTCCGCCACCGCCACGTCGTAGCCCCAGAGGCGCAGGAGGTCGGCGGTGCCCTGCTGGACCGCCGGATCGTCGTCGATCACGAACACCCGGCCGCCCCGGATCGGCGGCGCGAACAGCGGCTCGGGGGCCGACGCCTCGGCCTCGCGCGTCGCCACGGGGACGGAAATCCGGAAGGTGGTGCCGCCGCGGGACGGGGCGCTCAGGCCGATCGGGCAGTCCAGCAGCACCGAGAGCCGCCGGGTGATCGCCAGGCCCAGGCCCAGGCCCATGGTCCGGTCGCGCTCGGGATTGGCGACCTGGAAATACTCCTCGAACACCGCCTCCTGGTGCGCGGCGGAGACGCCCGGCCCGGTGTCGGAGACCTCGATGGTCAGCCGCGGCCCGCGCCGGCAGCCGACCAGAACGCGCCCCTCCACGGTGTAGCGCACGGCGTTGGAGATGACGTTGCGCAGCATCCGCTCCAGCAGCAGCGGGTCGGTCTCCACCACCGCCGAGGACGCCACGAGCCGCAGCCGCACGGGGCGGCCCTCGAGCTCCGCGGCCTGCTCGCGGCAGATGCGCTCCAGCAACGGCTGGACCGCGAACGCCCGCGAGGCGGGCCTGACCACGCCCGCGTCGAGCTGGGAGATGCCCAGCAGGCTGTCGAACAGCCCGCTCATCGCCTGCACCGTTTCGGCGACCTGGCCGGCCAGGCGGACGCCGTCGCGGTCCAGGCGGGTGCGGCCCAGCGCCTCCACGAACATGCCCAGCGCGTGGATCGGCTGGCGCAGGTCGTGGCTGGCGGCGGCCAGGAACTGGGTCTTGGCCAGGTTGGCCTGCTCGGCGATGTCCTTCTGCCGGCGCAGGTCGTCGGCCAGGTCGAGGTTCTCGAAGCGCAGCCTGAGCGCCTCGGCCAGGAACCGGCCCTGCCCGAACCCCAGCACCGCCACCGACCCGGTCAGGGCCAGGGCCAGCAGGCCCAGGGCCCAGTAGAGCGGATTGGTCTGGAAGGCGCTCCAAACCACGAACGGCATCAGGGCCGGGAACAGCAGGGCATAGAAGGCCGGGATGTAGCTGCCTAGCGAGGAGACCGACGCCGAGGCCGCACACGCCACCACCATGCAGACCCAGACCTGCTGCTCCACATGGCCGGGCGCGGCCAGGAACACGCCGCCCACGCCCCAGCGGAAGCCCTCCGCCAGGCTGGCGATCACGAACCGCCGCGCCCAGATGCGCCAGTCGCCGTCTGGCCGCGGCTGGCGCGAATACCAGGCCCAGAGGATGAGCTGCCAGGCCGCCACCGCCAGGGTGAGGCCGAACCAGATTCCCACGACCGGCGCGCGGGCCGGGGCGATGCGCACCAGCACCCAGCTCAGCACCGTCACGCCGAACAGGGCGCCGGCGACCCCCACGGGCACGTTGCGGTAGAGGCCGCGGATCAGCTCGGCCTGCTCGCGGTCGCTCTGCCGCGGACGTTCCTGCCGTGCCGCCTGGTCCGCCACCCGTCCTCCGCCGATCCCGGTGGCGCAGTCTCTCAGACAAACGGCGCGGCGGCCAATCCTGCAGCGTGGAGGAACTCGCGCGCCGGACGTCGTTGCACACGCTGGGGGAGACGGAGGGTTACGAAACCCGGCTCTTCAGGGCCCAGACCAGCGGGCGCGCCAGGGCCAGGCCGACGACCAGGGGCGAGAGCAGCCAGGCGGTGACGTGCTGGCCGACGCTGCCGGCGCGCTTGCGGAAATAGCGGGCCAGGCCGACGCCCTTATGGAATTCCACCTTCAGCGGGCTGGTCTGGCTGGTGCCGCCCAGGTGGATGACCTCGGCGCGGGGGTGGAACAGCACCTCGCCGCCCTCCTGGCGCACGCGCCAGCACAGGTCGACGTCCTCGACGTGCAGGAAATAGCCCTCGTCGAAGCCGCCCAGGCCCGCGAAATCCGCCCGTCGCATGCAGAAGCAGGCGCCGGATATGGTGGGGGCCGGGGCCACCTGGTCGGGCAGCGCGTTCCGCTCCCAGTGCACCTCCAGATGCCGCCAGGCCGGGACCAGCCGGGCCAGGCCGCTCATCGACAGCAGCGCGCTGAGCGGGGTGATCTCGCCGCGCCGCGCGCCGCGCTGTTCGGTGCGGTCGGCGTTCAGCACCCGGCCGCCGACGATGCAGGGCGAGGCCCGGTCGGCGATCTCGCGCACCAGTTCGGCGATGCATCCCGGCTGCAGGAAGGCGTCGGGGTTCAGGAACACCAGCAGGTCGCCGCGGGCGTGCTTCGCGCCCAGGTTGGCGCCCTTGGCGAAGCCGACGTTGCCGTGGCCCTGAACCAGCACCACCCGGTCGTCGCGGTCCAGGACGCGCAGGCGTTCGGCCTCGCGCGGCTCGGAGCCGTTGTCGACGATCACGAACTGGTCGACCAGCGGATCGGCCAGCACGCAGGCCAGGCTCTGCTCCAGCGCCTCGCCGGTGCGATAGACCACCATCACCACCGAGACGCTGCGGCGGGGCCGCAGGGCGTCGGTCGTGGCCGACGGTTCGCTGGCGATCGGGGAGGCGCGGAGCGGTGCGGCGACGCCGTTCATCCAGCCTCCTTTTCACCGTCCAACCCGGACGCGTCCCCGACGCGGACCTTGCGGGCAACATCGGGCGGGTTGGCTTCGCTGGCAAGGCTGTTCACGGCCTCGGCGAGGGTGAGGATCTGCTGCCCGTCGGAGCCAAGGCGGCGCAGGGCGAGCTTGCCCTCCTCCGCCTCGCGGCGGCCGACGACGGCGATCACCGGGACCTTGGCCAGGCTGTGCTCGCGGACCTTGTAGTTGATCTTCTCGTTGCGCAGATCGGTTTCCACCCGCAGGCCCTGGGCCCGAAGCGCCGCGACGGCCTTCAGGGCGAAGTCGTCGGCGTCGGAGGTGATCGTGGCGACCACCACCTGCACCGGCGCCAGCCACAGCGGAAACGCCCCGGCGTAGTTTTCGATCAGGATGCCAAGGAAACGCTCGAAGGACCCGAGGATCGCCCGGTGCATCATCACCGGGACCTGCTTGGAGCCGTCCTCGGCGACATATTCCGCGCCCAGCCGCTCGGGCAGCACGAAATCGAGTTGCAGCGTGCCGCACTGCCAGATCCGGCCGATGGCGTCCTTCACCGTGAAATCCAGCTTCGGGCCATAGAAGGCGCCGTCGCCGGGATTGAGCTCATAGTCGACACCGGCCGCCTTGACCGCCGCCTCGAGCCCAGCTTCCGCCTTGTCCCAGACCGCGTCTGAGCCCGCCCGGTTCTCAGGCCGCGTGGCGAACCGCAGACCGGCCAGCTCCAGCCCGATATCCGCATAGACCGTCGTCAGGAGCTCGATGAACGCCTTGGTCTCGCTCTCGATCTGGCCCTCGCGACAGAAGATATGCGCGTCGTCCTGCGTGAAGCCGCGCACCCGCATCAGGCCGTGCAGGGCGCCCGACGGCTCATAGCGGTGGCAAGAGCCGAACTCGGCGAACTTCAGCGGCAGGTCGCGGTAGGACCGCTGGCCGAAATTGAACACCTGGATATGGCCTGGGCAGCTCATTGGCTTCACCGCCAGCGTCTCGCCCTCCTCCGTCTCGCAGACGAACATGTTGGGGCGGTACTTTTCCCAGTGGCCGGATTTCTCCCACAGGGCGCGGTCCATCACCTGCGGCGTCTTGATCTCCTGGTAGCCTGCGGCGTCCAGGCGGCGGCGCATGTAGCGTTCCAGCGTCTGATAGAGCGCCCAGCCCTTGGGGTGCCAGAACACCATGCCCTTGCCCTCTTCCTGCATGTGGAAGAGGTCCATGGCCCGGCCGATCTTGCGGTGGTCGCGCTTCTCGGCCTCCTCCAGGCGGTGGAGGTAGGCGGCGAGGTCGGCCTCGCTGGCCCAGGCGGTGCCGTAGATCCGCTGCAGCATCGGGTTGCGATGGTCGCCGCGCCAGTAGGCGCCGGCCAGCTTGGTCAGCTTGAAGGCCTTGCCCGCCGCCTTGGTGGACGGCAGGTGCGGGCCGCGGCACAGGTCCTTCCAGGTCCCCTGGCGATAGACCGTGACGGCCTCGCCGGCCGGGATGCTGCCGATGATCTCGGCCTTGTAGAGCTCGCCGATCGACGTGAAGTGGGCGATCGCCTCGTCACGGTCCCAGACCTCGCGGACGATGGGCTCGTCGCGGTCGACGATCTCCTTCATGCGCTGCTCGATCTTGCTGAGGTCGTCCAGGCTGAACGGCTCGTCGCGGGCGAAGTCGTAGTAGAAGCCGTCCTCGATCGCCGGGCCGATGGTCACCTGCGTGCCGGGGAACAGCTCCTGCACCGCCTCGGCCAGGATGTGGCTGACGTCGTGGCGGATCGTCTCCAGGGCCTCGGGGGCGTCTCGGCCGAGGATCTCGAATTTGCCGCCATGCTCCAGCGGCCGCTCGACGTCCAGCAGTTCGCCGTCCAGCTTGATGAGGACGGCGCGCTTGGCCAGGGACGGCGCGATCGAGGCGGCCACTTGCTTGCCCGTGACGCCGGCCTCGAACGGGCGCTTCGAGCCGTCGGGGAAAATCAGGTCGATCATGTTTCACACTTCCAGTCGCGCGCCTGGGAGCCCGTTTCCTTTGGGCCCATCTGGCGCGGCGGCGGCGGCGGGTCATAGCCCGCGCCACCCCAGGGATGACAACGACAGATCCGTTGCGCGGCGAGCACGCTCCCGCGCCACGGTCCGTGGCCGATCAGGGCTTGCGCGGCATACTCCGAACAGGTCGGCGCGAACCGGCACTGCCGCCCGATCAGCGGCGATAGCGTCAGCTTGTAGGCTCTGAGGAGCCCACGGACGCATCTCTCGTAGAAGCTCATGCCGGCTGCGGAACTTGCGATCTGGACCCCGTGCCTACGCCGGGACCCCGAGAGGTTCAAGCCACGCCGGCGGGGGTAGTTCGCGTCCCGCCAATCGTCGTCGCCCCGCGGATCGCGAGGGTCGGGAAGGCGCGTTCTTCTCGGACGGGCGTCGGCATGGCCGGGGCCGATAGCACGATCGCGGTTGAAACGGAACCGGCTCCAAGCGCCGGCGTGGTATGATAGTTTCATACCGCTCCACTCCCAAGGCGAGTGTTCCCGATGTCGACGGTCCAGAAACGCACCTTCAGCCTGGCCGAAGACCAGGCGGGCGCTGAAGGAGCGGGATGAGGCGGTGGAACGGTGGCTGCGGGATATCGTCGTGCCCCGGATCCAGGCCGTCGACGCGGATCCGTCCATCTTGATACCTGCCGACGTCGCCTTTGCGCGGATCCGCGCCAGGATCCGGGCCAAGACCGAGTCGTGAAGCGCCGCACGGTCGTCTTGACGCCGCATGCGGCAGACGACCTGGCGAGCCTCGGAATGTGGATCGCCGAGGCCGCGTCGGTCGACGTCGCCCTTCGGTATGTCGCTCGCATCGAGGCGTATGAGGATTAGCCTCACCGACGGCCCCCAGCGAGAGGGCTGGTGGCCAGGCTTTGAGCTGAGTGCCTTGCGTCAGACTGATGCCTTTGCTTGGCGGGGCTTATGTTGAGATCTCTATGCTCGTGGTGGCGGGTGGTGCCTAAAACGCGGCTCATCCGGCCGGTGCCCTTATCCCCCACCGCGCGCCGGGCATCAACTGACTTGACGCAGTGACGAATCTAGAGCGGCGCCGTAGCCTGCGGCGGGATGGCCGCAGACGCTGATGACGAACTAGCTGCGCAGGAGCCAAGCGAGGAAGAGTTCGCGCGCTGGCTTCGTCCCTTTGAGTTCCTGGCGTTGCGCGGCAACCTGGGCCCGCACTCGGCGGTCGAAGTCATCGAGGTGCGCCTGTCGGGCGGCCTCCTGCCCGTCGCTGCGGGGCTTACGAAATTCACCCGAAACGGCGAGGAAGTGCGCTACCCGCTGGCCATGTTTCCGCATGAGTGGTGGCACCGTGTTCCGCACGGCGATCCGCACCTCCGCTTTTGGACGGCGCCGGTCGTTGACGTCATCCAACCCGGCGTCAGCGGGAGACAAGCCATGCGGCTCACACGCGGTCCTTGATAGGTGAATCCAGAAACCAAAACGGCCCCTCGCGTGATGCGGGGGCCGTCCGGGCGGTGGATCTGATGTGACAGTCGAGATTCCCACGTTCCGGTTTCCACTGCAACCACCAGGGAGCCGCCGGGGGCAACTCCGGCGGCTTTTCATTATGGCGCTGCCTGTGCTTAAGTTGTGCCCATGGGGGACTCAACGTCAGCGGCGCCAACCGTTCCGGTGCCGAAAGGTGACGGAGACCAAGCGCTTCAGGTCGAATACAAGGGAACGAGCGTCAAGGCGTCGGAAGGGGTAGTACACGACCTAACTTCATGGCTGGATCGCAACCCGATCGAATTCGGTCTCATTATCGTGTTCTTGGCGTTTTGGGTTTGGCAAGCCCGTCTGGGTAAACGTGAGCGCTCTGACAACGGGGTTGAGTTCGAAAGGGTGCGGCGCAATATACGCGACGCGCCCAAAACGCGAAAAGGAAGATCGGCATGAGCCTCTGGACCATTCTGCCGGTTGCCATTGCAGCGGCGCTCCCGCTTTCTGCAATTGCGGCGCGTGAAGTCCAGCGCCGCATCCAGCCCGTTCGCCTTGAGCTAGCGCGGCGGGGAGAGGCTGCCCTTCAACGGGGGAGCTTGTCGCCTCAGGCCAGATCCGACATCGAATTTATGCTTGAAACCGCGTTCGGCGTTCGGTGGCTGCTGCTGGCAATTCTTCCTCTCGTGCCGTTTATCGCCGCCGCCCACGTTATCAGCCGCAGGCTGCGCATGTCTGTGGCTAAGGCGAAGGGCGCTCTCCAGCGAGACGCTGAGTGGAAAGAGATAAG
>NZ_JANXWD010000107.1 GCF_025351295.1 Phenylobacterium sp.
ATCATCGATATCGTCAAAGATGGAGCGTTCTGGTTTCATCGGCGCGAAGCTAGCATGACCGGTGGGGCCCACCAAACCACGCCCGGAAAAGGCGAAGGCCCGCAACGCTAGCTGCGGGCCCTCATGGTGGAGCTTAGCGGAGTCGAACCGCTGACCTCTTGCATGCCATGCAAGCGCTCTACCAGCTGAGCTAAAGCCCCGAGGTCCGGGTTTCCGAGGGGGTGGCCCCCGGAAGGCGCGGAACCTAGTCAAACGCCCCGTTGCGATCAAGCCGAAGTTTCCGGCTTTTTTCGTCGCAGGCTATCGGTCGTCGTCGCCCTCGCCGGGCAGGCCGTCGATCTCGGTCTCGTCGAACTCGTCTTCGTCCTCGTCCTCGAGGAAGGGGACGTCGGCGTCGTCGGCCTCTTCTTCCTCGTCGGTGAACTCGCCGAGGTCTTCGGAGACGGCCGCCGGTTCGGCGGTGTCGTCGTCGTCGTCGGAGGCGATCGGCGGGTCGTCGACCACCGCGTCGAGTTCGGGCGTGACCGCCTCTTCCTCGTCTTCGTCGTCGTCGGTTTCCTTCTCGACCACCTGATCCTCGGCCTCGTCGGCTTCGGGAACGATGGTGCGGGCGCGGACGCGACGGTTGCGCACGGCCTCGTCGGGGTCGAACTCGGTGGCGCACTTCGGGCAGTGCGCCGGGCGCTTGCCGAGATCGTAGAACTTGGCTTGGCAGTTCGGGCAGATTTGCTTGGTGCCCAGTTCGGGATTGGCCAAAGGCGGCGACCCTCTAAATGTCGGTGGTTGCGCGAAAAGCCGCGTCCCTTGCCACGCACGAAGGCGACTGTCAAAGCAATCCCCCCACGGCTTTTGCCCATTCCGGAGGCGCGTTTTCGGCACATGACGGCGGCCCACCTGACCGCCAGGCGCGCAGGTCCCCTCCGGGGGACGGTCCGCACGCCGGGGGATAAATCCATCAGTCACCGCGCGCTGATCCTGGGCGCGCTGGCCAGCGGCGTGACCGATATCGAGGGCCTGCTGGAGGGCGACGACGTCAAGCGGACCGCCGCGGCCATGGCGGCGTTCGGCGCAGGCGTGGAGCGCCTGGGCGAGGGGACGTGGCGGGTGGAGGGCCGCGGCGGCTTCTCCGAACCGAGCGACGTGGTCGACTGCGGCAACGCCGGCACCGGCGTGCGGCTGATCATGGGCGCGGCGGCCGGGTTCGACCTTTCCGCGACCTTCACCGGCGACGCCTCGCTGCGCGGCCGGCCGATGAACCGGGTGCTGAAGCCGCTGGGCGAGATGGGCGCGCGCTGGATCTGCCGGGCCGGCGGGCGCCTGCCGCTGACGCTGAGGGGCGGAAACCTCCGGGGGATAACCTATATCCTGCCAGAGCCCTCGGCCCAGGTGAAGTCGGCGGTGCTGCTGGCCGGGCTGCATGCGCAGGGCGGGGCCGAGGTCGTCGAGCCGGAAGCCACCCGCGACCACACCGAGCGCATGCTGCGCTGCTTCGGCGCCGAGGTTGAGGTCACCGAGGCGGGCGGGGGCCGCCGGATCGTCGTGCCGGGCGGCCAGCGCCTGACCGGAACCCGCATCCACGTGCCGGGGGACCCGTCATCGGCGGCCTTCCTGCTGGTGGCGGCCCTGGTGACGCCGGGGTCGGAGGTGACAGTGCAGGGGATGCTGCTGAATCCCCTGCGCATCGGCCTGCTGGACACCCTGGGCGAGATGGGCGCCGACCTGTCGGTGACCAATGTCCGCGACGAGGGCGGGGAGACGGTGGCCGACATCACCGCGCGGCACTCCGAGCTGGAAGGCGTCGACGTGCCGCCGGAGCGGGCGCCGTCGATGATCGACGAATATCCGATCCTGGCGGTCGCCGCCGCCTTCGCGTCCGGCAAGACGGTCATGCGCGGCATCGGCGAGATGCGGGTCAAGGAGAGCGACCGCATCGCCCTCATGGCCGCCGGCCTGGCCGCCTGCGGCATCGGGGTCGAGGAGGCGCCGGAGACCCTCACCGTGATCGGCGCCAAGCGCGGCAACCACCTGGTGGCCGGTGGCGCGGCGGTCATCACCCACGGCGACCACCGGATCGCCATGTCGCACCTGATCCTGGGCCTGGCGGCGGAGGCGCCGGTGAGCGTGGACGAGCCCGGCATGATCGCCACCAGCTTCCCCGGCTTCGTGGCGCTGATGCAGGGCCTGGGCGCGGACATCGCCGAAGCGCCTCCGGCGGCGGCGTGAGCGTCAACCTCATCGCCGTCGCGCCTCCTCTCCCCCCGCGAAGCGGAGAGGGAGAGGGTAGGGAGAGGGCCGGCTGGGCCTCGCAAGCTCACCGATGGTCCCCCGAGGACCGGCGGCGACGTGGGTGGGTCATGGCTGGTCCATCGGCGGATCACGTTCTCACGCGCCGACCCTCTCCCTTCCCTCTCCCTCTCGCTTCGCGGGGGAGAGGAGGGTGGTGGCGATGACCGAGTTCTTCGTGATCGCCGTGGATGGGCCGGCGGCTTCGGGCAAGGGGACCATCGCAACCGGGCTCGGGCGGGCGTTCGACCTGCCGGTGCTGGACACCGGGCTGCTCTACCGCGCCGTGGGGGTGCTGACGCATCGGGCCGGAGAGGATCTGGACGACGAGGCCGCCGCGCGGGCCGCCGCCCTGACCCTGACCGCCGACCAGCTCGAGGACCCGGCGCTGCGCACGCGGGCCGCCGGCGAGTTGGCCAGCCGGGTGGCGATCCACGGCCGGGTCCGCGAGGCGTTGCTGGAGTTCCAGAACACCTTTGCGCAACAGGAAGGCGGCGCCGTGCTGGACGGGCGCGACATCGGCACTGTCATCTGCCCGGACGCGCCGGCCAAGCTCTACGTCACCGCCACGCCCGAGGTCCGCGCCCACCGGCGCTGGAAACAACTGGGGGGCCAGGGCGAGGAGGTCGCCTACGAGGACGTCCTGGCCGATATCCGCCGGCGGGACGCCCGCGATGGCGGTCGCGACGCCGCGCCCATGAAGCCAGCGCCCGACGCCGTCTTGCTGGATACCTCCGAAATGACTATAGAGCAGGCCGCCGATGCGGCCCGTCGCATCGTCGAGGCTGCGCGAGCCCGTTGGGAGTCATCCCGGTAGGGCAATCCAAACGCGCTTTTCCCTCGCACGACCGCGGGCAATTTCAGGGCGCGGAATCCCTTCCTTCTCGGGTGGGCCCCACGCCTTCGGTTGCAACCCTTAACCCGACACGGGGACTCCGTCCGGCCACGATGCGTGGCGCGGGCCTCGCGTCTTTTGAAGACGAAAGAACATATGGCTGACGATATGAGCATGAGCCCGTCGCGCGACGACTTCGCCGCGCTGCTCGACGAGTCCCTTGGCGGACGTGACTTCATGGAAGGCCAGGTGGTCCACGGCCTCGTGGTCGCCATCGAAAAGGACTTCGCGATCATCGACGTCGGTCTGAAGACCGAGGGCCGCGTCTCGCTGAAGGAATTCGGCGTCGGCGAAGGCGAGTCGAAGGAGCCGCTCAAGGTCGGCGACAACGTCGAGGTGTTCCTCGAGCGCGTCGAGAACGCCATGGGCGAGGCGGTCATCAGCCGCGAGAAGGCCCGCCGCGAGGAGGCTTGGACGCGCCTGGAAGGCGTCTACGAAAAGAACGAACCGGTGATGGGCTCCATCGTCGGCCGCGTGAAGGGCGGCTTCACCGTCGACCTGGGCGGCGCCTCGGCGTTCCTGCCCGGTTCGCAGGTCGACATCCGCCCGGTGCGCGACGTCGGCCCGCTGATGGGCCGCGAGCAGCCGTTCGCGATCCTGAAGATGGACCGTCCGCGCGGCAACATCGTGGTCTCCCGCCGGGCGATCCTGGAAGAAGCCCGCGCCGAGCAGCGCACCGAACTGGTGAGCCAGCTGCAAGAGGGTGAAGTCCGCGAAGGCGTGGTCAAGAACATCACCGACTACGGCGCGTTCGTGGACCTGGGCGGCATCGACGGCCTGCTGCACGTCACCGACATGAGCTGGAAGCGCGTCAACCATCCGAGCCAGGTGCTGGCGGTGGGCGATACGGTCAAGGTGCAGATCGTCAAGATCAACCCCGATACTCAACGCATCTCGCTCGGCATGAAGCAGCTGCAGTCCGATCCGTGGGACGGCGTGGAAGCCAAGTATCCGGTGGGCGCGAAGTTCACCGGTCGCATCACCAACATCACCGACTACGGCGCCTTCGTGGAGCTGGAAGCCGGTGTC
>NZ_JANXWD010000108.1 GCF_025351295.1 Phenylobacterium sp.
CCCCGATCTGGCCGAGACCATCGCCCTGGCCCACGACCTGGGCCACCCGCCGTTCGGCCACGCCGGCGAGGACGAGCTGCAGGTGCAGATGCAGGGCTTCGGCGGCTTCGACCACAACGTCCAGACCTTCCGGGTGGTGACCAAGCTCGAGCGCCGCTATCCGCGCTTCGACGGGCTGAACCTGACCTGGGAGACCCTGGAGGGGGTGATCAAGCACAACGGCCCGGTGATTGACCAGCTGGCCAAGCCGTCCTGGAGCGCCATCTCCGAGTTCGACGGCGAATACGGCCTGCGCCTGGACACCTGGGCCTCGGCGGAGGCGCAGGTCGCCGCCCTGGCCGACGACATCGCCTACAACAACCACGACGTCGACGACGGGGTGCTGGCCGGGCTGTTCAACCTGGACGAGCTGGCCCACGTGCCGCTGATCGGGCCGCATGTGCTGAGCGCGGCGGCGGACTATCCGGACTGCGAGCCGGGCATCCTGCGCCTGGAGGCGGTGCGGCGGATGATCGGGGCGATGGTCGACGACGTGCTGGGCGAGACCCGGCGGCGGTCGCAGGGTGTGGCCTCGCCCGAGGCGGTGCGGGTGCTGGGCCATGCTCTGGTGGCCTTCTCGCGCGACATGGTCGAGGACCTGGGCCAGCTGCGGAAGTTCCTGATGGAGCGGATGTACCGCCACTGGAAGGTCAACCGCACCCGCAGCCAGGCCCGCCGCATCCTGGCCGAGATGTTCCAGCTGTTCATGGCCGAACCCGACGTCCTGCCCGCCGAGTGGTTCACCCGCGCCGAGGGCCGCGACGAGGGCGGCCGCGCCCGGGTGGTCTGCGACTACATCGCCGGCATGACCGACCGCTATGCGATCGAGGAGCACCACAAGCTGTTTCGCCTCGACGTCTGGACCTGACCGCGTGGACGTCTTGATCGTACGCGCCCCGATGTATCATTCGCTGGGGGATGAGGCCGCGTTCCTTACCTGGCTGAAGCGGATCCGCGCCGTGCAGAGCGCCCAGCTGCGGGGCGCCGACATCCACATCAGCCTGCGGGCCGGAAAGGTGTCGTCCGACGAACTCCGCGAGTTCCGCGCCCTCTTCCACCGCTACGGCCTGGACACCTCGGCCCTGATGGACCTGGAGCGCCGGTGAGGAGGACGAAAGGCCCACAGAAATCGGCCGCCGCCGCCCACGTCTCGCCACGCCGTCCGATAGACTGCCCCTCAAAGCGGGCGATTCGTGCCGAGAGCGATCGTACGCGCCTGGACCCCACGGAGCCCTCGGATGTCCGATCATGAGCGCGGCGCCTACACGCCTCCCACCGCCGATGCGCCGTTGAGCTTCGACCCTCGCCAGCCGGTGCGCGGTGCGCGGCCGATCCCGCTCACCCTGGTCCTCAGCGTACTGGTGCTGGCCGCCCTGGTGGGCGCGATCTTCTTGTTCTACCAGTCGGGCGTGCGCCACGCCGGCGAGGCGCCGCAGACGGTGGGCAAGCCGGTCGAGGCCATCAAGTCCGCCGCCCCGCCCGAGGCCCAGCCACAGGACCCGGCCGCGGGCCTGCAGGTCTATCGCTCCGAGGCGGGCGGGCCGGTCGATACCGTGCCGCCGCCCCCCACCTTTACCAAGGGTCCGGAGGCGCCCCAGGCGCGGCCGACCACCCCGGTGGTGGTGACCCAGGCGCCGCCGGTCCAGGCCAAGCCCGCCGCGCCTGCGCCGGCGGTCCATCCCGTCATCCCGGCGGCTGCGCCCCTGCCGCCGGAGGCCAAGGCAGCCGCCGCCATTCTCGCCCCCAAGCCCGCGCCACCGGCCGAGAAGGCGCCGCCCGCGAAACCGAAGCCGGTCAAGGCCGAAGCGGCGGCGAAGCCCGAGCCGAAGAAGATCGAGGTTCCGCCCGCCAAGCCGCCCGCCGCCGGCGGCGCGGTGGTGCAGATCGGCGCGGTCTCCTCGACCGCCCTGGCCGACAAGGCCTGGAGCGACGCCGTGGCCGTCGCCCCCGGTCTGGCCGCCGGCAAGGGCAAGGGGGTGGAGAAGATCGAGAAGAACGGCGGCACGCTCTATCGCACCGCCGTCACCGGCTTCGCCTCCAAGGCCGACGCCCAGGCGTTCTGCGCCAAGCTGCAGGCCGCCGGGAAGAGCTGCTTCGTCCGGTGAACGCCACGGCCTGCATCCTGGGCTGTTCAGGACCGGTGCTGACGGCGGCGGAGAAGGCGTTCTTCGCCGAGGTCCGGCCCTGGGGCTTCATCCTATTCGCGCGCAACGTCCAGACCCCGGACCAGGTGCGCGCCCTGGTCGCCGAGCTGCGCTGGACCGTGCAGCGGGCCGACGCGCCGATCCTGATCGACCAGGAGGGCGGCCGGGTGCAGCGCCTGGGTCCGCCGCACTGGCGGCGCTACCCACCGGGCCGCGCCTATGGCCAGCTGACGGGGAACGACCCGCTGCTGCGGCGCGAGATCACGCGGCTCGGCGCGCGCCTGCTGGCCCACGACCTGGCGGCGCTGGGTATCAATGTCGACTGCGTGCCGGTGCTGGACGTCCCCGACCCTGACGGCCACGAGATCATCGGCGACCGCGCCTATGCCCAGACGCCGCACGAGGTCGCCCTGCTGGGCCGCGCCGCCGCCGAGGGGCTGATCGCCGGCGGCGTGCTGCCGATCGTCAAGCACATCCCCGGCCACGGCCGCGCCAAGGCCGACAGCCACCTGGAGCTGCCGGTGGTGGAGGCCAGCTGGGAGGAGTTGGACGCCCGCGACTTCGCCCCGTTCAAGGCGCTCTCCGACATGCCCATGGCGATGACGGCACACGTCATCTACGCGGCGGTGGACCGCAAGCGGCCGGCTACCACCTCGCGCTCGGTCCTGCGCCGGGTGATCCGCGGCGCCATCGGCTTCGACGGCCTGGTGATGAGCGACGACCTGTCGATGAAGGCGCTGGCGGGCGACTTCCGCGCGCGGGCGGAGGACTCGCTGGCGGCGGGCTGCGACGTGGTCCTGCACTGCAACGGCGACATGGCGGAGATGAAGGCCGTGGTCGCCGGGACCGGCCGGCTGCGGGGCCGGGCCCTGCGGCGCGCCGACGCCGCCATGGCGCGGCTGCCGCGCGCGATGGAGCCTTTCGATGCGGCGGAGGGCCGCGCTCGCTTCGACGCGGCGTTCGACGGAAGATGGGCCGGATGATCCTGCTTCGCCAAGGCTTCGCAGCATGAGCGGCGGCTTCCAACCCAGCCTGGACTTGGCCACCGCGGCGGAGGACGGCGAGGCGCTGATCGTCGACCTGGACGGTTATGAGGGCCCGCTGCATGTGCTGCTGGCGCTCGCCCGCACCCAGAAGGTCGATCTGCTGAAGCTGTCGGTGCTGAAGCTGGCCGAGCAGTACCTGGCCTTCGTGCAGGAGGCGCGGCGGCGGCGCTTCTCGCTGGCGGCGGACTATCTGGTGATGGCCGCCTGGCTGGCCTATCTGAAGTCGCGCCTGCTTTTGCCCAGGGTCGAGCAGCCCAGGGCCGAGGAGGCGCCGGCCGAGGAAGTGGCCGCCCGGCTGGCCTTCCGCCTCGCCAAGCTGGAGGCCATGCGCGACGCCGCCGAGGGCCTGCGCACCCGCGCCCAGCTGGGCCGCGAGGTGTTCGTGCGCGGCGACCCGGAGGCGATCCGGATCATCCCGTCCGGCCGTATCGAGGGCGACCTCTATGGCCTGATGAGCGCCTACATCGGCCACCGCCAGAAGGAAGCGCACCGCAGCTACAGGCCCGCCGCGCCGGTGGCCTATCCGCTGGAAGACGCCCGCGACCGCCTGCGCCGCCTGCTGCCCGACCTCGACCGCTGGACCCCGCTGGCCGGGGTGGCGCCGAGGGGCACGCCGACCGCGGGGCCGAGCCGCGCCTCCTACGTGGCCTCGACGCTGGCGGCCAGCCTGGAACTGGTCAAGGAGGGCGAGCTGGAAGCCCGTCAGCTCGAGGCCTTCGCGGACATCTACCTGCGGGCGCGGAAGAGCGAGGCGGCGGCATGAGCCATCAGCATCAGGGCGCTGTTCTCCTCACCCGTAGAGGGAGGGGGACCCTGCGCAGCAGGATGGAGGGGGATTGCAGGATAGGTCTGGGCGGCGGCGCACCCCCTCCACCGCGTTCCGCGGTCCCCCTCCCCCTACCGGTGAGGAGAGTTGGACCCGCTTGCGGAGCATCCGGCCGATGACCGACAAGCTGGAGACCGCGCGGGAGATCGAGGCGCTGCTGTTCGCCGCCGCCGGGCCGCTGACCGACGCGGACCTGGCGAGCCGGCTGCCGGAGGGCGCCGATGTCGCGGGTGGCCTTGAGGAACTCGCCAGCCGCTATGCCGGCCGCGGGGTCGTCCTGGCGCAGATCGCCGGTGGCTGGCGGTTCCAGACTGCCGAGGACCTGGCCTGGCTGATGACCGAGGAGCGCGAGGAGCCGCGGCGGCTGTCGAAGGCCGCCCAGGAGACCCTGGCGATCATCGCCTACCACCAGCCGGTCACCCGCGCCGAGATCGAGGCGGTGCGCGGCGTGCAGGCCAGCCGGGGCACCCTGGACGTCCTGCTGGAGCTGCATCTGGTGCGCATGCGGGGCCGTCGGCGGACGCCGGGCCGGCCCGTGACATACGGCACCACAGACGCCTTCCTGGAGCACTATGGCCTCGCTGGCCTGGGCGACCTGCCGGGGATGAGCGAGATGAAGGCCGCGGGCCTGCTGTCACTGGATCTGCCGCCGGACTTCGCCGTGCCCGACCCCAACGCCGCCTCGCCCGACGAGGACCCGCTGGACCCGACGGATTCGCCCGAGTTCCACGTGGACTTCCTGGCCGACGATGAGGCGGGTCGATAGGCCGCCCCAGCTCATCGTGGCGTCCGGTCGCGGGACGGACTATATGGAGCCTCAATCGATGCGGAGAGCCGGCTTCGGCGCCGGGCCCCGCGTGTAGGAGATTTCTATGGGCACGCTTGCTCCCATTCACTGGGTCATCATCCTCGTCGTTGTGCTCCTGCTGTTCGGGGGCCGGGGAAAACTGTCCGGCATGATGGGCGATGCCGCCAAGGGCATCCGCGCGTTCCGCGACGGGCTTAAGGCCGAGGAAGAGCATCGTGACG
The DNA here is from genome assembly GCF_025351295.1 of Phenylobacterium sp. Taxonomy (GTDB): domain Bacteria; phylum Pseudomonadota; class Alphaproteobacteria; order Caulobacterales; family Caulobacteraceae; genus Phenylobacterium. The sequence continues at coordinate 5,085 of NZ_JANXWD010000108.1, forward strand.
CCGCCGCCAAGCCGCTGCCCAAGGACCCCGAGAGCGACAAGGCCCACAGCTGATCGCACCCGTCTCGGCGGCGAAGCCCAGGCGAGGCTTGATCGCGTGCCACAAGCTCGTCTAGGCCCAATGCATGTTTCCTGAAGGACGTTTCCTCGAGTTCCTGATCGTCGGGATCGTGGCCCTGGTCGTGGTCGGACCCAAGGACCTGCCGGTCCTGCTGCGGCGGCTGGGCCAGTTCACCGCCAAGCTGCGCGGGATGGCGGCGGAGTTCCGCGCCAGCTTCGACGAGATGGCCAGGCAATCCGAACTGGACGAACTGCGCAAGGAGGTCGAGGCCATGCGACACGGCCAGATCGCCGACATGGCGGCGCAGTCCGGGCACGCGGAGATGCAGTCCACGGTCAGCGAGATCGAGCAGCACCTGAGCGACGTCGGCGTGCAGCTGCACCCGCCGATGAGCTACCAGTACACGGAGATGCAGGCCCTGACGCCGGCGGCCGAGACGGCGGTGACGCCTCCCAAGCCGGCCCGCAAGCCGCGCGCGGTGAAGCCCAAGGCCGCACCCCAGGCCGCCACGGCGGCGCCCGCACCCGCCAAGGCCAAGGCGACGCCGCGCAAGCCGGCTGCCGCAAAGGTCGTGGTGAAGGCTGCGCCCAAGCCCGCGGCGCCGACCCGTAGGCCGCGCGCGAAGAAGCCTGCCGAGGCTGGCTCTTGAGCGACCTCCCTCCGGAAGAGTCCGACATCGAGGCGTCGCGCGCCCCACTGCTGGATCACCTGATCGAGCTGCGCCAGCGGCTGGTGGTGAGCATCGTGGCCCTGACCGTGGGCTTCGTGCTCTGCTTCGCCTTCGCGACCCAAATCTACAGCCTGCTGCTGCATCCGTTCGAGATCGCGGCGAACCTGCTGGCGGTGCGCAACGCCGAGGCGGCGCACCCGACGGGGTTCGACCCGAAGGGGCTGTGGGACGGCACCCGCAACCTGTTCCTGGCGCTGATCGGCCAGCAGCCCGTGCCGGTGGCGCCCAACCAGCACCTGCTCAAGCTGGTGTTCACCGCGCCGCTGGAGTTCTTCTTCACCAAGGTGAAGCTGGCGGGGGTCGGCGCCGTGGCCATCGCCTTCCCGATCCTGGCCTGGCAGGTCTACGCCTTCGTGGCGCCGGGCCTGTACAAGCGCGAACGCCACGCCTTCCTGCCGTTCCTGCTGGCCGCGCCGGTGCTGTTCTCGCTGGGCGCGGCGATGGTCTATTACGTGATCCTGCCCTTCGTGCTGTGGTTCTCGCTGAGCCAGCAGATCGTCGGCGCGGGCAACATCTCGGTGGAGCTGCTGCCCAAGGTCTCCGAATATTTCAACCTGGTGACCACCCTGCTGCTGGCCTTCGGGCTGTGCTTCCAGCTGCCGGTGGTGCTGACCCTGCTGGGCATGACCGGCATCGTCACCTCCAAGATGCTGATGAGCGGCTGGCGCTATGCGGTGCTGGGCGTCTTCGTGGTCGCCGCCGTGGTTACGCCGCCCGACCCGATCAGCCAGACCCTGCTGGCCGTGCCGATCATCGGCCTCTATTTCATCTCGGTGCTCTGCGTGAAGCTGATCGAGCGCCGCCGCGACAAGGCCGACGCCGCGGCGACCTGATCTACCTCCCCCGCGAAGCGCTGCCGCGATGGGGGAGGTAGTTGGCGCCTTCCCCGACGCGCTCTAGAGAGAGCCGCTTAAGCCCCCAGCGGACCCCATGCACGACATCCGAGCCATTCGCGAAACCCCCGAGCTTTACGAAAAAGCCTGGGCGGCGAAGGGCTCCGCGGGCCGGGTGGACGAGATTCTGAGTCTTGATCGGATCACGCGTGCGGCGAAGCAGAACTTCGAGGCGCACCAGGCCCGTCGCAATGAGCTGTCGAAGCTGATTGGACAGGCGAAAGCGCAGAAGAACGAGGATCGGGCTTCCTTCCTCGTTGCAGAGGTGGAGACGCTCAAACAGGCAATGGCGCTTGAGGCGGCCAATGAGCCCGAGGCAGCGGGACAACTACAATCCATCCTCGCATCGCTGCCCAACCTCCCGGCGCCGGACGTGCCGCCGGGCGCGGACGAAAACGATAACGTCGAGGTCCGCCGCTGGGGCGAGCCGTTCGCCATCTCCAACCCGAAGAACCACGCCGATCTGGGCGAAGCCACCGGCCTGCTGGACTTCGAGGCCGCCGCGCGGATGAGCGGATCACGGTTCACGGTGCTGAAGGGCGAACTGGCCCGGCTGGAGCGGGCCCTGGGCCAGTTCATGCTGGACCTGCAGACCCGCGAGCACGGCTACCTGGAGGTGTCGCCGCCTTTGCTGGTGCGCGATGAGGCAATGTTCGGGACAGGACAGCTTCCGAAGTTCGAGGAAGACCTGTTCCACACCACGGACGGCCGCTGGCTGATCCCCACCGCCGAGGTCTCACTCACCAACCTGGTCCGCGAGCAGATCACCGCCGAGGAGGATCTGCCGACGCGGCTCACCGCGCTGACGCCCTGCTTCCGGTCCGAGGCGGGCGCGTCGGGGCGCGACACCCGCGGGATGATCCGGCAGCACCAGTTCTACAAGGTGGAGCTGGTGTCGATCGTCGCGCCCGAGGCCAGCGAGGCCGAGCACGAGCGGATGGTGGGCTGCGCCGAGGCGGTGTTGAAGCGGCTGGAGCTGCCGTTCCGCACCATGCTGCTGTGCGCCGGCGACATGGGATTCTCGGCGCGCAAGACCTACGACCTGGAGGTCTGGCTCCCGTCGGAGGGCCGCTACCGCGAGATCAGCTCCTGCTCGAACTGCGGGGACTTCCAGGCGCGGCGCATGGACGCGCGGACCAAGACGGCCGGGGAAAAGGGCACGCGGTTTGTCCATACCCTGAACGGCTCGGGCCTGGCCGTGGGCCGGACCCTGGTGGCGATCATGGAGAACTACCAGGACGAGGACGGCCGCATCGCCATCCCCCAGGCGCTGCATCCCTACATGCCGGGCGTGACCCACATCGGGGGCGCGAAGTGAGCGCCGCCGCCCCTTTCCCTACCCTTAATGGGGAGGGACAGCTCGCGAAGCGAGCCGGGTGGGGAAGTCAGGATCAAGCTCCGACTCCGCACCCCGGCCCACACTTCCCCACCCGGACGGCTTCGCAGTCTGTCCCTCCCCATGAAGGGGAGGGAAAGTGAGGATCCTGCTTACCAATGACGACGGGATCCATGCGGATGGGCTGGCGGCGCTGGAGCGGATCGCGGCGCAGCTCAGCGACGACGTCTGGGTCTGTGCGCCGGAGTATGAGCAGTCGGGGGCCAGCCGGGCGCTGACCCTGGCCGATCCGGTGCGGGTGCGGACCCTGTCCGAGCGTCGGTTCGCCACCACCGGCACGCCCACCGACTGCGTGATGTTGGGGATCAACGACCTGGTGCCGGGAAAAAAGCCGGACCTGGTGCTGTCCGGCGTCAACCGCGGCGCGAACCTGGCCGAGGACGTCACCATGTCCGGCACGGTGGCCGGCGCCATCGAGGGCATGGCCCTGGGGGTGCCGTCGATCGCCCTGTCGCAGATGGGCTTCTACGAACCCGGCCAGAGCTTCGATGCCGCTGAGGCGTTCGCGCCCGGTATCATCAAGCGGCTGGTGGAGATCGGCTGGCCGGCGGAGGTGGTGCTCAACATCAACTTCCCGAACGGCGAGGTGGCCGACATCAAGGAGGTGGAGGTCACCCGCCAGGGCTTTCGCGATTTCCAGATCCGCCACGCCGAGAAGCGCCTCGACCTGCGCGGCCGCGACTACTACTGGATCGGCTTCAAGCAGCTGCGCTCCAGCCCGCCGGAGGGCACCGACCTGCGCGCACTCTACGACGGCCGGATTTCGGTGACGCCGCTGCACATCGACCTGACCCATCAACCTACCGTCCACGCCCTCAAGGGTCAGCTGGGCGGCGTCCCTCCGAAGGTCTGAGGCATGTCGGACGACGACGACACGCCTGAGACCCGGATGGCGCGCCTGATCCTGGCGCTGCGCAGCCAGGGGGTGACCGAGCCCAAGGTGCTGCACGCGGTCGAGACCACGCCGCGGCCGCTGTTCACCCAGGCGCTGTTCAAGGACCGCGCGTTCGAGGACTCGGCCCTGCCGATCGCCTGCGGCCAGACGATCAGCCAGCCGTTCGTGGTCGGGCTGATGACCCAGGCGCTGAGGATCGACCGCCGCGACCGGGTGCTGGAGATCGGCACCGGCAGCGGCTACCAGACCACGATCCTCTCGAAGGTGGCGCGGCTGGTCTACACCGTGGAGCGCTATCGCACCCTGATGAAGGAGGCCGAGGGCCGGTTCAAGGAACTGGGTCTCACCAATGTCATCACCCGTTTCGGCGATGGCGGCGAGGGGTGGCCGGAACAGGCGCCTTTTGACCGCATTATGGTCACGGCGGCGGCGCCGGCTGAGCCCAAGGCTTTGCTTTCGCAACTGAAACCGACAGGAATTCTGGTGGCGCCGATCGGGAAGGGGCCCGTCCAGAGCCTTCGCCGCTATGCCGGCGACGGCAAGGGGGGTTTCCAGGTGGAGGACCTGATCGACGTGCGCTTCGTGCCGCTGCTGGACGGCGTGGCCAAGGAGCTCTGACCTTTTTGTGTCGTGCGCGGCCCGCCGAACGGGAAACCGGTTCGGCGGCGAGGATGCGCACTATTGCTTGATCTACCGATTGCGGGTTGGCGGGGGCGTCGGCTCGCCGCAACTATCCCACCTCACGCCCCGATGATTCCCACCGTCACCACCCCGGAGCGGCGATGAACAAACGCCTCGAACGAACGGTCCTGGTCCTGCTGGCCGGCACAGCGCTCAGCGTGGGTGCGACCCCAGGCTTCGCGGTCGCGCGCCCGGCCGTCCAGCCGCCGCCGACCGCGGCGCATGCCTTGGGCTCGGCGGTGACGGACACCGAGACCGTGCCGGTGCTAACCTTCGCGCCGCCCGCCGTCGACGCCGCGGCGCATGTGAAGTCGAGGCGCCACCACCGAGGGGCCGCCGCGGCCGAAGCGGCCAAGCCCACGACCTACAAGGTCCGCAAGGGCGACACCCTGGCGATCGTCGCCGGCAAGCTCGGGACCGATATCGAGACCCTGGCCAAGGCGAACCACCTCAGGAAGCCGTATCCGCTGACCCCGGGCCAGGTGCTGAAGGGGCCGAAGGGCGCCGAGCCGGCGGCCGACCAGCCGTCGAAGCGTGGCGCCAGGTCGTCCGCCGCGGCCGAGCCCAAGACCTATGTCGTCAAGTCGGGCGACACCCTGTTCTCGATCGCCAAGCGGTTCGGCGTCACCGTCGCAGCGTTGAAGGCGGAGAACGGCATCGGCCGCAGCGCGTCGATCGCGCGGGGCCGCAAGCTGCGCCTGCCCGGCGATCACGAGACCCGAGCCGAGCCGGCCCGGGACGAGACGCCGGCGCCGAGCGCCAAGGGCCGCCGCCACGCCGAGGCCCTGCCGGTCCGCGAGGCGCAGAGCGGTCCCACCGAGGGCGCCAGCGGCCGCGTGGTCGAGGTCGCCGCGCCCGGCAAGGGCTATCGGATCCGCAAGGGCGACACCCTGGAGAAGGTGGCCCGCAAGCTGGACACCGGGATCGAGGACCTGGCGCGCCTCAACCGGCTGAAGCGCCCCTACCACCTGCGGCCGGGCCAGACGATCCACGCCGCCGGCAGCTCGGCCAAGGCCTATGTGGTCGTCCGCGGCGACACCCTGGCGGGGATCGCCCAGCGGTTCGGCGTCTCGGTGGACAAGCTGCGTGCGGCCAATGGCCTGCGGCGGGGCGGCACGGCCGCGCCGGGACGCAAGCTGCGGCTGCCGGCCGGTTATCGCGACCGGGGACCGGTGCTGTCGCCGACCCGGCCCGAGCGCGACGAGACGCCGCCGTCCTCGTTCCGCAACCCGCCGCCGGTCGGCCAGACCCTGCCGCCGCCGCGCTCGGCTGCGCCTTCCGAGGGCTTGCCGGGCGCGCCGCAGCCCTACAATCCGTCGGGCCGCACGCCGCGGCCCAGCCAGTCCTACAACCCGCAGGGCGGCCTCAACGGCGCGCCAACGGCCAGTCCGCCGGTGAGCGACGCCCAGATCATGCAGATGGGCCGTGGCCTGTTCGCCTGGCCGCTGCGGGGCGAGATCCTCTCCGGGTTCGGCGGCCGCGGCAGCGGCCCGCGCAACGACGGCCTGAACATCCGCGCCAACGCCGGCGATCCGGTCCGCGCGGCCGCGTCCGGCGAGGTGATCTATTCCGGCGACCAGGTGCCTGGCTTCGGCAACCTGGTGCTGATCAGCCACGCCGACGGCTGGGTCACCGCCTACAGCAACCTCGGCAAGGTCGGGGTGCGCATGCGTCAGAAGGTGACCCAGGGCGAGCAGATCGGGGAGGCGGGCTCCAGCGGCGGCGTGTCCGAGCCGCAGCTCCACTTCGAGGTGCGCTACCGGCCCAGCCCGGACGAAAAGTACCGGGCCGTGGACCCGGCGCTGGTGATGCCCAAATAGGGGAGCGGGGGCAGGAGCTACGCCCCGCGGTCGAGCACGCTCTCGGCCACGCCGCCCTGTTCGATCTTGACGCCCAGGTAGCGCATCACGCCGCCCACGAAGCTGATGTCGGCGACCGGCAGGTCACGGTCGCGCTTCAGCGCGATCACGTCGTTGAGCGTCAGGCGCAGGGTCATGTCGTCCCGGCGCACGCCCTCAGCCTCGGCGGCCTCGATCTGGCTGCGGAACACGGGCGCCGGTGGGCCGCGGCGGGGAACGGTTGCGGGACGGGCCATCGGATCAGGCCGCGTTGAAGAAGCCGTGCTCGCCGGTGACCCGGACGAGACAGGGCTTGCCGGCGTCCTGCGCTGCGCGGGCGCGCTTGTTGGCGGCGGCCTTGGCCACTTCCTTGTCCGGGGTGGCGTCCAGCATCTCCCCGTCATGCTCCACCGCCCAGCCGGTCTCGTGGCGAACCACGGTGAAGACGGCTCTGTCGGGGGCGTTGCGCATTGGGGTGTACTCCATCGGGCTCGACGGGCTTACGCCGGAGCCGGTTCGCCACGTAAAGGACGCGAGCCCGCATACTACAGTTAAAGCTGCGTCTTGTCGTGGACCTGAGGCAAATTATTCATGGTCGCCTTGTGCCTATGGGCAGACGTCGTATGGTGGATCGATCGAATATCGCACTGGCTCGCGAGCTTTCGGTGTGGACTTCCTGAAGTTCCGGCCCCGGAAACTATCCACGACCCTCTCCGAGAATTTGATGCAAGCGGCGGTCAGCGCCGCGAAATATTTGCACCCGGAAAGGGATCCAAATGGCAGTCGGTACTGTGAAGTGGTTCAACGGCCAAAAAGGCTTCGGCTTCATCCAGCCCGATGAAGGTGGCGCGGACGTGTTCGTGCACATCTCGGCGGTGGAACGGGCCGGCATGGCCTCCCTGCACGAAGGCCAGAAGGTCAGCTTCGAGCTCGAGCGCGACCAGCGCAGCGGCAAGATGTCCGCCGCCCAGCTCAGCGCCGCCTGAACCACGCCGAAATTACCGAGAAGGCCGGCGCAAGCGCCGGCCTTTTTCTTTTCCCTCCCCTTCATGGGGAGGGTCGACTCGCCGTCAGGCGAGCGGGGTGGGGAACGGTGGGCCGGAACGCGGCGTCGGTAGGGATCGTGAGTTCCCCACCCTGACTGCTTCGCAGTCTGTCCCTCCCCATG
>NZ_JANXWD010000143.1 GCF_025351295.1 Phenylobacterium sp.
TGGCGGGTTCCGCCTCGAGGGCAGACGCCCTGACCATCGTTCTGGATACGCCGAACCCGACGTTCCTAAGGCCGGCAAGCGGCGACGCCATGTACGTGATGGACGGGACGATCACCCTCGATCCCACCTATCTGGTCGACAGGATCAGCGTCGCCAACGCGTATGACAACGCCACGCATAGCTTCAACGTCGTGGCCGGGTTCGACAAGGGGGTCCTCGACTGGTTCGGCATGGCGTCGGCGACGCCGGGCCTGGGCTACACCGGCCACCTGTTCGATATCACCGTGAGCGCGGGCGACCCCCTCGGGATCTACGACTTCGCGATTGGCGCGCCGTTGCCGGTCTTCATCGTGGGCGAGGAGAATCCGACCCTGGGCATGTTGGAAGCGTCTGCCGATTTCACGATCACCGTCGCCGAGGGCGGCGGGGTTCCAGAGCCGGCGGCATGGGCGCTGATGCTGATCGGGCTTGGCCTTGCCGGTGCGTCCCTTCGCGCCCGGCGCACACCGTCGGCGACCGCCTGACGCGGCGCGTCGCCGCCGTCTTCCCGTGGCCAGTAATCGAGCGCGGTGGCCGCCCGGATCACCACCGCGTCGTCGGCCAGCTTGCGCAGTTCGGTCGCCTGACGCGCTCTAGAACGCCAGCACGCCCTGGTCCGCCCCAGCGGTCCGCGGATCGATTCCGGCGAGCACCAACCGCACCGGCCGCCACGCGCGGCGGTGGATTTCGCACGGCCCCATCGTGACCAACGCCTCGACGTGGATCGGCGCGTTGTAGCCCTTGTGGCTGGCGAAGCCGTAGCCGGGATAGACCGCGTCCATCTGGGTCATCAGCCGGTCGCGGGCCACCTTGGCCAGGATCGAGGCCGCGGCGATCGACTTCGACTTGCCGTCGCCGCCCACCACCGTCTTCACCTCGCAGGGCAGCTTGAACGCGTAGTTGCCGTCCACCAGGGCGAAGGCCGGCCGCACCGCCAGCGCCGCGATCGCCCGGCGCATGGCCAGTCCCGCCGCGTGCAGGATGTTGAGCTCGGCAATCTCCTCGACGCTGGCGAACCCGACACCCCAGGCCACGGCCTGGGCCTTGATCTCGATCTCCAGCCCCTCGCGCGCCTTGGCCGTGAGCTTCTTGGAATCGTCCAGCCCCTTGGGCGTCCGCCGGGGATCGAGGATCACCGCCCCGGCGCTCACCGGCCCCGCCCAAGGTCCCCGCCCCGCCTCATCCACGCCACAGACGGGGCCTCCGGCGAAGGCCTTCTCCAGCAGGAACGTCGGGCCTTTGGCCATCAGCGCGCCAGGGTCTTCACGAACTCATGCCGATGGCAGCAGGTGAGGTGGTCGTTGACCATCCCCACGGCCTGCATCCAGGCATAGACGATCACCGGCCCCGCGAACTTGAACCCCCTGGCCTTCAGCGCCTTGGCGACCTGTTCGGCCAGCTCGGTCTTGGCCGGCACCTCGCCGAACGCGCTCCAGCTGTTCTGTACCGGCTTGCCGCCGACGAAGCCCCAGCAGAACTCGGAGAAGTCCTCGCCGTTGTCGCGCATGGCCAGATAGATCTTCGCCCCATTGATCGCCGCGTCGATCTTGGCGTTGGAACGCACGATGCCGGCGTCGGCCATCAGCCGCGCCCGGTCGGCCGCGCCGTAGCGGGCCACCTTCTCCGGATCGAAGTTGTCGAAGGCCGCGCGGAACGCCTCGCGCTTCCGCAGGATGGTGATCCACGCCAGACCGGCCTGGAACCCGTCCAGCACCAATTTCTCCCAGAGCGCGCGGGACTCGTATTCCGGCACGCCCCATTCGGTGTCGTGATAGGCGGTGTACAGCGGGTCGCCGGCCATGCCGCGCCATTCGCACCGGGTCAGGGACTCGCTCATCGGCGGCACTGTCGCCGCAGCCGGGGCGCCGAAACAAGAGGGGTCGCTTCGATGGCGTTCGAAGGCTTCGAACTGTCACAGATCGCTGTGGACGACGTGTCCCTCAGAGTCCGCCACCGCGGCGGCGGCCCGCCGGTCCTGCTGCTGCACGGCTATCCCGAGACGCACATGATGTGGGCGCGCGTCGCCGAAGGGCTGGCCGCCGACCACACCGTCATCGTCCCGGACCTGCGCGGCTACGGCGCCTCGACCAAGCCGCCGACAAGTGACGACCATGAAACCTCCTCGAAGCGCGCCATGGCCCGTGACGCCATCGGGCTGATGCAGCATTTCGGGTTCGACCGCTTCGATGTGGCCGGCCATGACCGCGGCGGTCGGGTCGCCTACCGCCTCGCGCTCGACCATCCCCAGGCCGTCCGGCGGGTGTCTGTGATGGACATCATCCCCACAGGCGAGGTCTGGGCCCGCGCCGACCGCCGCTTCGCCCTGGCCTACTGGCACTGGTCGTTCCTGGTGCAGCCGAACCCGATGCCGGAAGCCCTGATCGGCGCCAATCCGGAGTTCTTCTTCTTCGAGAGCCAGTTCGGCGGCCTCATCCCCACCTTCGACCGCGAAGCTTACGCCGACTATGTGCGGGCCGCGCGCAACCCGTCGGTGATCCACGCCATGTGCGAGGACTACCGGGCCGGCGCCGGCTACGACCGCCTGCTCGACGAGGCGGACCGCAAGGCCGGCCGCCAGATCGCCTGCCCGGTGCAGGTGCTGTGGGGCGCCAAGGGCGCGCTCGCCGCCTGGTACGACACCCTGGCCATCTGGCGCGAATGGGCGCCCGACGTGCGCGGCCAGGCCCTGGACTGCGGCCACTTCATCCCGGAGGAGAAGCCGGAAGAGACGCTGGCGTTGTTGCGGGCGTTCTTCTCAGAGTAGCCTCCTCTCCCCCCGCGAAGCGGAGAGGGAGAGGGTGGGGAGAGGGCCGGCTGGGCATGTCCGCTTCTCCCGCGAGTGACCCAAGGGCCCGCGGCGGCGACGTTAATGGGTTATGGCTGAACCGACGGCGGATAAGGTTCTCACGCGCCGGCCCTCTCCCTAACCCTCTCCCTCTCCGCTTCGCGGGGGTAGAGGAGATTGCGCCTCGCCCATCCAGGCCGGGCGCTCAAGACGCACCGACCGGCCGTCTACGGTGAGGTCGCGGTCCAGCGCACGGTCCAGCCGGACCAGCGCCATCGCCGCACCGTCGCCGCCCGACAGCACCTCGCCCGCGCGCAGGTCGCCGGCCAGCACCTCGGTCCCGGGCGCAGGCGCCGGGCCTTCGAACACGATCGGCAGCATGCGGCTCTTGATCGAGCCCCTGCGCTTCATGCGAGAGGTCGTTTCCTGGCCGACGAAGCAGCCCTTCTTGAAGTCAATCCCGTTCAGGAGGTCGAAGTTGGCCTCGATCGGATAGGTCTTGTCCGAGCCCCAGTCGGCCGGCCCGGGCACGCCCAGCCGCAGCTTCTGCGCCTCGCGCGCCGCCTCGTCGGCGACCACGGCGCCCGCCGGGACCGCCGCGCCATAGCCGCGCCAGCCCAGCTCCGGCAGCCGCGGGTCGGCGACCCAGCCCGCCCCGGCCGGCGCAGTCCCATCCCCGCCGAACAGGATGCTCACCGGCGTGTCGTCCGGGGCAATCCCGACCTTGGCGCGCAGGCGGTACATCGTCAGCCGCTGGACGATCGCCTCGCGGTGCGCCGCCTCCACGTCCAGCCAGGCGCTGTCCGGGCGCTCGATCACGAACAGGTCGTAGAGCAGCCGACCCTGCGGCGTCAGCAGGGCGCCGAACCGCGCCTGGCCCGGCGCCATCGTCTCGACATCCTGGGTGATCAGACCCTGCAGGAAGTCGCGCCAGTCGGGTCCGTCCAGCGCGATCAGGGCGCGGCTGCTAAGGACGGCATAGGTCAGGGCGTCGGCCATGGCTGCTATTTGGGACGCGCCGCAGTGGAGCGCCACCCCGCGCTTGCCTATAGAGACGCCGATGCCACCCGCCGCCGCCTTCCCGATCCTGTTCATCACGGCCACCCGGATCGGCGACGCGGTGCTGTCGTCAGGCTTGATCCGGCGGCTGCACGACGAGATTCCCAACGCCCGCTTCACCATCGTCGCCGGCCCGGTGGCCGCGCCGTTGTTCGCCCACACGCCTAACCTCGACCGGGTGATCGTGTTCGAGAAGGCCCGGAGCGGCGGCCATTGGTTCGACCTCTGGCGACGGGTGCGCCACACCCGCTGGGGACTGGTCGTCGACCTGCGCGGCTCGGGCCTCTCGCGGTTCCTGTCCACGAAGCGCCGCGCCATCCACCGCAAGAGCGCCGCGCCTGTGCACAAGGTGCTGGAGGCCGCCCGGACCCTGCGGATCGAGGACGAGCCGGCCGCGCCGCACCTGTTCACCAACGCCGACGTCGAGACCTATGCCGACGAACTGACCCGGGGCGAGGGCCCGATCCTGGCCCTGGCCCCGGCCGCCAACTGGGTCGGCAAAACCTGGCCGATGGAGCGGTTCAGCCAGGTGGCCATGCGGCTGCTGCGCGAGCCTGGTCCGCTGCAGGGCGGCCGGCTGATGGTGCTGGGCGGGGCCGACGACGAGACCCTGGCACGGCAGCTCAAGGACGTGGGCGGACGCCGCCTCATTGACCTGGCCGGGAAGGTCGATCTGCTGACCGCCTTCGCCTGCCTGAAGCGCGCGCGGCTGTTCATCGGCAACGACAGCGGCGCCATGCACCTGGCCGCCGCCGCCGGCGTACCGACCCTCGGCCTGTTCGGACCGTCCGACGAACAGCTCTACGCACCCTGGGGCGAACATGCGCGGGCGGTGCGCGGACCGCGCGGCTATGCACAGATCAAGGCCGCGGACCCTGGCTTCACCCAGATGATCTGTCACATGATGGACCTGCCGGTGGAGACCGTCGTCGCCGCCGCCAGAGACCTGCTGAAAGCCACGGAACACTGAGACCCCCAATGCCTGAGACCCCAAATGACTGAGACTTATGATCTGATCGTCCGCGGCGGCGAGGTGGTGAACCATGCCGGGCGCGGCCGGGCCGACATCGGCATCCGGGACGGCAAGTTCGTCGCCATCGGCGACCTGGGCCAGGCCTCGGCCGGCGAGGTGTTCAACGCCACGGGGCTGACGGTGATGCCCGGCGTCATCGACACCCAGGTCCACTTCCGCGAGCCGGGCCTGGAGTGGAAGGAAGACCTGGAGACCGGGTCGCAAGGCGCGGTCCTCGGGGGCGTTGTCGCGGTATTTGAAATGCCGAACACCGAGCCCACCACCACCGACCCCGCCGCCCTGGCCGACAAGCTGGTCCGCGCCGCGGGCCGCATGCACTGCGACCACGCCTTCTACGTCGGCGGCACCCACGAGAACGCGGCCTTCCTGGCCGAGCTGGAGCGCCTGCCGGGTTGCTGCGGGGTGAAGGTGTTCATGGGCGCCTCGACGGGCACCCTGCTGGTGCAGGACGATGAGGGCGTCGAGCAGGTGCTGCGCCACACCAACCGCCGCGCGACCTTCCACTCCGAGGACGAATACCGTCTGGCCGACCGCCGGCCCCTGGCCCGCACCGGCGACTGGACCAGCCACCCGGAGGTCCGCGACGCCCAGTCGGCGCTGCAGTCCACTCACCGCCTGGTCCGGCTGGCGACGAAGCTGGGCAAGCGCATCCACGTCCTGCACGTCACCACCCGCGACGAGATCGAGTACCTGGCCGCCCACAAGGACGTGGCCTCCGTCGAGGTCACCCCGCAGCACCTCACCCTCGAGGGGCCGCAGGACTACGAGCGGCTGAAGGGCTTCGCCCAGATGAACCCGCCCATCCGCGACCATTTCCACCGCATGGGCGTCTGGTCCGGGGTGGCCAACGGCGTGGCCGACGTGCTGGGCTCCGACCACGCCCCGCACACCCGCGAGGAGAAGGCCCGCCCCTACCCGGCCTCGCCCTCTGGCATGCCCGGCGTGCAGACCCTGCTGCCGGTGATGCTGACCCATGTGGCCGAGGGCCGGCTCAGCCTGGAGCGGCTGGTGGACCTGACCAGCCACGGCGCCAACCGCATCTTCGACCTGGCCGACAAGGGCCGGCTGGCGGTCGGCTACGACGCCGACCTGACCATCGTCGACCTGAAGGCGCGCCGCACCATCACCCACGCCCAGATGGCCACCCGCTCCGGCTGGACCCCCTTCGACGGGATGGAGGCCAAGGGCTGGCCGATGGCGACCATCATCCGCGGCCGGGTAGTGATGCGCGACGCCGAGATCGTCGCCCCCAGCCTGGGCCAGCCAGTGCGATTCCGGGAGACGCTGGCGGCGTAACCCTCTCCTCCCGATCGTCATCCCCGGCCTTGTGCCGGGCACCCTTGCCTCAGCTTGCGCGATTCCGTGCGGCAGGCCGCGCGACGCGGCCTGCTCCCGCGACCGGGCCCGCGGGACGATGGATCCCCGGCACAAGGCCTGGGATGACGAGTGAGGGCAGAGGATCGAGTCCTCGCCCTAACTTGCGGCCTGTCGCATCTCCACGCGCTCGCGGCGCAGGGCCCCGATCAACCCTGCGGCGACCCCAGCCATCAGCCAGAGGCCGCCGAACAGCAGGAAGGCGTTGCCCTGCCGGGCGTCCTCCTCGGCAATGACGGCGGCGAACAGCGCCGGCACGCCGCCCCAGTGGAACAGCTTGTCCCGCAGCCCGCGGCCGTCCCACCCCAGGCTCACGATCCGCTCCAGCAGCACCATCGCCGCCACCGCCGCCGCGATCAGGGGCGCATAGGCGGCGTCTGGAGCCGTTCGCCACAGGATCAACGGCAAGGTCGAGGCCAGCAGGCCGGCGGCGACCAGGATCATCCGGCGGCCGGTCGGCGACAGCCGGTGGCGCCAGGCCGCCTCCAGGCTGTGGTGTCCCGTCACGAACGCCCCCGCCGCCAGGTACAGCGGCGCCGCCATGCGCAGGACCGCCGCCTCGCCCAGCTCCGGGGCGATCGCCGACCACACAAGCGCCAGCGGGATCAGGCCGAAGCTCAGCAGCAGCCAGCGTGGCGTCATCGTCCGGATGCGCAGGAATGGCAGCAGCCAGGCGAACGGCAGCGACCAGATCATGTCCACCGGCCCGTTGCGGTCCGGCTCGGCGGTGATCGCCGCCCACGCAAAGCCGATCGTGACCACCAGCGCAAACGCCCACGCCAGCCGCGGGAACGGCGCCGCCCCGGCCGCCGCCGCCAGGTTCGCCAGCATCACAGGCGCCCAGCCGTAGCGCAGCCAGGCCGGCGCGGTGGCCGCGCGGGTCTGCCGCCATCTCGCCCGGCCCCGCGCCAGGCCGAAGATGCTGACCGCCGCCACCACGGCGACGCCGGCCACGGCAACGGCGTAGGCGGCCACGAATTCCGGCCAGCCCCCGAGGCCGAACAGCTCACCCTCGGCCAGCAGCGGCGCGATGACGAACGGCGCGGCGACCACGCTCCAGATCGCCCCGGGCCCCAGCTGGGGTGTGCGCAGATAGGTCGACCACCATTCGACGGCGTCGCTGTCCAGCTCGCCGATCAGGCTGCGGTGGCTGCCATAGATCAGCTCCAGCAGCGCGCGCACCTGGTTGGGCAGGCCGGGCGTCAGCCGGTTGCGCCACTGTCGCGCGCCCACCGGCTTTCGGGTCAGGGCGACGAAGGCGCCATGGCGCGGCGAGCTGGGCGCCTGCAACTGCAGCAGCAGCGCGATGTCCTCGCGCCGGGCCAGCACCATGGCGCCCAGGTCGGAGCGCGCCGCCAGCCGGTCGCTCGACCAGCCGAACTCGGCGATCGCCGGGTCGACGATCGCCGCGGCGACCAGGCCGCCCTGCAGGATCAGCCGGCCCACCTGGGCCTCGACCTGGCTGCGGACGCTGACGGCGTCCATGGCGCGGGCGGCGACCACCGCCCTGAACGCCGCACGCGCGGCGTCCCGGTCCGCCGCCGGCCCCGTCACCGCGTCGCGCAGCCGCGCCAGGGCGGCGTCCAGCACGTCGATCTCCTCGCGGCTGACCCGGTCGATAGCGGGTGCGACTGCGGCTGGAACCGGCGGCGGCGCATCGTCCCAGGTCACCGCCGCCTCGACCGCCACCGACCGCTCCGGCTGGGCGGCCAGTCGCAGCGCTTGCTCGTAGGCCGCGCGCAACGCCTGGAACCCCGCCGCGTCGTCCTCGGGATGCACCGCCTTCAGCCGGACAGCATAGGCCCGGCGGATCGCCGTTCGGTCGCGCGTGGCGGCGATCCCCAGCGTGCGCCAGATCGACAGCCCGCTCACAGCCAGGTCTCGCCCTCGAGCGCGTCCAGCTGCTTCAGCAATTCCACCCGCGCCTGCTCGATAGCCCGCGGCTCCTGCTTGTCGAGATGCAGCTCGAACTCGGTGATGCAGCGGCCGATGAACTCGCGCCGGTCGCCCAGGAAGGCCTCGTAGCAGCGCGCGGCGCGGGCCAGGGCGTGGCGGTTGGCGTCGCTGTCGCGCGGGTGCTGCTTCAGCCGCGCCAGCGACTCGCGCCGGGCGATCACCTGCGCCGGCGTCATGCTCTCGTCGCCCAGGATCACCAGCTCATAACGCTCGCCGGTGCGGGGCACATGCACCTCGACCTCCAGCAGCCCGTTGATGTCATAGGTGAAGCGGACGTCGACATTGACCTCGCCGGCCGGCGCCGGCGGCACGTCGGCCGCCAGCTGGCCCAGCAGCACGTTGTCGGCCACCTGGCGCGACTCGCCCTGGTAGATGTTGATGTCCACCCGCCGCTGGTTGGCCGACAGCGTCCAGTAGCTCTCCACCCGGCTGGCCGGGATGATCGTGTTGCGCTCGATGATCGGCGAGAAGATGCCGGCCTTGACCTGCCCGTTCGGCCCCCGCTCGCCCGCCTCCACGCCCAGGGTGTAGGGGCAGACGTCGGTCATCACGACCTCCTTCAGCGCCACGTCGCGGGCCTTCAGCCCCGCCTGCACCGCCGCGCCCACCGCCACCGCCTCATCCGGGTGGACGGCGTGGCTTGGGAAGCGGCCGAACATCCGGGTCACCGCCCGGCGCACGATCGGCATCCGCGTCGCCCCGCCCACCAGCACTACCTCGTTCAGGTCCTCGGCGCGGATGCCGCTGTCGCGCAGCGCCCGCAGCACCGGCTCGCGCAGCCGGGCGACCAGCGGCCCGGCGGCTTCCTCGAACAGCTCAGTCGATATTTCGGCTTCGAACACCTGGTCCTTCCAGGTCACCGCCATCCGCGCCGCCGGCTGGTCGGTGAGCGCGCGGCGCGCCCGCTCAGCGGCCTCGCGCAGCCGCTGCGTCAACACCGGGTCGCCCCGGTCGGCGTCGGCGAACGGCGTCTTCAGGGCCCGCTGGAAGGCCTCGATCATCGCTTCGTTGAAGTCCTCGCCGCCCAGCAGGGTATCGCCCGTGGAGGCGCGGACCTCGACGATGCCCTCAAAGATCTCCAGGATCGAGACGTCGAAGGTGCCGCCGCCTAGGTCGAACACCATGAACCGCGTCTCGGCGCCCAGTTCGTGGATGCCATAGGCCAGCGCCGCCGCCGTCGGCTCATTCAGCAGCCGCTCGACCTTCAGGCCCGCCAGCTCGCCGGCGCGGCGCGTGGCCTTGCGCTGGCGGTCGTTGAAATAGGCCGGGACGGTGATCACCGCCTCGGTCACCGGCTCGCCCAGGAACGCCTCGGCGTCGGCCTTCAGCCGCCTCAGCAGCAGGGCCGACAGCTCCTCCGGCAGGAAGTCGCGCTTGCCCAGCCGGGTCTTGCGCGTCGAGCCCATGTAGCGCTTGAACGCCGTGGCGGTCAGCGAGGGGTGCGTTGATTGCCGCTCGCGGGCCTGCAGGCCGACCAGCACCTCGCCGCCCCCCGCCCCCCTGGCGCCCTCATCCAGGCTGACCGCCGACGGCGTCAGGGTGTGGCCGAGGCTGTTCGGGATCAGCACCGCCGCCCCGTCGCGCCAGACGGAGACCGCGCAGTTGGTGGTGCCCAGGTCGATGCCGATGATCATGAAAGTCTTACGCCCACTGGCCGTTCGCCCGTCTCTTGCGCCGTCTTTGTTGCGGCCAGAAGACCGCCCAGGCCAGGCCCAGGATCGTCAGCGCCGCGTATGACACCGGCGCCCACAGCACCTTATCCGACCGGCGGAGCGGCCCGAGCCGAGCCGTCCGCTGCGCCTCCGTCTCCGGCGGCGCGTCGGCCCGCGCCGTCGCCGCGGCCTGCCGATGGTCGATCTGCTCGGCCGCCTTGTCGAGGCTGAGCTGGAAGCTCATCGGGATGGTGATCTTGGCCCCGGCCACCGGCGTCCCGTCGACCGTGGGCGGCTGCACCCGATAGAATTTCGCCGCCTGCATCAGGGCCGCGCCGAAGCCGAAGCCCGGCGGGTCTTCCGAGGCGATCACGCACTTCTCCAGCTGCGTCGACGGCGCGATCTGGCAGGTGATCACCGCCCGGCCCATCTTGGCGTGCCGCAGCGCGTCCGGCGGGTAGAGCATCTCGGTCTCGGCGTCCGTCGGCGTGCGCAGGACCTTGGCCTTCTCCACCTGCGGCGCCTCGGCCTTGTTCAGCCTGGCCGCCTCCCGCGTTGCCTGGGCCGGCTCCGGGGGCGAGGCCGTGTCCTGTGCGCCAGCCGTCGCGGCCACGAGCGCCGCCGCCAGGGTCGACGCACCAATCGCTATCCGGCGCCACGGCCGACCGAGAGCCAAACTCACACCCCCTGAAATCCGGCCCGACCGCCACGCCGCCCCTGGCCTGGAAGCTGGCAAAATCAGCCGGCTTCCACAAGCACGCGCAACCGGCTGTCGAATCTGCCGCCGCCCGCGCGTCTCCCCAGGTGACGCACGCCTCCGCGTCGCGCACTCTGACCCCGGAAAGGGACCCCGCCATGCAGTACATGATCCTGATCTACGAACCCGAGACCGCGTTCGAGGGTGCGGCCGGCAAGACCCGCATGACCGACATCGTCGCCAAGCACATGGCCCTGGCCGCCGACCTGCGCGCCAAGGGCATCCAGAAGGACGGCTCCGGCCTGCAGGGCATCGCCACCGCCACCACCGTCGTCACCCAGAACGGCCAGCAGACGGTCCACGACGGCCCCTTCGCCGAGACCCGCGAGCACCTGGGCGGCTACTACATGATCGAGGTGCCGAACCTCGACGATGCGCTGGCCGTCGCCAGGCGGGTGCCGGTCGTGGACGGCGGCAAGGTCGAGGTGCGGCCGCTGATGGTCCACTAGGATGTTCGGCGCGGCGATCTCGGCGGCGCGGCCGCGGGTGGTCGCCGCGCTGGCCGCGCGGCTGCGCGACCTGGACCTGGCCGAGGACGCCTT